>SVMD01000010.1 GCA_015067615.1 Oscillospiraceae bacterium
ACTTTTGGTCTTGCCCCGAATGCAAGGTAGAAGGGGATGCAGTGAAATACGCAAAAGAGTATTTTGGCATGAAAACCGAGGAGCAGGCGATTGTTGATGTCTGCCGGAAGCTGGGTATTCGGATTTCTGCGTTGAGCACCATTACGGCAGAGGAACTGATCCAGAAGGATTTCGATCCGCTTCTGGAATTGATTCAGGGCATGCTGGCACCGGGTCTTTACATCCTTGCCGGTGCTTCAAAAATCGGCAAGTCCTGGCTTGTTCTGCAGATTGCCCATCATATCAGTATGGGGCTTCCTCTGTGGAACCGAAAGACCATTAAAAGCGATGTTCTGTATCTCTCGCTTGAGGATACGGAACGCAGAATTCAGGTGCGTCTTCTTCGGATCTGCGACGGAGAAACCGGAAATATTACATTTGCAACCGAAGCCGAGATCCTGGGGAATGGTTTTGAACAGCAGATTTCCAGTTATATGAAGGCTCATCCGGAAACAAAGCTGATTATTGTGGATACTTTGATCAAGGTCCGGGATATTGGCTGGAGCAACAGTGCCTATGCGGATGACTACGCATTCATGACTGTGTTTAAGCATCTGGCTGAACGTTTCGATATTGCCATTGTATTGGTACACCATACCAGGAAGCAGGAATCCCAGGATATTATGGAGATGATTTCGGGCACCAATGGTATTATGGGTTGCGCAGACGGAGCGATGGTACTGGAACGCCCCAAGCGATTGCTGCCGGAAGCATCTCTTAGCATGACCAGCCGGGATTTTGAAGATGCAAAGATCCTTCTCCATCAGAACAGGGAGACTATGTGTTGGGAGTTTGTGGGCTTTGAGGATGAACAGCCTCCTGAAGCATCGGATCCGCTCTTGATGGCCATTGCGGAACTTCTTTCGGAGTGTAACTCATGGCAGGGAACCGCAGCGGCACTGGTGGATGAACTGAAGAGGATCAACCCCAGACTGAAACTCGCTCCCAATTCTCTTTCCAGGAAGCTGAACGATCACCAGACTGATCTGAAAGAGTGTTTTGACATTGTGCTGGTTAGAAACCGTGCCGACAACAATAAGATGATTTTCTTAAAACTTGATACCAGTGTGTCCGATATGTGCGATATGCGCGATTCCTAAGGGACCAGAAAACATCGTACATACCGTACATATCGATCAGGAAACCGCCAACGGGGCATCCTTCGTGGATGCTCTGCTGGCGGTTTCTTTGTTTGCAGAATTTACTAAGTGTTAATATGTCTATTCTATCTATTTTAGAACAAATGTGGTATAATACGTATAACGACCAACGTATTTGCCAGCGGAAAGGAGCAAAAATGGCAAAGAAAAGAGCGAACGGCGAAGGTACCGTTCGACAGTTACCCAGCGGCAAATGGCAGGCTCAATACATGGACGGTTGGAAGCCTGATGGCCGTAAAAATATTAAAACCTGGACCAGAGATACCCAGCGAAAAGCACTGAAAGCCATGCAGGATTACATCACGGATAAAGAAAATGGCCTCCTGACGGGAAAGGAAATTGCATTTGCAGACTGGGCTGAAGAGTGTCTTGAAAATCGCAAGGATAATATCGGCACCGCAACATATGAGAACTACCGCTACATGCTCAAGCATTTGAAAGCCTATTTTGGCAGAAAGAAGCTTGCAGATATCAAGACGAAGGATGTAGAGATGTTCCTGACCAAGCTGCGGCTTGATGGCTTATCCGACTCTCTGCAGTCAAAGTGCAAAAGTATGCTTTCTCAGATCTTTGATAAAGCGATTGCGAATGACATTCTGATCAAGAATCCGGCAAAGTATGCGGAGAAGATCAAGAAAGGTCCTCAGAAAGAGAAGGAAGCCTTTACTGTAGATGAGTTTTCTCTTCTGATGGCAAACCTTCCGGAAAACTGGATCGGTTGGAGTATTCGCCTGATGCTGTGCACCGGCATGAGAACTCAGGAACTGCTGGCATTGGAGCCCCGCTTTATTGCAGAAGACGGTTCGTATATTGAAATCCGGCAGGCGGTCAAACGAGAGAAGGGTACGGCAGTTATTGGTCCACCCAAGTCTCGTGACAGTGAGCGCATCGTGCTTGTGCCTGAGAAGGTACAGTACTGCGCCAGACTCCTACGGGATACGACCAATAGGTTTATCTGGGAATCTCCTAAGAAGCCTGGTCATCCTTGCAATCCCTCTCATTTCGGCAATCAGTATGAGAAGGCTATATCCAGTGTGGAAGGTGTCCGCTATCTGACTCCGCACAGCTGCCGACATACTTATGTTACACTGCTGATGAGCACCAATACGGATGTGAGAACCATTCAGAGCTTTGCGGGTCACGCGGATATGAAGATGACCCTGCATTATTCCCACGCGGAAAAGAATGCCAGACAGAGAGCTGTGGAACAGTTCAATGACGCATTTTTAAACCGCCAGGAAGAAACTACAGAGACTATATGGACTGAGTAAAACCATCGTAATTCCAGTTGCGTTCCAGTCAGCTTGTTGCGCGAAAATCGGGTGTTGTGGGGTGGTTTGAGAATCACCCCAAACTCCGGTAAATATCAGGATTATAAAAAGAAAAAGTCCTGAAATCTTACGATTTCAGGACTTCCTGGTGGAGATAAGCGGGATCGAACCGCTGACCTCTTGAATGCCATTCAAGCGCTCTCCCAGCTGAGCTATACCCCCATATTTTGTTGTCCGGTGCCGGACGACTTCTGTATTATAGCACAAGTTACGCAAATGTCAACAGTTTTTTTCGTTTTTCCAAAATATTTTTCGGCGGCTCCGTTTTTCGGACGGAGCCGCCGGGTTTTATGTCAGCAGGCCCGGATGGCGGCTTCCAGGGCTTGTGCGGTCTGCTCCAGGGGCAGGTTGGGGCTTCCCTGTTCGGGCAGCCAGGGCACGTGGATGAAGCCCACTTTTACATTGGTACCGGCATAGTGATGCAGCACACCGTAGAGGGTGTCGTTGCAGACGAAGGCACCGGCAGAATTGGACACCTGGCCGGGCAGACCCGCAGCCCGGATGGCATCGGCCATGACCATCACCGGGACGGTGGAGAAATAGGCGGCGGGGCCCTCCTCCGCCACGAACTGACCCACGGGCTGATTGCCTGCGTTGTCGGCGATTTTGGCGTCCCGGATGTTCACGCCGATGCGCTCCGGGGTCACGGCGGCGCGGCCTCCGGCCTGTCCGATGCACAGGATCACATCCGGCCGGACCTCAGCGGCTTTTTCCAGCACCTTTTCGGTGGCCAGGCCGAAGACCGTGGGGATTTCCAGCTTGGTAAGTTCAAAGTCACCGATGGTATCGGGCAGCAGCTTCACCGCCTCCCAGGCAGGGTTGATGGACGCGCCCCCGAAGGGATCAAATCCGGTGATCAGCAGTTTTCGTTTCATGCGGATTCCTCCTGTCGAGTTTTTCTTATCATAGCACATCCGGCAGAATTTGAAAAGTCCTGTAAGCCGTGCTATAGTAGGAATCGGATAACAGAACGCACGGAATATCAGGATTTTCGCCTTCCCCTGTGCTATACTGATACCTGACAGGAGGGATTGCATATGGACTGGATCACCGGAATACAGCACGCCATCAACTACATCGAGGATCATATTACGGAGGAACTGGACTATGAATACATTGCAAAGGAGAGTTTCTCCTCGCCCTTTCATTTCCAGCGGGTTTTCAGCATCCTCTGCGGCTACACCCTGGGTGAATACATCCGCAATCGCAGACTGACTCTGGCTGGACTGGAACTGGCCAACACCCGGGAAAAGGTCATCGATGTGGCATACAAGTATGGCTACGACAGTCCCGAAAGCTTCGCCAAAGCTTTTCAGAAATTCCACGGCATCACACCGTCCCAGGCGAGGGGCGACGGGGTGACCCTCAAATCCTTTTCCCGCCTGTCTATCAAAGTATCTCTGGAAGGTGGTAGTATTATGAATTACAAAATCGAAGAAAAGCCCGCTATGCTCCTCACCGGCTACAAGCGCCGCTTCACAGGCTCCCCCAACGACAAGCAGGAGCAGGACCACAATTTTGCCTGTGAGACCCGGTTGGAGCAGTACATTCTGGAAGGCATGTGCCGCGAGCATGAAATCACCTATCAGATCCTGACCAATTTTGATGCAGAGGGATACGATTTCTACTTTGCTTATCAGTTTCCCAAGTGGGCGCTGGAGGATCTTCAGGAGATTCCGGCGGATATTGCGGCCCGTTTTGAACATGTGCCCATTCCCGCCGGGTCCTATCTTCTTTGTGAAACCGAGCGGTGCATGTTCCCCACCGCGAAGATGGATGCGCTTCGGAAAAAAGCCATCAGCGAATGGCTTCCCACCTCCGGCTACGAGCTGCGGGACGCCCCGGAGATTGGCGTGATCCATTGGCCCTTTGAAGATGGAAATGAGATAGTCAACAATTCCCACTACTGCGAACTGTGGCTGCCCATTGTCAGAAAGTAATCCTTTGCCCTTCCTGCGGAAATTCCGCAGGAAGGGCGTTTCTGTGCTTTGCCATTTGGTGCGGAAAATTATCGTTTATGCGGCGCAATGTAATGGCGTGAATGTAGGGGCGATCATTGATCGCCCGGCGGTACAATGTCGCCATTTCGCCGGTAATTGCGGCGAATCCGCACTGCCTGCTGCGCGGGCGCTCAATGAGCGCCCCTACATAGATAAACGATAATTTAGCGCATCAGGCACTTTAGCTGCCACGCAATCGTAAAAATAAAACCGCAGAAGCCCTTTCTTTTTGTGCAGTTTGGTGGTACAATGAAAATGCATAAATATGGAAGCATAGCTTCTGAGTATATATTGGAGGACTACTTATGGCAGCACCCAAGCTTATTCTGGAACCCAATGTCCGTGCCGCTCTGGATGCGGGCTTTGCCGCGAACTTCGGCGGCGCACCTGAGCGCTATTTCTCCGCCCCCGGCCGCACCGAGATTGGCGGCAATCACACCGACCACCAGCGGGGCCGCGTTCTGGCCGCAGCCGTGAACCTGGACACCGTGGCTGCCGTACGCTTAAACGGCACCAATACCATCCGGATTCTGTCCAAGGGCTACCCCATGAGTGTGGTAGAACTGGATCAGCTGACGCCTGTGGAAAGCGAGATCAACTCCACCCCCGCCCTGATCCGGGGTGTTGCCGCCCGGTTCACCCAGCTGGGCTGCGAGGTCAAGGGCTTCGACGCCTACTGCGAGTCCACCGTCCTCCCCGGCTCCGGTCTGAGTTCCTCCGCCGCCTATGAGGTGCTCATCGGCACCATCATCAACGGCCTGTTCTTCGATAACAAGGTCTCCCAGCCGGAGATCGCCATGATCGGCCAGTACGCCGAGAACGTGTTCTTCGGCAAGCCCTGCGGCCTCATGGATCAGATGGCCTCCGCCGTGGGCAACCTGGTGAACATCGACTTTTTCGACAAGGATAACCCCGTCATCCGACCGCTGGGCTTCGACTTTGCCGCCACCGGCCATGCCCTGTGCATCATCGACTCCGGCGCCGACCATGCGGACCTGACCGACGAGTACGCCGCCGTCCCCGGAGAGATCAAGGCCGTTGCCGCCCAGTTCGGCAAGGAGGTCCTGACCCAGATCGACGAAGCCGATTTCTATGCCAGGATCCCTGAGCTGCGGAAGGCCTGCGGCGACCGGGCTGTGATGCGCTGCATCCACTTCTACCAGGAGAACGCAAGAGTTCCCAAGCAGGTGGAGGCTCTGGAAAAGGGCGATTTTGAAGGTTTCCTGCAGCTGATCAAGGAGAGCGGCCGCTCCAGCTGGATGTACCTGCAGAACGTCATTCCCGCGGGCTACAAGGCCCATCAGGATGTAGCCGTGGCACTGGGCCTGGCGGAGCATTACCTGAACGGCCGGGGCGCTTACCGTGTCCACGGCGGCGGCTTCGCCGGTACCATCCAGGCCTTCGTGCCCATGGACATTCTGCCTCAGTTTGTGGCCGGTATGGACGCGGCTCTGGGCCAGGGAGCCTGCCATGTGCTGTCCATCCGTCCCCAGGGCGGTGTGGAGGCCTTCACCGAATAAACTGTACCCATCCCCCTCCCCGGTTCCCCGGGGAGGTTTTTTCCGGGTGGGAAGATAAATTACCGTTTACAAGAGCTTCCCCCCGGGGGGAAGCTGGCACCGCGTAAGCGGTGACTGATGAGGGGACTCACCTGATTGAACGGTAATCTTCCGAAAAACCGTACTGCGGTCCCCTCATCCGGCCCTTTGGGCCACCTTCCCCCCAGGGGGAAGGTATTAAGCTAAACGATAATTTACCATTCCAAACCCCGGCCTTGACTTTCTCACAGCCAGCAGGTAAACTGATATTTGATATTATATGAGGAGGTACTCCCCCATGGCACCCAAGGTTTATTTCACTGACTTTTGCACCGGCACATCCGAGACCCTGCCCCAGAAGCTGGCACGGCTGATTATGTCCGCCGGTATCGACCAGATCGACTTCCAGGATAAGTTTGTGGCCATCAAGATCCACTTCGGCGAGCTGGGCAATATGGCCCACCTGCGGCCCGGCTATGCCCGGGTGCTGGTGGACATCATCAAGGACCTGGGCGGCAAGCCCTTCCTGACCGATGCCAACACCATGTATGTGGGCTCCCGGAAGAACGCTCTGGACCACATTGAGACCGCTTATCTCAACGGCTTCACCCCCTATTCCACCGGCTGCCATGTGATCATCGCCGACGGTCTGAAGGGCACCGACGATGTGGCTGTGCCTGTGGAGGGCGGCGAGTACGTCAAGTTCGCCAAAATCGGCCGGGCTGTGATGGATGCAGACATCGTCATCTCCCTGAATCACTTCAAGGGCCATGAGGAGGCCGGCTTCGGCGGCGCCATCAAGAACCTGGGCATGGGCTGCGGCTCCAATGAGGGCAAGCGGGACATGCACTCCGACGGCCGCCCCCTGATCGATGAGACCAAGTGCATCGGCTGCGGCACCTGCGCCAAATACTGCGCCCATGAGGGCCCCAAGAAGGAGGGCAAGACCTATAAGATCGACTGGGTCACCTGCATGGGCTGCGGCCGGTGCCTGGATGTATGCCCCGTGAAGGCTATTTACCACGACAACCGGGAGGCAGGCCGGATTCTGAACTACAAGATGGCCGAGTACACCAAGGCCATCCTGGACGGCCGTCCCCATTTCCATATCTCCCTGGTTCGGGACGTGAGCCCCTACTGCGACTGCCACGCGGAGAACGACCTGCCCATCGTGCCCGATGTAGGTATGTTCGCCTCCTTTGATCCCGTGGCCCTGGACCTGGCCTGCGCCGATGCGGTCAACGCCCAGTCTGTGAACCCCGGCTCCAAGCTGGACAAGGCCAACCGGCCCGACCTGGACAACCTGACCGGTTCCTTCCCCCACACCAACTGGCGCAGCCAGATCGCCCACGCGAAAAAGATCGGTCTGGGCGAGGATCAGTACGAACTTATTACCATTTAATTCCATTTCCGGCTAAAGTCCGCCCCAAAAACACACTTTTCCGCGCTCCGCGAACAAATCAGCGTTTTGCGTAAAATTTGATTTTCCTGAAAACGGCCCTTGTGCAGCTTGCACAAGGGCCGTTTTTGATTTGCTTAAAAAACAGCAAAAATTGGAGTTTTTCTGCCGGAAAAATTGCATAATTTTTTCGGTATCTCCCTATCAAATGGGGTTTCCCAGCTCGCTTTGCAATTTTCGACTTGAAATGTTGCAAAACAAATTGTATAATGCACCCATCATCATTTTTCCGGGGCCGTCCCCGGAGACAAGGAGGAAAAGAATATGAAAATGAGAAGAATGATTTCCATCGTGCTGGTCCTGGCTCTGGCCATGACCCTGGCCGCCTGCGGCGGCAGTGCTGCCACCAAGATGACCATGGGTACCGGCGGCACCTCCGGCACCTACTACGCCTTCGGCGGCGTTCTGGGTCAGTACATCAAGAACCATGCTGGCATCGATGTGACTGTTGTTTCCACCGACGGCTCCAAGGCCAATATCGAGTCCATCGCCGCCGGTGACTACCAGCTGGGCACCGTCCAGTCCGACGTTATGGCTTATGCCTGGGCCGGCACCCGCTCCTTCGAAGCAAACGGCAAGATTGACTCCTTCCGTGTTGTGGCCGGTCTGTACGCTGAGGCTGTGCAGCTGATCACCATGGATCCCGAGATCCAGTCCGTTGCCGACCTGGCCGGTAAGAACGTGTCCATCGGCGCCCCCAACTCCGGCGTCTACTTCAACGCCATCGACATTCTGGCCGCTGCCGGTCTGACCGAGGCTGACATCAATCCCCAGTACATGAGCTTCGCCGACTCCACCGACGGTCTGAAGGACGGCAAGATCGACGCAGCCTTCATCGTGGCCGGTGCCCCCACCGCCGCCATCACCGAGCTGTGCACCACCAACGACGCTTTCCTGGTTCCCATTGACGGCGACGTTGCTGAGGCTCTCTTCGCCGCTTCCCCCTTCTACACCGCCTACACCATCCCCGCCGGTACCTACGCCGGTCAGGATGCTGATGTGACCACCGTCACCGTCAAGGCTACCCTGATTGTCTCCGCCGACGCTTCCGAGGATGATGTCTACAATCTGACCAAGGCCATCTTCGAGAACATCGATGCCATCGCCGCCGAGAACGGCAAGGGCGCTGAGCTGTCCGTTGAGAATGCCACCTCCGGCATGACCGCTCCCTTCCACGCAGGTGCTGCCAAGTACTTCGCTGAAAAGGGTGTCACCGTCGCCACCGAGTAAATCACAGCCAACGCAACAGGCTGCGGCACAAGCCGCAGCCTGTTTTCCCCATTGCTTGGGAGGATAAATTATTGTTTACAAGAGCTTCCCCCCGGGGGGAAGCTGGCACCGCGTAAGCGGTGACTGATGAGGGGACTCACCTGATTGAACGGTAATCTTCCGAAAAACCGTACTGCGGTCCCCTCATCCGGCCCTTTGGGCCACCTTCCCCCCAGGGGGAAGGTATTAAGCTAAACGATAATTTATCTTCCCAACCGAATATTATCCCAAGGAGGAAATCCCTATGGCATTTTTCAAGAAGAAGGCCCACATTGACGAGCCCATGGACTTGGAGTCCGTCATGAAGAAATTCGACCAGGAGTCCAACGTGCGCATCTGGGAGGGCAAGGCCCGGATCGCCGTGAATCTGGTTCTGGCATCCTTTTCCCTGTTCTGCATCTATGTGACACTGTTCACCAGCTGGCTGGAAGAGCACCGGCTCACCTCCTTTATGGCCTGGATCGTATTCATCGGCTTCCTGGTATTCCCCGCCAGAAAGGTTGGCCACAAGGTCAACCACATGCCCTGGTACGATATTTTAGCCATGGTCATCGGCACCTCGGCGTTCCTGTATTTCAACATCTTTGCCATGGACATCATCCAGCAGGGCACCCGGTTTGACTGGTACCAGATCATCATCGGCATTGTGGGCATTCTGGCCCTGGCAGAGGTCTGCCGCCGCAGCGTGGGTGTTCCCATTCTGATCGTGGCCGCGTTCTTCATCGTCTATGCCCTGCTGTGGGGCCTTGCCAATCCCAGTCTCTGGGGCAAGCTGAACTACACCGTCCGCTACCTCTTCTATTCCAAAGAGGGTATCTTCTCCACCCCCGTCAATGTCTGCTCCAAGTTCATCGTGGTGTTCATCATCTTCGGTGCTTTCCTGGAGCGCACCGGCATCGCTGATTTCTTCATCAACATCTCCAACGCCTTTGTGGGTGGCTTCTCCGGCGGTCCCGCCAAGGTGGCCGTGGTGGCCAGCGCCATGGAAGGCATGGTCTCCGGCTCCTCCGTGGCCAACACCGTGGGCTCCGGCTCCGTGACCATCCCCCTGATGAAGAAGACCGGCTACAAGCCCGAATTTGCCGCCGCGGCGGAAGCTGCCGCCTCCACCGGTGGACAGATCATGCCCCCCATCATGGGCGCCGCCGCTTTCCTGATGGCAGACTACGTCCAGCTGCCCTACGGTCAGATCGCTCTGAAGGCCATTCTGCCCGCCGTTCTCTACTTCGCCGGTATCTTCGTGGCTGTCCACTTAGAGGCTAAGAAGATGGGCCTGCGGGGCCTGACCAAAGAGGAGCTGCCTCAGATCAAGCCCCTTCTGAAGAAGGTCTACCTGCTCTTCCCTCTGGTTCTGCTGATCTACCTGGTGGGCACCAGCACCAAGAGCATCCAGTATGCCGCCGCTCTGGCCATCCTGGCTGCCATCTTCGTGTCCATGTTCTCCAAGGAGACCCGGGTGACCCCCAAGCGTCTGCTGGAGGCTCTGGCTGCCGGTGGTCAGGGCACTATCACCGTGGCCGCCGCCTGCGGCGTGGCCGGCATCATCGCCGGCACCATCACCATGACCGGTCTTGCCAACATGCTGATCAACGGTATTGTGGCACTGGCAGGCAACCATGTGATCATCGCCCTGTTCCTGACCATGCTGTGCTGCATCGTGCTGGGCATGGGCGTGCCCACCACCGCCAACTACTGCATCATGGCCGCAACCTGCGCCCCCATTCTGATCCGGATGGGCGTCCCTGCCGTGGCTGCCCACTTCTTCGTGTTCTACTTCGGCATCGTGGCCGACCTGACACCTCCCGTGGCTCTGGCCGCCTACGCAGGCGCTGCCATCGCCCAGTCCAACCCCATGAAGACCGCCCTGACTGCCACCAAGCTGGCCATCGGCGCCTTCATAGTCCCCTACGTCTTTGCCCTGAACCCCGCTATGCTCTTTGTGGACACCAATGCCTTTGAAGTCATCACCATCTGCATCACCTCCTTCATCGGCATCTGTGCCATCTCCGCCGCCCTGGAGGGCTACCTGCTGAAGCACATGAGCTGGCCTGAGCGGATCATGAGCGCCGCAGGCGGCCTGCTGCTGATCTACCCCGGCCTGGTCACCGATTCCATAGGTCTGGCTCTGGTGGCCGTGGTGGTGGCCATGCAGGTTATCGGCAAAAAGAAAGCCGCTGTCTGATACCAAAAGCCGTCCCCACCCGGGGACGGCTTTCTTCATATAAATTATCGTTTAGCATAGCACCATTTCGTAGGGCGGGGTCATGACCCCGCCGATCAGGCGACGATACTGCTGTGCCAAACCCGGTGCAAAATCCAGGATTTTAGCATACAGCCAGCTACGCAATTGAATCGGTGCCCCGGCGGGGTCATGACCCCGCCCTACAAAGATAAACCATGATTTACCTGCATACAGAAAAAATATCCCCGGTCTTTCGACCGGGGATATGATTTACCGGAAAGTGGTAATTACTTGGCAGCACCGGCGATCTGGGCAGCGACTTCAGCAGCGAAGTCGTCGACCTTCTTCTCGATGCCCTCACCCTTGGTGTAGTGGATAGCGTCCACGAAGGTGATCTTGCCGCCCAGCTTCTTGCCGGCGTCGGCAATGTAGCCGGCCACGTCGCCCTTGAACAGGTCGCCGCGGACGAACTCCTGCTGCAGCAGGCAGATTTCCTTGTAGAAGGCAGCCATCTTACCCTGAGCGATCTTCTCCTTGACCTGAGCGGGCTTGGAGGCCATCTTGGGATCGTTGTCCATCAGAGCGACCTGAACAGCCAGCTCCTTGGCAACCACATCAGCGGGAACCTGAGCCTTGTCCCAGTACTGAGCCTTCATAGCAGCGATCTGCATAGCCACGTTCTTGCCCACCTCGGTGGCATCAATGCCGCCCTCGACAGCCAGGTTGACCAGAACACCGTGGGAGCCGCCGGCGTGAACGTAGGCGACGGAGGTGTTGTCAGCGAAGCGGGAGAAACGGCGGATCTGCATGTTCTCGCCGATGGACATGACCAGCTCCTGCATCTTCTCGGTGACGGTCAGGCTGGTGCCGGGATAGGTGCAAGCCTTCAGAGCGTCCACATCAGCGGGAGCGTCCTTAGCGATGATCTCACACAGGCTCTTGACCAGGCCCATGAAAGCATCGGTCTTGGAAGCGAAGTCGGTCTCGGCGTTAACCTCGATGACAACGCCAACACCGTCAATAACGGTAGCGTAGGCAACGCCCTCAGCGGCGATGCGGTCAGCCTTCTTGGCGGCCTTTGCCAGGCCCTTCTCACGCAGCCAGTCGATGGCGGCGTCCATATCACCGTCGGTAGCCTGGAGAGCCTTCTTGCAGTCCATCATGCCGACGTTGGTCATTTCGCGGAGCTTCTTAACGTCCTGTGCGGTAAATGCCATGTTCGTAATCCTCCTAAAGTAGTTATCTGTTGGTTAACTGAAATTACTCAGCAGCGGCCTCGGTCTCAACACCGGCGTCCTCACCCTGACGGCCCTCGATGGCAGCGTTGGCCATGGCGGCGGCGATCAGACGGATGGCGCGGATAGCGTCGTCGTTGCCGGGGATGACGTAATCGATCTCATCGGGATCGCAGTTGGTGTCGACGATAGCCACGATGGGGATGTTCAGCTTGCGGGCCTCAGCGATGGCGTTGCGCTCCTTGCGGGGGTCAACGATGAACAGAGCAGCGGGGATCTTCTTCATTTCCTTAACGCCGCCCAGGTACTTCTCCAGCTTCTCGATCTCGCCCTGGTGCTTGATGACTTCCTTCTTGGGCAGCATAGCGAAGGTGCCGTCCTCTTCCATCTTGCGCAGCTGAGCCAGACGGTCGATACGGGTACGCATGGTGCGGAAGTTGGTCAGCATGCCGCCCAGCCAGCGGGCGTTGACATAGTAACCGCCGCAACGGGCAGCCTCTTCCTTGATGGCATCCTGAGCCTGCTTCTTGGTGCCGACGAACAGGATGTTGCCGCCGTTGGCAGAGGTCTCACGGACGAAGTTGTAAGCCTCCTCCAGCTTCTTAACGGTCTTCTGCAGGTCAATGATGTAGATACCGTTACGCTCGGTGTAGATGTAGGGGGCCATTTTGGGGTTCCAGCGGCGGGTCTGGTGACCGAAGTGGACGCCAGCTTCCAGCAGCTGCTTCATAGATACGACAGCCATTTTTAAAATCTCCTTTTGTTTTGTCCTCCACCCCGATCATCTCGGTGGGCCCGCATCAATTCGATGCACACGGGCGGCCGATCACCGGGTGTGTGGTTTGTAATGTCATGGGCCTTTTTGCCCATGCCGAAACATTATACATGATTGCAAGACAGATTGCAAGTATTATTTCCAAATTTTTCTGAGATAATTCAGAAAAATTCCGGAATGCGTTGGATGGTAAATTATCGTTTAGTGCTGGAACGCCGTAAACACTTGGCTCCCCCTCTGGGGGAGCTGGCGCCGCTTTGGCGGCGACTGAGAGGGAAAAAGACGTTACGACACCCCCTCCGTCCCGGCTTCGCCGGGCCACCTCCCCCAAAGGTGGAGGCAAGGCGCCTTCGGCGCGTTGGTACGCTAACCGATAATTTATCTTCAAAGCAGTCCCTGTTTGGGTCTTGGGACCCGGCAGTCCTCGGGCCGTGTGTCCACCAGCACGATATCCGGCCCCACCTTGCGGATGCAGTTCCAGGGGATATGGTAATCGCACTGGCGGCCAAAGAGGCCAAAAAATTTGCAGGGTCCCGGCACCACGATGGCGCAGATCTGCCCCTCGGGCACCTCCACCAGCACATCGGAGATGTAGCCCAACCGCTGTCCGTCTCCGATGCAGATCACTTCCTTGCACTGCAGTTGGGTAAATTTCATAGACATATCCCCCAGCTCCTCCCACACGGTTTTGGTCAAGGATATGCCGGTTCAGCGGGGGTTAGAACGTTAAATTATTGTCTACAAGAGCTTCCCCCCGGGGGGGAAGCTGGCACCGCGTAAGCGGTGACTGATGAGGGGACTACCCTGCGATGAATGAAAATGCAACGGTTTCCTTGCTGCTGTCCCCTCATCCGGCCCTTCGGGCCACCTTCCCCCCAGGGGGAAGGTATTACGCTAAACGATAATTTACCTAAGAAACACTCACCGATTTCCGCATTGCCGCAATTGCGCCCTTTTCCAGCCGGGAGACCTGGGCCTGGGAGATGCCCAGATACCCCGCCACCTCCATCTGGGTCTTACCGTCATAGAACCGCAGGGACAGGATCTGCTTCTCCCGTTCCCCCAGCTGCCGAAAGGCGTTTCCCAGAGTGATATGCTCCATCCAGGCATTTTCCGTGTTTTTCGTATCCCGGACCTGGTCCATGACGGTGAGCGGGTCGCCGCCCTGGTCATACACCGGGTCATACAGGCTCACCGGGGCGCAGACCGCGTCCAGCGCCTGACTCACCTCCTCCCGGGGAATATCCAGTTCCTTTGCGATTTCCTCCAGGGTTGGCTCCCGGTCCATTTTGGCGGTCATGGATTCCTTACACTGCAAAACCTTATAGGCCACATCCCGGATGGACCGGGAGACCCGGATGGCAGAGTTGTCCCGCAGGTAACGCCGGACCTCTCCCGCGATCATGGGCACACCGTAGGTGGAAAAGCGCACATTCTTCGTGGGGTCAAAATTGGCAATGGCCTTGATCAGGCCGATGCAGCCCACCTGAAACAGGTCGTCGGGACTCTCTCCCCGCTTGTCGAAACGCTGGATGACGGAAAGCACCAGTCGCAGATTCCCCTCGATCAGTTCTTCCCGGGCCCGCTTGTCCCCCTCCTTGGCCCGGCGCAGAAGCGCATCCATCTCCACCTGGGTCAGAGTTTTCAGCTTTGCCGTGTTCACGCCGCAGATATCTACTTTTCCCTGCATGAAACTTCCTCCGTTGTCAATGGGATAGGAAAAGTATTTCCAGCAGGGCAAAAATGATACACTCATGATTTTTGGCGGTTTTTCACAAATATTTTTCGGCGCGGTTTTGCCCAGGACAGGATTTGACAGCATTTTTCCATAAGAGTCCAACTTTTTCGGTCTATTTCGGGGATACAGTTCCGTAACAGAGCGGTGACGTAACACGTTTGTAACCGTTTCGTAACCAGTTTTATGCAAACCGGTATGCACACTTTTCCACAGCTGCCGCCATCACCGGACAAAGGCCAAATACCTGTTGAAAACTGCGAGTTTTCCACATTGTCCACAGCGTTTTCCACAGGGGTTTTCCACAGTCCACAGCCGCTGTGAATATGCACTCTCGCTTTACATAATCCGATTCGACTTTCTTTTTCGTTTTTCCCACTTTTTCGCCCTCCGTGTTTTTCACCACAGCGGTTTCTTTGTGCAAAAATTCAGGGCTTGACACAGTTTGTTCACAGATGACAATGCGGTAAATTATCGTTTAACGTAATACCTTCCCCCTGGGGGGAAGGTGGCCCGAAGGGCCGGATGAGGGGTCAGCAACAGAAAAACCGTAGCATTTCCAGTCATCGTAGGGTAGTCCCCTCATCAGTCACCGCTTGCGCGGTGCCAGCTTCCCCCCAGGGGGAAGCTCTTGTAAACGATAATTTGCCACGCTTTCGGCCCCGAATAAAATGATTACAAAAAAATAAAAATAGGGGTTGATTTTGCTTGCAAAAGGCGCTATAATGTGTACCTGTATGAAAATAAAGGGAAAGGAGTGCCACCAATGCCCAACATTAAGTCTTCCAAGAAGGACGTTATCTCTTCCAAGATCGCTTACGAGAAGAACAAGGCTGACAAGTCTGAGCTGAAGACCAACCTGAAGAAGTTCGACGCCGCTCTGGTCGCCGGCGACAAGGCTGCCGCTGAGGCCGCTTACAAGGTTGCTGTCAAGTCTGTTGACCAGGCTGCCCTGAAGGGTCTTCTGCACAAGAACAATGCTGCCCGCAAGAAGAGCAGCATGACCCTGAAGCTGAACAAGCTGGCCTGATTTCTCTGAAAATATCTCCCTTCCGAGTCACTCGGCAGGGAGTTTTTTCATTTTATGGTTCATTTTTAATAAATTATGTGCTAAGATAAATTATCGTTTAGCTGAGTTGTTGCGTGGGAGCCTTGGCCCCCTCTCTGAGGGGGCTGGCACCGCGTAAGCGGTGACTGGGGGAGTGTCCTATCGCTGAAACGACACTCCCTCCGCCCCTGCGGGGCACCTCCCTCAGAGAGGGAGGCAAGGCGTTGTTCCAACGTTAATCGATAATTTAAAGCAAAAAACCGAGGTGAAACCATGGCGAAGCTATCCGATCCCGTGACCATGCTCAAGGGCGTGGGCCCAGCCAAGGCCAAGCAGCTGGAAAACTTAAATATCTTCACCCTCCGGGATCTGATCTGCCATTTCCCCCGGGGCTATGAGGACCGGACCCAGCTGAAAACCATCGAAAAATTGGAGGTGGACGTGCCGGCCTGTTTTCGTGCCTGTGTCATGAACACCCCCAGGACTTCCCACATCCGCAAGGGTCTGGACCTGACCAAGGTTCAGGTGGCTGACCACACCGGACGGCTGAACCTGACCTTCTTCAATAATAAATATGTGTCGGAAAACCTCCAGTACGGCCGGGAGTACATCTTCTACGGGGCCGTTTCCGGGGATTTCATCGGCTACAATATGACCAATCCCATTTTTGAGACTCTGGATTCTCCTCCGGTGGTGACCCGGCGGGTAATGCCCATTTACCCCCTGACAGCAGGGCTCACCAACGCCGCCCTCCTCAAGCTGGTGCGGCAGGCCCTGGCCATCTGCGATCCGCCGCCGGAGATCCTGCCCGAATCCGTCCGGCGGGAATACGGCATTTTGGGGGCAGACCGGGCCTATCAGGCCATCCACGAGCCCCAGTCCATGGCCGAGGCGGAGGAGGCCAAAAAGCGGCTGATCTTCGAGGAATTCTTCGTGTTCTCCGCGGGCCTGTCCCTGATGCGGGCCGCCCGGGCGGAGAAAAAATGCGCGCCTTATGAAAACACGGAGCTGCGGCCCTTCCTTGCATCCCTGCCCTTTACCCTCACCGGGGCCCAGTCCCGGGCCATCGCTGACATTTTACAGGATTTCCAAAAAGGCACCCCCATGAACCGTCTGGTTCAGGGCGATGTGGGCTCCGGCAAGACCATGGTGGCCGCCGCTGCGGCCTACTGCGCGGCAAATAACGGCCGCCAGAGCGCCCTGATGGCACCCACGGAAATCCTGGCGGAGCAGCACTATCAGTCCCTGCAAAGGCTTTTTGCCCCTCTGGGCATCTCCGTTGCCCTGCTCACCGGCTCCATGACGCCGAAGGAGAAACGGCTGACCCGGGAGGCCCTGGCCGCCGGGGAGATCCAGGTGGTGGTTGGCACCCACGCCCTGATCACCGATTCCACCACGTTCAACAATCTGGGTCTGGTCATCGCCGATGAGCAGCACCGGTTCGGCGTGGCCCAGCGGAGCCGCCTGTCCGCCAAGGGCGAGGATGTGCATTTGCTTGTCATGTCCGCCACCCCCATCCCCAGAACCCTGGCTCTTTTAATGTACGGCGATCTGGAGGTCTCCATCCTGGACGAGCTGCCCCCGGGCCGGGAAAGTGTGGATACCTTTCTGGTTAATGAAAGCTACCGTCCCCGGATCAACGCCTTTATCCGCAAGCATGTGGCAGAAGGGCACCAGTGCTTTGTGGTATGCCCCGCCGTGGAGGAAAACGAGGATCTTGGCATCAAAGCCGCCACGGTCTGGGCGGACACCCTGCAGCAGACGGTATTTCCGGACCTGCGCATCGCCCTGCTCCACGGCCAGATGAAGGGCATTGAAAAGGAAATGGCCATGGCTTCCTTTGCCCGGGGCGAGGCGGATGTGATGGTGGCCACCACCGTCATCGAGGTGGGTGTGGATGTGCCCAACGCAACGCTCATGGTCATTGAGGACGCGGACCGGTTCGGCCTGAGCCAACTGCACCAGCTCCGGGGCCGGGTGGGCCGGGGCAGCGCCAAGAGCTACTGCATCCTCACCTCCCACAACCGCAATCCCGAAACGCTCCAGCGCCTGAAAGCCTTCTGCAAGACCACCGACGGCTTTAAGATCGCCGAGGAGGATCTGAAGCTCCGGGGCCCCGGCGACTTCTTCGGCAGCCGCCAGTCGGGCCTGCCCACCTTTAAAGTGGCGAACCTGAGCTACGACCTGACCACCCTGAAGCAGGCCCAGCAGGCCTCCGCTGACTGGATCGACCGCTGCGGTACCTCCGATACGCCGGAAGCCATCGCTCTGAGAGACCGGATCGGCGACCTGTTCCAAAGAGCCGAGGGCACTATGAATTAGGAAGATAAAGTATCATTTATCGGCGGAACGCCGTAAACACTTGGCTCCCCCTGTGGGGGAGCTGGCGCCGCTTTGGCGGCGACTGAGAGGGCAAAAGACGTTACGACACCCTCTCCGTCAGTCCTTCGGACTGCCACCTCTCCCAAAGGGAGAGGCAAGGCGGCTGCGCCGCTAAACGATAGTTTACCGCACCATCCCAAAAGGAGGAATCCCCTATGAAACACAGAATTTTCACCGTTTTTCTGGCAGTTTTGATGCTGCTTGGCACCATTCCCGCTGCCGCCACGGAGGTCACCGAGCCCACCAATGTACCCCGGGAGCCGGGCTACTGCGGCGAGGCCATCATGTGGAGCTTTGACAGCGGCACCCTGACCCTCACCGGCGCCGGCGCCATGGACGATTTTCCTGAGGGCGCCCCCTGGGAAGTACACAAGGATGAGATCGAGACTGTCATCATCTCCGGCGGCATCACCTATGTGGGCGCCTACAGCTTCCGGGATTATGACAAGCTGAAGGACGTGCAGTTCGGCGACGATGTGTACGAGATCGGCGAGAAGGCCTTCTTCTCCTGCGATGGACTTACGGTCATCCATCTGCCGGAGAGCTTCAAGGTCTTCGGCCCCTCCTGCTTTATGGGCTGCACAAAGCTCACCGAATTCCACTGCGAGGGCCGCTTCCCCTCCTTCCGCTTAAACTGCCTGTGGGACACCTACGCCAAAATCTACTTTCCGGCGAATAAGCCCTGGAGTGTGGAACTGATTCAGGAGCTGGAGGAAAATTTCCATGGCCGGATCGAGTTCCTGGCCTCCGACGGTACGGACCCCTACGTTCCCACGGAAGCTCCGGAGGAAACCGAGGAACCCACCGAAGCACCCACCCAGGAGGTCACGGAAGCTCCCACCACCGAGCCCCCTGTCACGGAAGCCCCTACGGACCCCATTGTGATCACCACCGCCCCCACGGAGGAGGCACCTGTGGAGGCACCCACGGAGGTGATTGAGGAAACCCAGGCTCCCACGGAGCCGGAGGCGGAGGAAAAGGGCGGCGGCAGCAAGGCCCCGTTTATCATTCTGGGCGTTGTGGCTCTCTTTCTGATCGGCGGCACCATCGTTTTCGGCGGCGGCCGGAAAAAGGGAAAATACAGCCGTTAACAGGCAGAAAAAGTTGACTTTCACAACCAGATTTCACATTTGCTTAATAACTTCCGGGAAAATTACTTATTTTTGTAATTTCCCGGGAGTTTTTTTGTTACTTAGGGAAAATTTAAAAAAACAGTTGTAACTCCGGCCAAAATGATGTAAAATAATATGACCAATAAAATGCATAGATACGCGAATTACTCGCTTTTTGGAGGTAAACTATCATGGAAAAACCCATTGTACTGGTAATTATGGACGGCGTCGGCAAGGGTGACGGCGGCAGCGGCGACGCTGTGAAGGTAGCCAAGACCCCCACTCTGGACCACCTGCTGGCCACCTGTCCCCATACTTACCTGAAAGCTCACGGCACTGCCGTCGGTCTGCCCAGCGATGACGACATGGGCAACTCCGAGGTGGGCCACAATGCTCTGGGCTGCGGCCAGGTCTACTCCCAGGGTGCCAAGCTGGTCGGCGAGAGCATCGAGAACGGCGCTCTGTACGCATCCGAGACCTGGAAGGATCTGACTGCCAACGCCAAGGACGGCCACGCCCTGCACTTCATCGGCCTGCTGTCCGACGGCAACGTCCACTCCAATATCGCCCACCTGATCGCCCTGCTGCGTCAGGCTCACGCCGAAGGTGTCAAGAAGGCTTACTGCCACATCCTGCTGGACGGCCGTGACGTCCCCGCCACCTCCGCTCTGGAGTACGTTGGCATGCTGGAGGACGTACTGAAGGAGCTGAATACCGAGGACTGCGACTACGCCATCGCCTCCGGCGGCGGCCGTATGCAGGTGACCATGGACCGTTACGAGGCCAACTGGGGCATGGTGGAAAAGGGCTGGCGGACCCATGTGCAGGGTCTGGGCCGGATGTTCGCTTCCGCCGCTGAGGCCATCGAGACCTACCGTGCCGAGACCGGCTGCATCGACCAGGACCTGCCCGCCTTTGTGGTTGGCCGGAACGGCGAGCCTGTGGCCAAGATCGCAAACGGCGACTCCGTGATCCTGTTCAACTTCCGCGGCGACCGGGCCCAGGAGATCTCCCTGGCCTTCGACCGGAAGGATTTTGACAAGTTCGACCGTCCCGGCTACGAGGGCGTCAAGTTCGCCGGCATGCTGCAGTACGACGGCGACCTGAATATCCCCGAGCACTATCTGGTGCAGCCCCCCGTCATCACCAACACCCTGACCGAGGTGCTGTGCAAGGCCGGAATCACCGAGTACGCCCTGTCCGAGACCCAGAAGTACGGCCACGTCACCTATTTCTGGAACGGCAACCGCTCCGGCAAGGTCTGCGAGGAGCTGGAAGTCTATGAGGAGATCCCCTCCGACGTGATCCCCTTCGAGCAGGCTCCCGCCATGAAGTCCAAGGAAATCACCGAGAAGATGGTGGAAAACATGGCTTCCAAGAAGTTCGACTTCCTGCGCTGTAACTTCCCCAACGGTGACATGGTGGGCCACACCGGCGTTATGGACGCTGTTGTCTATGCTATGGAGTGCGTGGACAACGGCCTGAAGGCCATTATCGAGGCCGCTGACAAGTACGGCTACACCGTGCTGATCACCGCCGACCACGGCAACGCCGACCAGATGACCGAGACCAAGAAGGGCAAGACCTCTATCCGCACCGCCCACTCTCTGAACCCCGTTCCCTTCATCATCTATGACAAGGATCACGACTGGAAAATCATCGAGGGCAATTACGGCCTGGCAAACGTGTCTCCCACCGTGGTGAAGATGATGGGCCTCACCGCTCCCGAGTGCTGGGAAGCAAGCATGATCTGATCCCCCTTAAACATAATTAGGAGGTAATAATATGATTCGTCACGAAACTGAAAACGGCAGCGTCAATGTCAGCACCGGTGTCTACACCGAGATTGTGGGCACCGCCGCCACCAACTGCTTCGGCGTCAAGGGCATGGCCGCCCGGTCCGTGAAGGACGGCGTGTACCACCTGCTGCGCAAGGAGTCCGTCGCCAAGGGCGTCCACGTGGAGTTCCACGAGGACAACACCATTTCCATCGACCTGCACATCATTGTGGACAACGGCGTGAACCTGAACGCTGTGGGCGCTTCCATCATTTCCGAGGTCCGCTACGTGGTCACCCAGTGCACCGGCACCGAGGTCCGTGCCGTCAACGTCTACATCGATTCCATGGCCATCGGTTAATTTTCGGAGGTTAGTAACATTGAAACAGATTATCAACGGCGCTGATCTTCGCAGAATGATCATCAGCGCAGCCGCTTCTATCGAAATCCACAAGCAGCAGCTCAACGACCTGAACGTGTTCCCCGTGCCCGATGGCGACACCGGCACCAACATGTCCATGACCATCAACGCCGCCGCTTCCGACCTGCGCAAGGTGGAGGATCCCAACGCCGACAAGGCCGCCAAGACCGCCGCTTCCGCCATGCTGCGGGGCGCCCGCGGTAACTCCGGCGTCATCCTCAGCCTTCTGTTCCGTGGCATCTCCAAGCGCCTGAAGGGCGTTTCCGAGGTGGACGGCACCACCTGGGCCGAGGCTCTGCAGGAGGGCGTGGACGCCGCCTACAAGGCCGTCATGAAGCCCGCTGAGGGCACCATCCTGACCGTGGCCCGTCTGGCCGCTGCCAAGGCAGCCGAGGCCGCCCGGGAGAACAACTTCATCGAGTTCGTCCATGAGGCCGCTCTGGCTGAGGCCAAGGTTGCTCTGGCTTCCACCACCGACATGAACCCCGTGCTGAAGAAGGCCAACGTGGTTGACGCCGGCGGCAAGGGTTGGGTTTTCGCTCTGGAAGCCATGCTCTCCTCCCTGCAGGGCGAGGACGTGATCGTGCCCGAGGGCATGGTCTCCGGCGGCACTAACGAGTCCGCCAACTTTGACGATTTCGACACCGACGAGATTACCTTCACCTACTGCACCGAGTTCATCATCCAGCGTGAAAACGACCTGGATCCCGAGAAGCTGCGGGACTTCCTGTCCTCCCTGGGCGACAGCCTGGTTCTGGTGGACGACGAGGAGATCATCAAGGTCCACGTCCATACCAACGACCCCGGCAAGGCCCTGCATGAGGCCATTGAGTACGGCTCCTTCGTCACCGTGAAGATCGAGAACATGCGCCTGCAGCACACCGAGAAGGTCATGACCGAGGCTGAGAAGGCTCCCAAGATCGCCGAGCCCGAGAAGCCCTTCGGCGTGGTCTCCGTCTGTGCAGGTTCCGGTCTGGCAGACGTGTTCATGAATCTGGGTGTGGACGGCATCATCTCCGGCGGCCAGACCATGAACCCCAGCACCCAGGACATCCTGGAGGCTGTGAACAAGGTCCCCGCTGAGACCGTGTTCGTGCTGCCCAACAACAAGAACATCATCATGGCCGCTGAGCAGGTGGATGCCCTGACTCCCAAGCACGTGGTGGTCATCCCCTCCAAGACCGTTCCCCAGGGCGTCACCGCCATGCTGAACTTCAACCCCGAGGGCTCCGAGGAGGAGAACACCGAGGCTCTGACCGAGGCTCTGGCTACCGTTGACACCATGCAGATCACCTACGCCGCCCGGAACTCCGATTTCGACGGCTACGACATCAAGGAAGGCGACTACCTGGCCCTGTACGGCAGCGCCCTGTTCGGCACCAGCAAGGACATCAAGGTTCTGCTGCAGTCCCTGGCTCAGAAGGTCCGTGACGATGGCAAGGAGTATATCACCATCTACTACGGCGCCGACGTGAAGGAGAAGGAGGCCCAGAAGGCTGCCGACATCTTCGCTGACATCTGCCCCGACGCAGACGTGAATCTGCTCTCCGGCGGCCAGCCCGTGTACTATTACATGATCTCCGCCGAATAAGCTGAAGTATTTCACAAAAGTGGTTTACCGCCCACTGCCAATAAGGGCAGTGGGCGGTATGCTTTTCGGTGAGGTAAATTATCGTTTAGCGTACCAAAGCCTTCTCCTTGAGGAGAAGGTGCCCCCGGAGGGGGCGGATGTGGTGTAGCCGCCTTCGGCGGCGTTACTGCAGTACGATTTCGCCGAAATGGTGCATATAACGCAGCATTCTGCTGCACACCACATCAGTCACCGCTTACGCGGTGCCAGCTTCTCCTCAAGGAGAAGCCTTTTTGGGCGCTGCCGCGCCACAGCAACCATCTTGCGCCAAACGATAATTTTTCCTATCACCGGGAAAGGAGCTGGTATTATGAAGAATTATCCCAAGGCTGGGTTAATTGGGCGAATCCTGCATCTAATCCGCCACATTCAGTCCCTGGATGTGCCGCTTTACGCCGCCAACGCGGGGTTTTTCATGATCCTGTCCCTCTTCCCTGCCCTGGTGCTGATTCTGAGCCTGCTGCGCTTCACCGGCTTGCAGGTGGCAAGCTTGGTGGAGGTGCTGTCCAACCTGATTCCGGAGGCCCTGATGCCCACGGTGGCGGAGCTGGTCCTCAGCACCTACGAAAACTCCTCCGCCGGCCTGGTGGGCGTATCCGCCCTGACGGCCATCTGGTCCGCCAGCAAGGGCATCTACGGCCTGCTGACCGGCCTGAACACGGTCTACGGCGTGGCCGAGGACCGGGGCTGGTTCTACACCCGGTTTATTAGCGTCCTGTACACCTTCCTGTTCTTCGGCCTGGTGATCCTAACGCTGATCGTCCACGTCTTTGGCGGAACCATCCTGGAGCTGCTGCCCATCAGCCGGATGCGGCTGATTCGGATTCTCACCAGCATCATCGATTTCCGCTTTATCCTGCTGCTGGCAGTTCAGACGGCGGTATTTGTGCTGATCTTCGCCTTTCTCCCCAACGGGCGGAACAGGATCCGGGACACTTTGCCCGGAGCGGTGATCTCCAGCCTGGGTTGGCTGATCTTATCGGACCTATTTTCCATGTATGTGGAAAATTTCGCGTCCTTGAGCAACATCTACGGTTCTGTGTACACCCTGGCCCTGGCCATGCTGTGGCTGTACTGCTGCCTGAGCATGATCTTCTACAGCGCAGCCTTCAATCAGTACCTGGAAGATCACAAAATGTAGAAAATTTGTAAATTCTGCGATTGTTTACCAATGGTTCACAGTTGCTTTTTATGATAGAATGGAAAACTACTGAAAGGAGGGTGCCCCATGTTCGGCTATGTGAATGTAAACTGGAAAGAACTGCCTGAGGACCGGAAGAATCGGTTTGGAAGCGTCTACTGCGGCGTGTGCCGCCGGATCCGGGAGCAGTCCGGCCAGCTGAGCCGTCTGGGACTGCGCTACGACATTGCCTTCCTGTCCACCCTCCTGATGAGTCTGTATGAGCCGGAGGAAGAATCCGGCCCCAACGCCTGTGCCCTGCATCCCATCTCCAAACGGCCCTGGGTGGACAATGAATTTGTCCGTTACGGCGCGGACATGAATGTGGCCCTGGCCTACTACAACTGTCTGGACGACTGGAAGGATGACCGCAGGCGCTCCGCCAAGGCCATGGCCGGAGTCTTCGGCAAAAATATGTCACGGATTGAAAAAGACTACCCCCGGCAGTGCGCCGCCATTGCCCGGTGCATCGAAAAGCTGTCTCAGCTGGAACAGGAGAACTGCCCCAACCCCGACGAGACCGCCAACTGCTTCGGTGAGCTGATGGCGGAGCTTCTGGTCTGTCAGGAGGACTTCTGGGCCCCGACCCTGCGGGAAATGGGTTTCCACCTGGGCCGGTTCATTTACCTGCTGGACGCGGCGGTGGACTTTACAAAGGACAAAAAACACGGCAAATACAATCCCTACATCGCCATGGGCATGGAGGCCCCGGACTGGGCCCGGTGGGAGGACTATCTGGTGCTGACCATGGCCCGGTGCACCGCCTGCTATGAGCGGCTGCCCCTGGTGCAGGACAAGGATATTCTGGACAACGCCCTCTACAGCGGCGTGTGGATCCATTGCAAAGGAAAGAAGAAAGAGGAGGAGGTCCGCAAATGATCGAAGATCCCTATAAGGTCTTAGGCGTCAGCCCCGACGCCTCCGACGAAGAAATCAAGCGGGCTTACCGGGCTCTGGCGAAAAAATACCACCCGGACCGGAATCCGGGAGACGAGGTGGCTGCCCGGAAGATGCAGGAGATCAACGCCGCCTACGAGCAGATCAAGAATCCCCAGACCCAACAGCAGTCCGGTTACGGCGGCTACGGCAACTACGGCAACTACGGCGGCTACAGCGGCTACGGTCCCTTCGGCGGCTATCAGCAGCCCAATCAGGAGGACCAGTATTTCCAGGGTGCCGCCCAGTATATCCGCTTCGGCAGGTTCCAGGAGGCCCTGAACATGCTGAACAATATGACCGACCGCAGCGCCCGGTGGTACTACTATTCCGCCCTGGCCCACAACGGTCTGGGCAATCAGGTCACCGCCCTGGAGCACATCCGCCGGGCCGTGTCCATGGAACCGGATAACTACGAATATCTGGACGCCCTGAACCGGATCGAGCACGGCGGCGCTGCCTACCGGCAGCAGGCGGGGAATTTCGGCGGCTTCACCATGCGCCAGGACCCCTGCACCAATTTCCTGATCTGCTGGTTCGTCAATCTCTTCTGCTGCGGCGGCAGATGCCCCATTTTCTGCTGCTGCTAAAAACCGCCCCCCAGGCAAAGCAAAAGCCCTCCCGAACGGGAGGGCTTTTTTGATGTAAATTACTTGACCACGGCGTCGGGGTTGTTCATGGAGTGAACAGTGCCGGGATCGGGCAGGTTCTCAACGTTGGAGTCCTTGATCAGCTTCTTGGGGCACACGGTGGCGCACAGGCCGCAGTTGGTGCACTTGGAGTAATCGATGACAGCCAGGTTGTTGGTGACGGTGATGGCACCCTCGGGGCAGATCTTCTTACACAGACCGCAGCCGATGCAGCCCACGGTACAGCCACGGGTGGTGACAGCGCCCTTGGCCATGGAGTTACAGGCGATGACCACGTTCCGGCCGGGTTCCACAGGCACGATCAGGTTACGGGGGCAGGCAGCGGCGCAGGCCATGCAGCCAACGCACAGGTCCTCGTCGACAACAGCAACGCCGTTCTTGACGGAGATGGCACCGTACTTACAGGCCTTGGTGCAGGAGCCGTAGCCCAGACAGCCGTACTTACAGGCCAGGGGGCCGTGACCGCCAACCTTGGAGGCAGCCAGACAATCCTTGAAGCCTTCGTAGTTACCCTTGATCTTGGCACCGGAGACCAGGTTGCCGTCCTTGTCGTAGGTCTTTTCGCCGGAGCAGCGGACCAGAGCCACCTTGCGGGTGACGGCCTCAGCCTTGATGCCCATGATGGCAGCCATGGCCTGGGCGCACTCGTTGCCGCCGGAGGCACACTTGCCGATGGGAGCTTCGCCGTTCAGAACAGCCTCAGCATAGCCGCCGCAGCCGGGGTAGCCGCAGCCGCCGCAGTTGGCGCCGGGCAGGCACTCATTCAGCTGATCCAGACGGGGGTCGGTCTCCACGTAGAAGACCTTGGATGCTGCAGCCAGAACCAGGCCGAAGATCAGGCCCAGACCGCCCAGCAGTGCAAACGCAATTAAAATATCCATTCTTTCGCCCTCCTTAGGTAATGCTCAGGCCGGAGAAGCCCATGAAGCCCAGGGCCAGCAGACCGGCGGCGATCAGAGCGATGGGGAATCCCTTGAAGCACTCGGGGGGATTGGCCTTGTCCACGCGCTCACGGATGGAAGCGAACAGGACGATGGCGATGGTGAAGCCCAGACCGCCGGCAGCGCCGTTGAACACGCTGATGGGGAAGTTGTAGCCCTCCTGCACATTGACCAACACCACGCCCAGAACGGCGCAGTTGGTGGTGATCAGGGGCAGGAACACGCCCAGAGCCTTGTACAGGGCGGGGACAGCCTTCTTCAGGAACATCTCAACCATCTGCACGATGGAGGCGATGGCCAGGATGAAAGCCACGGTCTGCATGTACTGCAGGTTCAGCTCAACCAGGATCCAGTTGACGCCCCAGCAGATACCGGAGGCCAGAGCCATAACGAAGGTAACGGCAGCGCCCATACCCAGAGCGGTGTCGATCTTCTTGGAAACGCCCATGAAGGGGCAGATGCCGTAGAACTTGACCAGGATGTAGTTCTGGCTCAGGAGTGCGGCCATCAGAATACCAATAATCTCAATCATTACTTAGCAGCCTCCTTCTTCTTATTCTTCTTCTCCAGGGAGGTCATCAGAGCCTGGGAGCCTGCGATGACGAAGCCCAGCACCAGGAAGCCGCCCACGGGCATGACCATCTGCATGGCGGGGATGCCCTCGGGGATGAGGCGGATGCCTTCGCCGCTGTTCAGCAGGCCGCCGCCAAAGGTGCCGGAGCCCAGCAGCTCACGGATGACACAGGTGATGACCAGAGCCACGGTGTAGCCGATGCCCTGGCACAGGCCGTCCACTGCGGAGGCCAGGACGCCGTTCTTGGAGGCGAAGCCCTCAGCACGGCCCAGAACCATACAGTTAACGACGATCAGGGGGATGAACACGCCCAGAGATTCGGACAGGGCGGGGATGAATGCCTTCAGCAGCAGGTCGACCACGGTAACGAAGCCGGCGATGATGGTGATGTAGGCAGCGATACGGACCTGGGAAGGAATGACCTTACGCAGGGCAGAGATCAGAACGTTGGAGCAGATGGTGATGATGGTAACGGCCAGACCCATACCGATACCGTTGAACAGGCTGGTGGTGATAGCCAGAGTGGAGCACATACCCAGCAGCTGGACGGTAACGGGGTTCTTGGTCAGCAGGCCTTCATTAAACTGTTTCTTGAAATTCATTTAGAAGTACCTCCTTAACCTAAGCCGCCAACGCAATCCAGGGCGGCATTGACGCCGACACAGATGGCGCGGGAAGTGATGGTGGCGCCGGTGATGGCCTCGATCTGGCCGCCGTCCTTGGAGACGGAGACGGAGCCGGACTGGCCCTCGAACTGGCCGCGGAAAGCCTCACCTGCGGAGGTCTTGGCTGCGGCAACAGCGCCCAGACCTGCGGTCTCGGTGTGGGAAACGATGGAGATGCCCAGGACATTGCCGTCGAGGTCAACGCCCACCATCATGGTGATGGTGTTGTCGAAGCCGCCGGGCTTCACTTCCAGAGCGTAGCCGTTGGCGCCCTTGTAGACCTTGGAAACCAGGCCGGTGGCGTCGGCATAATCGGTAACTTCCTCATCGTAGCCGCCGGGCAGAACAGCCTCGATGGCCAGCTGGGTCTTCTCGGCATTGAGCTTCTCAATGGCGGGTGCGGTGATGGAGTTGACGCCTGCCAGGGCCAGAGCCACGACACCTGCGATAACGAACAGGATCAGGGACAGGCGCAGAATGTACTTAGCGGTAGATTCAGTCTTCATTACTTAGCCGCCTCCTTCTTAGGTGCGCCGTACTTCACGGGACGGCCGATGCGGTCCAGCAGAACGACACAGGCATTCATGATCAGGATAGCGTAGGAAACACCTTCGTTGTAGCCGCCGAAGTAGCGGATCAGCACGGTCAGAGCGCCGCAGCCCACAGCGTAGACGATCTGGCCCAGCTTGGTGATGGGGGAGGTGACATAGTCGGTAGCCATGAAGATGGCACCCAGCATCAGGCCGCCGCCGAACAGCTGTGCAGCCATCCAGGTGATGCGGTCATTGCCCATGGGGAACAGGAAGGTCAGAACAGCCACGGTGCCGATGTAGACCAGGGGGATCCGGGCGGAGATGACCTTGCGGTACAGCAGGTACACAAAGCCGATCAGCAGAGCCAGAGCGGAGGTCTCGCCGATGCAGCCGCCGATGTTGCCGATGAACATATCCACCAGGGAAGCATCGGGCATCAGGCCCTGGTGCATATTGGCCAGGGGGGTAGCCTCGGTGACGATGTCAGCGGTGGAGAAGATGGAAGCCTGGTTTGCCCAGCCTGCCTTGACCCAGGTGGACATGGCCACGGGCCAGGAGAACATGAATGCACGGCCGGCCAGGGCGGGGTTGACGATGTTCCGGCCGATGCCGCCGAAGAGCATCTTGACCAGCAGGATGGCGAAGGCTGCACCCAGCACGATCTGCCAGTAGGCAATGGTGGGAGGACAGACAAAGGCCAGCAGCACGCCGGTGACGCAGGCAGACAGGTCGTAGGTCTTGTCATCCTGCTTCATCAGCTTGCACCACAGCTTCTCGAAGATGTAGCAGGCCAGCACGGAGACGGCAGTGACGGTCAGGGCCCGGAAGCCGAAGACCACAACGCCCATGATCAGAGCAGGAGCCAGTGCGATCAGCACGTCCCGCATGATGGTCTTGGTGGTAACGGGGGAATGTACGTGGGGAGAGCTGGAAATCGTCAGCTCGTAGTAGTATTTCATCTGTGCCATTAGATCTCCACCTCCTTATTTCTTGGCCGCGGCAGCGGCGGCATCGCGGATTCTCTGCTTGCCGGAACGGAATGCCAGAACCAGAGGCACGCAGGCGGGGCAGTTGTAAGCACAGCAGCCGCACTCGATGCAGTCCATCATGTTGGTGGCCTTCATTTCCTCGGGATCACCGGTGTACAGAGCCTTGTACATCAGAACGGGCATCAGGCGCATGGGGCACACATCGATGCACTTACCGCAGCGGATGCACTGAGAATCCTCCACAGAGTACTTGTTCTTCTTACCCAGCACGGTGATGGCGTTACAGGCCTTGATGGTGGGAACGCTCAGGTCATACTGAGCAGCGCCCATCATGGGACCGCCGTTTAGGACCTTGTAGGGGTTCTCGGAGTGGCCGCAGGCCTCGATCAGGTCGTTGTAGCTGGTGCCGATGGGAACCATCAGGTTCTTGGGCTCCATCAGGATGTCGCCGGAGACGGTGACGATACGCTTAATCAGGGGCATGCCCTCGTAGACAGCGTCATGGATGGCCTTGCAGGTGGCAGCGTTGAACACAGCGCAGCCAACAGCGGCGGGCAGACCACCGGAGGGAACCTGACGGCCGGTGACAGCCTGGATCAGCTGCTTTTCTGCACCCTGGGGGTACATGGCGGGCAGCACGTCCACGATGACGCCGGAGTCGGCCACGTTGGCCTTCAGGGAACGGATAGCCTCGGGCTTGTTGTCCTCGATGCCGATGTGGGCTTCCTTCAGACCCAGGATCTTCATAACGATCTTGATACCGGAGATCAGCTCATTGGGCATTTCCCGGCACAGACGGTCGTCGGAAGTGATGTAGGGCTCACACTCGCCTGCATTGACGATGATGGTGTCCACCTTGCCGATACCGCCGGAGAGCTTCACGTGGGTGGGGAAGGATGCGCCGCCCATACCGACGATACCAGCCTCGCGGATGATATTGATCAGCTCTTCAGGGGTCAGGGCGTCCACTTCCTCCTGGGTACGGGGCTGGATGGACTCATCCAGAGTGCCCAGGTGGTCATTCTCGATGACGACACTCATCATAGTGGTGCCGCTGGAATGGGCCTTTGCCTCCACGGACTTAACCTTGCCGGAGACGGATGCATGAACCGGTACACACAGGCCCTGGTTGTCGCCGATCTTCTGGCCCTTCTTGACCAGATCGTTCTTCTTTACCAGGGGCTTACAGGGGGCGCCGATATGCTGCGACATGGGGATAACCACGATATCGGGTTCCGGGAATTCCTGGACAGCCACGTCGCGTGCGTAAGTCTTATTATCGTTGGGATGCACACCACCGAAAAAAGATAACGCCATGTTTCTTCACCTCTTTCAAAATTTGCGGATTTCACCCGCATTATCTTTTATATAATAACGCATGAAAATGATTTTGTCCACATCCTTTTGGCGTTTCGTACAAATTCCACATAGAAAATACCTTTTTATCGATATAAAACACACGAAAATTCGTCGTTTTCCCGATAGATTTTTTTAGGATTTTCCTTGACAGAAAATCTCCCGGGATGGAAACGATTCCATCCCGGGAGATCCCGTTATTCCGTTGCAAACAGCCAGCGCTGAACCGGTTTCCAGTGCCAGCCCCGCTGCTGAAGCAAATTCCGGGCCTGGTCAAAATAGTCTTTCATGACTGCCAGCTCCTCCCGGGAGATTCCGTCGCGGCTGTACTTGGCCTTCTCCGCCAGAGCCCTCGCCTCCTCCGGCGCAGGTGTTTTCAGCGCCCAATGGAGCCGTTCCAGCTGCCGCCACAGCTCCAGCGCCCGGCCGTTTCTTCCCCGGCGGCGGTGCCGGAGCCGGATCCGCAGCCACCGCTGGCCCTCCAGAGTTCCCAGAATCAGCACCGGAAGCAGCAGCCACCGGAGCCAGGTAAGATCAACAGGCTTCTTTTCCGGCACATCCGGTACAGATTCATCTTTGCCGGAGATTTCCGGGGTATCAGGTTCCGTTTCCGGCGCTTTCGTGGTCTCCTCCGTCGTTTCCATAGGCTTTTGCGTGGGCTCCGCCGTCTCCGTGGGCACCGGGTCGTCGCCCAGGTCCGCAGGCGTGGCCTCCAGAACAATCCAGGTTCCAAGCAGGGGCTCGTAATACTCCGCCCAGGCGTGGGCCTGATCGGCGGTGACGGTGACCTCCTCCCCATTCCGGGCAGTGAACATATAGCCCTCCACATACCGGGCCTCCACTCCCGCCGCCCGGAGCAGCACCGTGGCCGCCGTGGCAAAATGGACGCAGTAGCCGGTATCGCTTTCCTCTAAGAACCATTGGGCAAAGTCCGTATGTTCCCAGGGCATCCGCTCCGTATCCAGGTCATACCGGGCAGAATTTCGCACATATTGGGCAATGGTATCCGCCACTTCGGTGGCACTGACCTCACCGGAGAGAATATGGGCCACCTTTTCCACAGCCCAGGCGTAGGTGCCGTCGGGCAGATGCAGATTCCGGTCCTCAGAATTTTCCGCCCGGCCCAGGGCGAAGAAGGGCCGCTCCGCAGTGGCGGTGGCAGAAAGCACCATATTGCGCCAGTGGCTGGGCAGGCCCCGCATGGTATAGGCGCTTTCCTTTTCCCGGTCCTGGTTGTCGATGGCGCCGTCTGTCAGGGTCAGATTTTCCTCCGGGTAGTAGGGCAGGTACAGCACATCCCGGACAGTCCGGGTCCTGATATCGATTCTGCCCAGTTCCCGGGAGGTTCTGGGAGCGCCGAAGGACTCCTGTCCCTGGGATGCCTGCCAGCCTGCACCGGTATAGATGTCGTAGTGCTGACCCCGGAGGTAGACGGTTCCGGACATGGGGGCCGTGACCTCCATCACCGGGTAGACCCGCTTGATCCGGGGGCCGGTATTTTTCAGATTGATGGACTCCGGCTGGATGGTGCCGTCCACCTTTTCCGCCATGTCCTCCGTGACCCGGTCCCACAGGTCCGGCAGGGACTGCGCCCAGTCCACGATTTTCTGCTGCAATTCATCCGGGTGCTTGTCGTACCCTGACCGGGGCACCGTCCGGAACAGCAGTCCCAGAACCAGCGCCGCGGGCACCAGGGCCAGCAGCACCGCCGCACTGCCCCAGGCAGGATTTTCCCGGCGGACGCCGTTGCTCAACAGGGTCAGGGCCACGCCCAGCAGCCAGAGGAACAGGTATTGGGGCTGGGGCACCGTGTCGTTGACGATCACACTGGCGATCAGGGGAAGGGCGGCCAGGAGCAGCACATCCGTGCAGTTTTTTCCCCGGCTCAGCCGGAAGCCGCCGTACAGGCCCAGCCAGATGCCCAAGATCAGCACCGGAATCTCCATGGGCCCCGTGCCCCGGAAGGGGGAATCCACCATGGACCAGCCGTAGGCCCGGTGGTAATACCGGGTGATCTTATAGAGCATATCCTGCAATTGGCCCCAGGCGGTCTCGTTTCGCAGCAGGTACCAGGCAGGGAGCAGGGCGGCAAAGGCCAGGAACCAGCCGCCGAACCGGGTCCCGCCCAGCAGCGCCGCCGCTGCGCAGACGCAGGCAGCCGCCAGCGCCAGCTTTCCCATGGACACTTCATTCAGCTCCAGGCCCGTGGCCATGGAGGCAACCGCACCGAAGCTTAAGAGGAAGGACAGCAGCGCTGCCGTCAGAAAACGCAGTAACTTCTCATGCTTCATCCGGCTCACCCCCCACATGGCGGTGCCAGGAGGCACTGAGGGTTCCGTCCAGCACGGAGCCGGAGACCGCCGGAGGGGCACAGAGCAGCTGATCCAGCGCTTCCTCCAGGGCCTGTTCATTTATTATGGAGAGGGTCATGATCCCCTCCCCTGTCAGGGCCATCATATCAAAGCTCAGGCCCTTTTCCAGCAGGTGCGCCCCCAGCCACAGGAGCCGGCCGAACTTCCGGTCCAGTTCCTCCGCCGTGCCGCAGATATCCACGGTCAGCAGCACCCGGCCCCGGAGGGGCTCCATGGGCTCCCGGAGGGTCAGCTTTCCGGTCTTGGCGGTGAGCTTCCAGTGGATCTGGTTCAGGCTGTCGCCGGGGCGGTACTCCCGCATTTCATGATTTTCCGCGTAGCCCCCGCCGGGCTTAGGCTTCCAGGCCCTGGCCAGATACCGCTCCAGCTCCGGCAGCTGCGGGATCGCCAGGGGCTTCGGCCGGACGATGATCCGGCAGGGCGCCGGGACCTTCACCGGAAACCGGAACAGGCCCAGCAGGTCGCAGACATACAGCTTTTCCGGCGCTGCCAGAATGCCGCCGCAGTGGTTAGAGGGTACCGGGCCGCCGTTTTTATACCGCCACTGCTCCCCGGTCAGGGGACGGCGCAGCCGCAGGCGGCCGGAGAAGGCCGGAACCAGCAGCCAGCTGGTGCCCTGGAGGGTCACCATGGCGTCTGTCCCCATTGGGATCGTCCCGGGGCCGTTGACTCTGGCCCGGAAGGAGAGAATCAGCGGCAGGCTCACCAGCAGCGACAGCCAGGGCAGCCCCAGCACCGCCACCAGCAGCAGCCAGCTGAGCCACTCCCGGTAGGCAATGTAAAATACCAGGGACCCCAACAGGGCCCATAGGTATGTGATCCGATTCTTTCCCATAGGCTCAGCGGAGGCGGGGCGCCGCTGTGGCATCCAGAATGCCCCGCAGCACCTGATGGGCGGTCTTTCCCTGGCCTTCGGCCTGGGGAGACAGCAGGATCCGGTGGGCGATGGTCTGAACAAAGACCTCCTGCACATCCCCGGGAGTCACATAGTCCCGGCCCCGGAGCTGAGCCACGGCCTTTGCCATGGCGGTGACCGCCAGGGTGGCCCGGGGAGAAGCGCCCCGGAGGATATCCGGATTCTCCCGGGTGGCGGTGATCAGCTTCACCAGATAGGTCACCACCGTTTCGTTCATATGGGTCTGGGCCACCAGCTCCTGCAATGCAGCCAGCTGCTCCCGGCTGATCAGGGGCCGAAGATTTTCCAGGGGATTTCCCTCCTGCCGGTTCAGCACCATGGCCACTTCATCCCGCAAACTGGGATAGCCCAGGGACAGGCGCACCATGAACCGGTCCATCTGGCTGTCGGGAAGCAGAGAGGTGCCGGCGGCGCCGGTGGGATTCTGGGTGGCGATGACCACGAAGGGCCTGGGCAGCGGATGGGTCACGCCGTCCACCGTCACCTGTCCCTCCTCCATGGCTTCCAGCAGGGCGGACTGGGTCCGGGAGGTGGCACGGTTCAATTCGTCCGCCAAAAACAGGTTGCATACCACCGCGCCGGGCTGATAGCGCAGCTGGCCGGTGGCCTGGTCGGGAATGCTGTAGCCGGTGACATCCGAGGGCAGCACATCCGGGGTAAACTGGACACGGCTGTACTGCAAACTCAGCACCCGGGAAAAGGCCAGGGCCATGGTGGTCTTGCCCACGCCGGGCACGTCCTCCAGCAGGATATGGCCCTTTGCCAGAATGGCCGCCAGGACCCACAGCAGGGTGGAATCCTTGCCCACCACCGCCTGGCGGACCTGGTTTAAGATCCGCTGGGATACGCCCATCACCATGGATTCCTTCTCTTTCATATGTACCGCCTCCCAAAATCAGGAATTTTCTCCATTATAATGGATTCCGGCCCCGAAAACAAGAACGCAAGAAATTCTTAAGATTATCCCTCAGCATTTTCAGTCCCGGTTCCGCCTTGACAGGCTGTGAATGGAGTGCTACAATGCTCTTGACAACTGAATACCGCTTCGTGGCGGGTCCGGCGTAGGGCCGGATCTGCTTAACAAGATAACCGGGTGAAAATCCTGGACGGTACCGCCGCTGTATATGCTGAAAATCCTTTCTTTGGTGAAAACCGGTCACTGGGGACAACCCTGGGAAGGCTGAGAGGAACGGGGCACTTCTCCACCCCGGTGCATGAGTCAGAAGACCTACGAAGCGTGTTTTCTCCCATCCCTGCGGGTCTACGGGGATGAATTGTCGCAGAAACACGGCTGCGGCACCGCTTTTGGTGCCGCAGCCTATCTTGTTTTAGGAGGAAAATTTATGAAGAACAAAAAGCTGATCGTATCTCTCGTCGCCCTGGTGCTGGTCATCGCCGTGATGGCAGGCGTTTATGTTGCCACCCGGCCGGAGGCTGTGGAAGGCCAGAAGGACGTAACTGTGGTCATCGTCTACGAGGACGGCAGTGAAAAGAAGCTGGAATATACCACCACCTGCGAATTCCTGTCCGAGCTGCTGCTGGAACAGGAGCTGGTGACCGGCTATTCTTCCGAGGAATACGGCTTTACCATTGAATCCGTGGACGGCATCAAGCTGGACTGGTCCAAGGACGGCGCCTACTGGGCCCTTTATGAGGGTGACGAATACGCCACCGAAAGTGCAGCGGGCATCACCCTGACGAGCGGCGGCATCTACAAGCTGGTTTATGAAAAGTTCTAAAGGAAAGCTGAATATCCGGGAGCTGATTCTCTTCGGCATTTTGGGCGCCATGACCTTCGCCCTGAAGCTCGCCATGGCCTGGCTTCCCAATATTGAGCCGGTGAGTCTGTGTATCCTGGTCTACGGCGTGGTGTTCGGACGCAAGGCCCTGTATCCGACCTACATCTATGTGGCCATGGAGATATTGTACTTCGGTCTCGGCATCTGGAATTTCTGCTATCTGTATGTCTGGGCCCTTCTGGTTCTGGCTGCCATTTTCCTGCGGGAGATGCAGCAGCCCCTGGGCTGGGCCCTGGTTTCCGGCGTGTATGGGCTGCTCTTCGGCGCCCTGTGCGCCATTGTGGACGCCTTCATCGGCGGCCCTGCCTACGCCGTTGCCAAATGGGCCAGCGGCATCCCCTTCGACATCGCCCACTGCGTCGGCAATTTCTGCATCGCGCTGATACTGTTCAGGCCCCTCCGGGAGCTGCTGGAGAAGCTGTATCGGAATATGAAACGATAAATTTACCGCCCCGGAAATTCCGGGGCGGTTTTTCTTAGCCAAAGCGTCCGAAGAAGTTTGCCAGGGGCTCAATGACCTTGGCCAGGTCTCCGATGGCCTGGTTCAGGGTCTCAAAATCGATGGTGTTCAGCTTATCCATGGTCTGCTGCAGACTGTCCTGGGCATAGACCGCCAGGGAATCCACATTGGCGACCATGGCTTCCAGGTCCACCGCCGCCAGCTGGCGGGTGGTCTGCTCCAGATCCGTCAGCACCGTTTCCAGCTGGCCCAGCAGGCCGTTCACCTGGGGCATCAGTTGCCAGACCATCAGGCAGATGGCGATGCAGCTGACCGCCGCCGCCAGCATAAAGACGCATACCAGCACATTGGTAACGGTTTTCGTCCGGTTGGATTTTTCGATCTTCCGCAGAAGCTCCAGCATTTCGGTGTTTTGTTCCATGGTGATGCCCTCTTTCTGTATTTATTCTCACCTATATTGTGCCATGAATCGGGTCTGTTTGCAATGGGGAAAAAAATAAGTCACAATTCATCCACATATTTTCTTTTCGGTTCTGCTATACTGATTCCAGAAAAGAAAGGAGGGGTAACCCATGCTGGATCTGATCATCACCGTTTTCTTCTTCTGGCTGTTTTTCAAAGCCATCGGTCTGGCGCTGAAAATGACCTGGGGCGTCACCAAGTTTTTCGTTTCTCTGCTGTTCACCATCGCGCTGCCCCTGCTGGGCTTCTGCCTGTTCTTCGCCGGAGGACTGCTGATCCTGGTGCCCCTGGGATTGGTGGGTCTGGCCTTCGGGCTGCTGAAGGCCTGCGTATAAAACGGTACATCCCATCCCGCCCGGGAGGGGAATTTTACTGGGATAAATTATCATTTCCTTAGTAACTTGGCTCTCCCTCTGGGAGAGCTGGCACCGCTTTAGCGGTGACTGAGAGGGCAAAATGCGTTGCGACACCCCCTCCGTCCCGGCTTCGCCGGGCCACATCATTATTGTGTGATTGCCGCTGGCAATCAATATTACTAAATCGCTTTGCTACCCCCAAAGGTGGAGGCAAGGCGCCTGCGGCGCATTGGTAAACTAAACGATAATTTCCGCACAAAATAAAAAACACCCCATGTGGGGTGGAATCCTCTATAAAATGAAGTAACCCTTGATTGCAGCTTCCTTCTGTCACGTTAAGAAAACTTTTTTGCAATCAAGGGTTACTTCGCGTAATTCTTGGTATCTAACATCTTTTGGTTAACCTCTCTTTCTGCGGTTTCCACAGACTTGTTTGAAAAATTGGAAGCACTTCCGTAAGCTTTCCGTGTTTTTGTTTTTAACATGGTTTGTATGTTATCGGAAGATTTTATTTTCTGTTTTTCAGAAGTCTGTGTTTTTCGATCCTTTTTATTTTAGGATCTTAGAAGTTTACCTGTACATTGGTATCACCTCTTTGTGCCTATATAATATCGCTAATTTTTCGATTTTTCAAGACGTAATTTTGTATAAAGTACATAAAGCAAACTTGTGCAGAACACAGATTTCCCTGTAATGCGGACAGAAGGGCGCAAATATCCATTGACTTTCTTCCCGGGATTTGATATGCTAATTGTGTTGGGGCGGTCTTTCGGACTGCCCATTTTTTATCCCGGAGGTGATTTTTTTGGACATCCCATACACGCTGATCCGCAGTAGCCGCAGAACAATTTCCATAGAGATCACGCCGGAGGGCAGTCTGCTGGTCCGCGCTCCCCGGCGGCTGTCCGACCGGGCCGTCCTGGAATTTGTGTTGTCCAGAGAACACTGGATCCGGGAAAAGCTGGCGAAAGCCGAAAACCGTCCCCGGCTGCCGAAGCTGACGAAGGAAGAACTGGAAGCGCTGAAGCACAGAGCGAAGGAATACCTTCCTGGCCGGGTGGCCCTCTACGCCCCCCGGGTGGGGGTCAGCTACGGCCGCATCACCATCCGGGCCCAGAAGGGCCGCTGGGGCAGCTGCTCCCGGGAGGGAAATCTGAACTTCAACTGTCTGCTGATGCTTGCCCCCTCAGAGATCCGGGACTATGTGGTGGTCCACGAGCTGTGCCACCGGAAGCACATGAACCACGCCGCCCCTTTCTGGGCGGAGGTGGAGCGGGTGATGCCCGGTTTCCGGCTCCACCGGCAGTGGCTGAAGGACAACGGTGCCATCCTCATTTCCCGGCTGCCGGAGTGATATAATTTTTCGCCGGGGAATGACAAATTCTGACGGCTGTGCTATACTAAAGAAAAAATGCGGAGGTGCCCTCTATGAATTTTCTGGAAGAGCGGATTCTGGCCGACGGTGTGATCAAGCCCGGCAATGTGCTGAAGGTGGACAGCTTCTTAAACCACCAGATCGACGTGGCCCTCATTGACCAGATGGCGAAGGAATTCAAGCGCCGCTTCGCAGATAAGCCCATCACCAAGGTGCTGACCATTGAGACCTCCGGCATTGCCATCGCCTATGCCGTGGCCCGGGAGTTCGGCGTGCCCATGGTCTTTGCCAAGAAGAGCAAGTCCGTGAACTTAGACGGCGAGATGCATGTGGCCGAGGTGGAATCCTTCACCCACAAAAAGACCAACAAGGTGGTCGTGGCCAAGAAGTACATCAGCCCCGAGGACCACGTGCTGATCGTGGATGATTTCCTGGCCAACGGCTGCGCCCTCCAGGGCCTCATCTCCATTGTGGACAGCGCCGAGGCATCCGTGGAGGGTCTGGGCATCGCCATCGAAAAGGGCTTCCAGGAGGGAGGCTACCGGATCCGGAATCTGGGCTATCACTTAGAGTCCCTGGCCATCGTAGAGTCTATGGATGCCGAAACCGGCAAGATCACCTTCCGGGAAGAACTGTAATACCCCGCCGTACCGGCGCTCCGCTAAACGCGGAGCGCTTTTTTTGTCTGTGCCATTGACTTTCGTCCGAAATCGTACTATACTAAGTCCGATTTCGGACTTAGGAGGATTCTATGGCAGACTTATCCCGCATCAATCTGATCATGGCTGAGACGGACGGCGCCTATCACGACGCGGCGGTGCGGCTTGGCCTCTCTGACAGCGCCCTTCGTATTCTCTACGCCATCTGCGCTGAAGGCGGCAGCTGCGAGCTGTGTCTCCTGCCCCGGACCACGGGTCTGAGCAAGCAGACCATCCATTCGGCTCTGCGGAAGCTGGAAAAGGACGCGTTCCTCTGCGTATCCGGCATCGGCGGAAAGAAAAAGAGCCTGAGCCTGACCCCGGAGGGGCGGGAACTGACGGAGCGCACCATCGCTCCCCTGATGGCCCTGGAAAACGCCATTTTCGATTCCTGGCCGGAACAGGACATGGCGATGTTTCTGGAACTGAACCAGCGGTATCTGACCCAGCTGAAAGAAAAAATCAAGGAGCTTTGATATGAACATCCAGCTTTCCGACCATTTTACCTACCGCCGACTGTTGCGTTTTACCCTGCCCTCCATCGCCATGATGATCTTCACCTCCATCTACGGCGTGGTGGACGGTATTTTCGTATCCAATTTTGCCGGCAAAACCCCCTTTGCCGCCATCAACCTGATCATGCCCTATCTGATGGTTTTCGGCACACTGGGCTTTATGGTGGGCACCGGCGGCACTGCCCTGATCTCCATGACCCTGGGACTGGGGGACAAAAAGAAGGCCAATGAGATCTTCTCGCTGCTCACCTATGTGTGTATTGTGGGCGGTGTGATTCTCACTGTCATCTCCATCGCCGGTCTGCGGCCTGCGGCGATCCTGCTGGGTGCCCGGGGCCAGATGCTGGAGGACTGTGTCACCTACGGCATCATCGTGCAGCTGGCCCTTACCGCCTATATTTTGCAGTATGCCTTCCAGAGCTTCTGCATCACCGCCGAGAAACCCAATCTCTCCCTGGGCATGACCGTGACGGCAGGTGTCTGCAACATCCTCCTGGATGCTCTGTTTGTGGCCGTGTTCCGGTGGGGTCTCATCGGCGCCGCCTGTGCCACAGCCTTCAGCCAGATTCTGGGTGCCGTGGTGCCCATCGTGTACTTCTCCCGGCCCAATTCCTCCCTGCTGCGGCTGGGCAAATGCCGGATGGACTGGAAATCCCTGCTGCGCACCGCCGCCAACGGCTCCTCGGAGCTGATGAGCAACCTGTCCATGAGCCTGGTGAGCATGCTTTACAACCTGCAGCTCATCGCTGTGGCCGGTGAGGACGGCATCGCCGCCTACGGTGTGATCATGTATGTCAACTTTATCTTTATCGCCGTGTTCATCGGCTTCTCCATCGGTACCGCGCCCATCATCGGCTTCAATCACGGCGCCGATAACCGGCAGGAGCTCCGGGGCGTGGTGAAAAAGAGCCTTGTGATCCTGGGGGTCTTTTCCCTGCTGATGACCCTGGCGGGAGAGCTGCTGGCAAAACCTCTGTCCTCGGTGTTCGTGGGCTATGATCCGGCGCTGCTGGCCATGACCACCCGGGGCTTCATGATCTACACCCTGTCCTTCCTGCTGTGCGGCTTCAATATCTTCGGCTCATCCCTGTTCACGGCACTGAACAACGGTCTGATCTCCGCGGTGATCTCCTTCGTCCGGACCCTGATCTGCCAGATCGCGGCGGTGCTGATCCTGCCCATCTTCTGGGGACTGGACGGCATCTGGTTCTCCGTGGTGACAGCGGAGCTGGTGGCGCTGCTTCTCACCGGTTTCTTCTTCGTGAAATACCGCAGAAGGTATCATTACCTGTAATGTCTCTTGATTTTGCACAGCCTTTGTGATAGAGTAAACCTATCAAATAACGGATTGGAGCTGAAAGGATGCGCAACACTGCCTGCTAAGATTTGGGGCCATAGGGCAAGCGGCGAACACAGTCGCTTTGCTTTGCTGTGCCCGTTTGCGGGAAAGTGTTGAGATCTGTTCAGCCACGAAATAAGTGCGCCCCATGGGGAACGTATGTATTTGGCTGCGGAATTGCTTTTCCGCAGCCAATTTTTCATACTTTTGGAGGGCATATATGTCTTTGATTCAAGTTTCTGATCTCACCTTTTCCTACGAAGGAAGCTACGAAAATATTTTTGACCACGTTTCATTCCAGCTGGATACCAACTGGCGCTTAGGCTTCACCGGCCGCAACGGCCGGGGCAAAACCACCTTTTTAAACCTGCTGCTGGGGAAATTCCCCTATCAGGGCAGCATCTCCGCTTCCGTGGAATTCTCCTACTTCCCCTACGCTGTGGAAGATGAAGAACAGTTCGCCATGGCGGTGGTGGAGGATATTTATCCGGAGTACCAATACTGGCAATTGCAGCGGGAGATGAACCTGCTGGAGCTTTCCGAGGATATCCTCTGGCGGCCTTACGGAACCCTTTCCAACGGCGAACGGACGAAGCTGCAGCTGGCCGTCCTCTTTCTGAAGGAAAACAATTTTCTGCTCATCGACGAACCCACCAACCACCTGGACATCCGGGGCCGGGAGCTGGTGAGCAAATATCTCAAGTCCAAGAAGGGCTTTATTTTGGTGTCCCACGACCGCAGCTTCCTGGACGGCTGTGTGGACCATGTTCTATCCATCAACAAAACCAATATCGAAGTCTGCCGGGGCAATTTCTCCACCTGGTGGGAAAATAAACAGCGGCAGGACGCCTTCGAGCAGGCGGAAAACGAGAAGCTGAAAAAGGAGATTTCCCGTTTAGAGGAGACCGCAAAGGAAAAAGCCCAGTGGTCGGACACCGCGGAACGGCGGAAGCTGCGCCACGATCCCCTGGAGGTGGACAATGTGAAGGGCTGGCGGCCTTTACAGGGAGCAAAAGCGAAAAAGAGCATGGCCCGGGCTAAGGCCATTGAAGCCCGGCAGCAAGCGGCCATCGAAGAAAAATCCAAGCTGCTGAAAAACATCGAGCGCAGCGACAGTCTGAAGATCTTCCAGACCCCCTACCACACCCGGCGGCTGGTGCTGATGCAGGATGTGACCATCCAATACGGCGACACCCCGGTCTGCGAGAACATCTCCTTTACCATCGAAGCCGGGGACCGGATCGCCCTGCAGGGACCCAACGGCAGCGGCAAAAGCAGCCTGATCAAGCTGATCTGCGGAGAGAACATTCCCCATTCCGGCACTGTCCGCATCGGCTCCGGGCTGACCATCTCCCTTGTGACCCAGGATACCTCCCATCTGAAGGGAAAGCTGAGCGATCTTGCCCGCAATTCCGGCATCGACGAGAGCCTGTTCCTGGCCATGCTGGCCAAGCTTGATGTACCGAAACAGCAGATGGAGAAGGATATGTCGAATTTAAGCGCCGGGCAGAAAAAGAAGGTGCTGATCGCCCGATCCCTCTGCGAAAAGGCGCATCTGCACATCTGGGACGAGCCCATGAACTACATCGATGTGATCTCCCGGATGCAGATCGAGCAGCTGCTCCTGGAATTTAAGCCCACCATCCTCTTTGTGGAGCACGATAAAGCCTTCTGCCGCAATGTGGCCACGAAAACCATCGCCCTGGAAAATAAAAAAGCGCCCCTTCCGGAGCGATAAATACTTGCCTGAAAAAACGTTACCGAGCGGCGCAGGGCAAAAACGACTATCTTCGCACCGGGCACGCATCAGCCGCGGGCCTTGCCCGCAATAAGAAATGACCCTTGACTCATCAGCTAATCACTCTGACAGTCAAGGGTCATTCCTGTTCATTCTTGGTATCTAACATCTTTTGGTTAACCTCTCTTTCTATGGATTTTCGGCTCCGGCTCATTCATGATGGCTTTTGATTGCAACGTCAAAATTCATAATTTTTAGGAGGATTTTATAAGCCTTTGCCTATTGTTTTTGAAGTTTACCTGTACATTGGTATCACCTCTTTGTGTCTATATAGTAACTCCCTTTTCCCAACTTTTCAAGATGGAATGCTGTCCAAAAAGAACGGGGCCGATTCATGCATAGAGGAGAAATTGAATTTTGCAGACGAAAGACGATTGACAGAAAAAGCCCACTGTGGTATGCTGAATATGTTGGGGCGGTCGGAGGACTGTCCCGTTTTTGCGTAAGGAGGGTGAACCATGGAAGGCTTTCTGGAAACCATGCGGCGCTGGGTGGAAAAAGTGAAGGATATTCCCCTCCTCGGCGCCATGGCAGAGGATCTGGTGACTCTGGTGGAGCTTTTGACGGACTACCGCCGGGGCATCTACAAGAATCTGCCCCGGGGCGTGCTGATTGCCGCGGTCATCGGTCTGGGCTACGCCCTGTGCCCCATTGACCTGATCCTGGACATCATCCCCTTCGCGGGCTACCTGGACGACGCGGCGATTTTGTTTTTGCTGCTGGACTTTTTCATCGCCCGGGATATCCTGCGCTACCGCCGCTGGAAAACGGAGCTTCAGGGCAGAGGCCTTCTGGCCCTCCGGGAAAACCAGTCCGCGGAAATCCGGCAGCAAATCGGCAAAAGCTGCCTGGCGGCGGCATTCCTGACAGAACATAAGCAGATCCGGCTGCTGCTGTGCGACCCTGGGGAAACCAAGGTGCCCCTGCGGTGCCGCAGCGTCCTGACGGACATTGCCGCGGAGCAGCTGAACGCCCTGGGTGTGGACACCTGGGAGGAGATCGGCAGCTTCTACACCGACCTGTTCCGGGATCCCCGGATCCCCTGGTCGAAGCTGGGTCCCCGGCCCTTCATGCCGGAGTATGATCCCCAGGCAAAGACCGACGATTTTGTGATCATCTGAGAAAGAAGGCATTTTTCGTGGCAAAAAACGACTTTTCCCAGGGAAAAATGTGGAAAAATATTCTGAACCAGGCCATTCCCCTGACGGTGGCCCAGGCGGTGCAGGTTTTATACAATGTGGTGGACCGAATCTACTTAGGCCATCTGCCCGGGGCTTCCAGTCTGGCCCTCACCGGCGTGGGTCTGATCTTCCCCATCGTGGCGCTGGTAACGGCCTTCGGCAATCTCTTCGCCACCGGCGGCACCCCCCTGTGCTCCATCGCCCGGGGCGCGGGAGAACAGGAACGGGCGGAAAAGATCATGAACAACACCTTTTCCATGCTGGTCCTTTCCGGTCTGATCCTGACGGTGGCAGGCTACTGCTTCCGCAGGCCCATCCTCTACCTCTTCGGCGCCGGTGACGAGACCTACCCCTACGCCGACGCCTACCTGACGGTATATCTGGCGGGCACCGTCTGTGCCATGGTGTCCACGGGCATGAACGGCTTCATCAACGCCCAGGGCTTCCCCAAAGTCGGCATGCTGACCATCATTCTGGGCGCGGTGCTGAATGTAATTCTGGACCCCATCTTCATTTTTGTGCTGGACATGGGCGTCCGGGGTGCCGCCACCGCCACCATCATCTCCCAGACTGTGTCCTGCCTGTGGGTGCTGCGGTTCCTGACGGGCAGAAAGGCCATTCTGACCCTGAAGCCCCGGCTCATGCGGCCGGAAGGAAAGCTCTTAAAGGAGATCGTGGGGCTGGGTATCCCCGGCTTCATCATGGCGGGCACCAACTGTCTGGTCCAGGTGACCTGCAACGCCACCCTGAAAATCTACGGCGGCGACACCTACATCGGCGTCATGACCGTCATCAACTCCGTCCGGGAGATCTTCTCCATCCCGGTGTCCGGCCTGACCCACGGCGCCCAGCCGGTGATCAGCTTCAACTACGGTGCCCGGCAGTACCGCCGGGTGAAAAGCGGCATCCTGTTCATTTCCATTCTGGGTGCGGCCTTCACGGCAATTTGCTGGGCCCTGGTGCTGATCTTCCCGGAACAGCTGCTCAGGCTATTCACCACCGACGAAAATCTGGTGCAGCTGGGCATCCGGTCCATGCACATCTATTTCTTCGGCTTCGTGTTCATGTCGCTGCAGTTCGCGGGCCAGTCCACCTTCACAGCCCTGGGCAAGGCAAAGCAGGCGGTATTCTTCTCCCTGCTGCGCAAGGCCTTCATCGTCTTCCCCCTGACGCTGCTGCTGCCCAAGTGGTTCGCCGTGGACGGCGTGTTCCTGGCAGAGCCCATCAGTAATCTCATCGGCGGCGTGGCCTGCTTCGCCACCATGGCCGCCACCATCTTCCCCATGCTGAAGCGGGAGGAACAGAAATTGGCCCATTGATACACTTCACCCCGCCCGGGAGTCCCGGGCGGGGTATTTGTTATGCGTATTCATAAAGCCGGTAGATGCTTTTGGCCATCTTTCCGGCGAACATCAGGCGGAAAAAGCCCTGCTCACGCTTCGGCAGCTCCGAGATCATGGATTCCGGGATCAGGTCATGCTCTTTTGCGAAACGCAGTCCGGTGCCCTGTTCCAGTTCCCTGGGGTCATCGAAGCCATAAACCTCCGTCACGCCCACGTCGTTGATGGGATTCTTGTATTTTGTGGCTTTGGCGGCAAATACCGTGTAGGCATCCAGCAGCAGCTTCACTTCTGAAAAATGTTCGGTGAGCTTTTTCAGAAGGTCCAGCCGTTCCTCGCCGGTTAAGTACATGCTGACGCCCTCCATCACCACAAGGGCTTTGCCCCCGGTGGGGATATCCCTCAGCCAGTCTGACCGCAGGTCGGCACCCAGCATATGATACCGGTCCGATTGGGCAAAATAGTGCTTTCGTTCGTCGATCACCGCCGGGAAATCCACGTCATACCACTGATTTTCGCAGGCTACCCGGCTGCAGCGGCTGTCCAGACCGCAGCCTAAGTGCAGCACCACCGCATCAGGCGTCAGATTTGCCCGGAGCCAGTTGTCGAACACCGCCGAACGCATGCCCATGTTGTAGGCCAGCCATTTGGAGGCAGCCTTTCCTTTCAGGGAAAAGCCTGCTGCGTCCCAGATGGCTTCCGCATCGGGATCGTGCAGGAGAATCCCCCTTTTGCTCACATAGGCTTTGCCGTAAAGGGGAATATACAGGGTCTTATTCACATTGTCCATGGAATCGCCTCCTTTTTGACTATCATAGCATCTTCCGGGAGAAAAAGCTATACAAACCGGGTATTCTTGTGATAGAATAGGCAGAAATCCATCCCCGGAGGCAAGTATGTTACTATCGGCAGAGCAGCTTTCCATCAACTTCGGCTCCCGCCAGCTGCTGGAAAAGGTGAATTTCTACTTAAATGAAAATGACAAGGTGGGCATCATCGGCATCAACGGCACCGGAAAGTCCACCTTTCTGAAAGTTCTGGCAGGCTTTCTGGAGCCCGACGGGGGCAAGATCACCCGCAACCCCAACGTCCAGATCAGCTATCTGTCCCAGAATCCCCAGATGGAGGACAGCGCCACCATTTTGGAGCAGGTGTTCCTCCACTTCCCGGCGGAGTTCCGGGAACTGAATGAATATGAGGCCAAATCCATGCTGACCAGACTGGGCTTTACGGACTTTTCTCAGAAGGTGGGCACCCTCTCCGGCGGCCAGCGCAAGCGCATTGCATTGGTTGCCGCCCTGGTGCATCCGGCGGACGTGCTGATCCTGGACGAGCCCACCAACCATTTAGACAGCCAGATGGTTTCCTGGCTGGAGGACTGGCTCCGCTCCTTCCGGGGCGGCCTGATCATGGTCACCCACGACCGGTACTTCCTGGAGCGGGTGGTGAACCACATCACGGAGCTTTCCCGGGGCAAGCTCTATCACTACGAAGCCAACTACTCCAAATATCTGGAACTGAAGACCCTCCGGGAGGAGATGGCAGAGGCCAGCGAGCGCAAGCGGCAGAGCATCCTGCGCACCGAGCGGGAGTGGATCATGCGGGGCTGCAAGGCCCGGACCACCAAGAGCAAGGACCGGATCGAGCGGTATGAGAATCTCCTCAACCAGGATGCTCCGGAGACTGACGACACGGTGCAGCTCTCCGCCGCTTCCAGCCGCTTAGGCCGCAAGATCATCGAGCTCCACGGCGTGTCCAAGTCCTTTGACGGACGTCCCATTATCCGCAATTTTTCCTATAACCTGCTGCGTACCGACCGGATCGGCATCGTGGGCCGCAACGGCGCGGGCAAGTCCACATTGCTCCACCTGGCGGCCGGGGAGCTGCTGCCGGACAGCGGCAGTGTGGAGCAGGGCACCACGGTGAAAATCGGCCACTTCTCCCAGGAGGGCCGAGAGCTGGACTTGAATCAGCGGGTGTACGACTTCATTCACGAGATCGCGGCGGAAGTGAAAACCTCCGAGGGCATCTTCACCGCCAAGCAGATGATGGAGCGGTTCCTCTTCCCTTCCGATTTGCAGAGCGTGCCCATCGGGCGGCTCTCCGGCGGCGAGCGGCGGCGGCTTTACCTGCTTTCCGTGCTGATGGCGGCGCCCAACGTACTGCTGCTGGACGAGCCCACCAACGACCTGGACGTGATGACCCTGTCCATTTTGGAGGACTATTTACAGTCCTTCCCGGGCCCCATCCTCACAGTGTCCCATGACCGGTTCCTGCTGGACAAGCTGGCGGAAACCATTTTCGAGGTGAAGGGTGACGGCAATGTGGAAGTTTTCACCGGCAACTGGAGCGACTGGAACGCCAAGCGCCGCCGGGAGGAGGCCCCCAAAGCCGAAAAGCCCAGGGCAGTCCAGGAGCGGCCCAAAGAGAAGAAGCTGAAATTCTCCTTCAAGGAGGAGCGGGAATTTGCCACCATCGACGAGGATATTGCCGCACTGGAGGCAGCTATCGAGGAAAACCAGGCCCAGCAGGGACTCTGCGGCAGCGATTACGTGAAGCTGCAGGAATTACAGGACCAGCTGACCGACCTGGAAGCCCAGCTGGAATACAAGACCGAACGGTGGATGTACCTGACGGAGCTGAAGGAAAAAATCGACGCCCAAAAGTAACCCGGTTTTTTCTTGACAAACAAGTGATTTCCGCTATAATAATCTCAGACCGCAAGCAAAATAAGTCTTCGGGGGGCCGGATGCATCCGGCTGAGAGTGGACTGAAGTAGTCCTGACCCGTGAACCTGATACGGCTAATACCGTCGGAGGGAAAGATGCACAAATGGGAATCTCTTTCGAGACCGCATTGCACCTGGACGGATTGCAATGCGGTTTTTCATTTTGAAAGGAGAATTTCCATGCAAACCAAAACCAAACGCTTAACCGAATCCGCAATGCTGCTGGCTGTTGCCATCGTCCTGGAGCTGTTCAGCAAAATGTTCATCCCGGAGATGCCCTTCGGCGGCCAGGTGACCCTGGTGTCCATGCTGCCCGTTGTGCTGATCTCCTACCGCCACGGCGTCAAGTGGGGCCTGGTGGCAGGTCTGGGCTACGCCCTGATTGAAATGCTCATCGGCGCCCGGACCGTGGCCGCTGCCTTCCAGCCCGGCTACTTTGGTGACGGCACCATGCTCGTCAACGCTCTGATCATGTGTGTGCTGGACTACCTGGTGGCCTTCACCGTGCTGGGTCTGGGCGGTATGTTCCGGGATAAGATCAAGGCCCCCGGCGCCGCCCTGGCTCTGGGCAGCGTGGTAGCCCTGGGCGCCCGGTATGTGTCCCACATCGCCTCCGGCTACATCCTCTTCTCCGGCTGGGCCGAGTGGTTCTTCACCCAGGAGGGCTTCCCCGCCTGGGGCGCTACCCTGGTGGAATCCTTAAGTCCCAACATGCTGGGCTTTGTGTACAGCCTGGTGTACAACGGCATGTACATGGTGCCGGAGATCATCCTCACCGCCATTGTGTCCATGTTCCTGGCCCGGGCAAAGGGCATCGTGACCAAGGTCAGCTGATGCTGGCAGTGCAATAATGCGATAAATTATCCTTTGCGTCAGCACCATTTCGTAGGGCGGGCTCATGAGCCCGCCGACCAGGTAACGAAACTGCCTGGCGAAACTGGATGCTATATCCAGGATTTCTGCGTAAAAGCATGCAGTTCAGTCGAATTGGTGCTTCGGCGGGGTGGTGCTCCGCGCAGCGAATCAAGAATAATTGATTGCCCGTGGCAATCACACCACAATGAAATGACCCCGCCCTACAAAGTGTATGGAAATCCTACGCTAAACGATCATTTACCTGAAAAACCTCCTAAAGTACAAAAGGAAGCGCCTGTCCCCACGGGGACAGGCGCTTATGCTGCCAGTGAAATAAACATATACACGAAAGCACTTGCAAGCAGGACGAAAGCGAGCAGCCACTCCACCGTGCAGGTAAACTGATCGATGTAGGCCCGCCGGGGGGAAATCTTCAGGTACACCACAGTCACTTTCCGGAGCACCATTCGCCGGGGCTGTCGGCGCATGCCGGTGATTTTGTAGGTCTTTCCATTCACCTGATAGGTGTAGATATAGTCTGTGAGATTCTTGACCACGCCATGCCGTGTGGCGACGTTTTTGCTTGTGTGGCATTTGGTCAGGGTACCTACGGCAGTGCCCAGGTGGTCGGGATTCCGGGACCATACCGCCAGAAACAAAAACCACAGCCCTGGAATCAGCATTGCCAGGGCGGCAAAGGAAAGAACATTCATCAAACCGCCTCCTTTTTCCTGATTTTACGGCATTTCGGCACCAATTGCAAGAAAAAAGCGGTGCATCCGAAAGGATGCACCGCAATGAATAGGCGTGATTAGGCCTTTTCCAGAGCCAGGGTACGGGTGGTCAGGTCGCAGACCTCGGTGGGGCCATAGTACTGGATGGCACCGGGGTACAGGTAAGCGGTCTCAACAGCCCACTCAGCGCGATGCTCGGCGAAGAACTTGAAGGGAGCGCCCTCCAGCTCAACCAGAGCCTTGCGGATAACGGGCTTGTCGGCGCCGTGACGGCGCTCGATGTTCATCATCTTGGTGATGGGCATACCGCCGGCGACCCACTCCTCAGCGGGCTTACTGAGGTTGGAAACCTTGGACAGGTAGCCGGTGTAGCCGTACTGGATCAGCATAGCGGCGTTGTAGCCCAGGGAGTAGCAGTAGTCAGCATCGAAGTTGGAGGGGAATGCGCAGCGGCCTTCGTAGCCCAGGAAGTGATGCAGGGCGGAGAACTTGCCGTTGTAGGTGCCGGCGGCCTTGCGGGCGGCCAGATTGTCCTTGACCAGAGCGGAGAACAGCTTCTCGGACTCGATCAGGGAGACCTGAACGTTACCATGGGGGTCACGCTCCAGGAACAGCTGCTGCTGAATGTTCTCGGGCAGGATGTCGAAGACGCCGAAGGAGGCCTCAGTCAGACCGGCCTTGATGAAGGCGTACTTGTCAGCCCAGGTGGGCAGGGCGTTGAAGGCATCAGCCTTGGCGCCGGCCAGCAGCTCGTTGATCTCGGCGATCAGCACGGAGAACTCAGGAACGAACTCGACAATGCCCTCGGGGATGATGGCAACGCCGAAGTTCCAGCCCTTGGCAGCGCGGGCAGCCACGGAATCCGCGATCTGGTCAGCAACCTGAGCCAGGGACATCTTCTTGGCGGCAACTTCTTCGCCCACCAGGCAGATGTTGGGCTGGGTCTCCAGAGCGCACTCCAGAGCCACATGGGAAGCGGAGCGGCCCATGACCTTGATGAAGTGCCAGTACTTCTTGGCAGAGTTGGCGTCACGCTGGATGTTGCCGATGATCTCGGAGTAGGTCTTGGTGGCGGTGTCGAAGCCGAAGGAGCACTCGATGTCCTCGTTCTTCAGGTCGCCGTCGATGGTCTTGGGGCAGCCGATGACCTGGATGCCGGTATTGTGGGCAGCGCAGTACTCAGCCAGCACAGCGGCGTTGGTGTTGGAGTCGTCGCCGCCGATGATGACCAGGGCGTTGACGCCGTGCTTCTTGCAGTTCTCAACCACAACGGCGAACTGCTCCTGGGTCTCCAGCTTGGTACGGCCGGAACCGATGATATCGAAGCCGCCGGTGTTGCGGTAGGCGTTGATGTAGTCGTCCTCGAAGACGATGAAGTCGTTGTCCAGCAGACCGGAGGGGCCGCCCTTGAAGCCGATGAGGACGTTCTCGGGGTTGATGGCCTTCAGTGAGTCATACAGGCCGGAAACCACGTTGTGGCCGCCGGGAGCCTGGCCGCCGGAGAGGATGACGCCAACGGTGAGCTTCTTGGCTTCGGAAGTATTCTGACCCTTCTCGAAGATGATCTCATTCTTGCCGTAGGTGTTGGGGAACAGAGCCTGGATCTTCTCCTGGTCGGCAACGGACTGGGTGGGGCCGCCGTTCTTGACGCAGATTTCGCTGATGCCGTTTCTCAGCATGCCGGGCAGCTTGGGCTGATAGGCATATCTTGCGACCTGCAGGGGGGACAGTTTCATATGAAAACACTCCTTATTTGAATTTGGGGAATATACAACAAATTTATTATACGTCATTTCCCTGCAAACGTAAATAGGCATTTGCGACAATTTTGTAAAAAATAGAACTGTTCAGCCGCCAAAAGCCGGGCAAAATTTAGGATTGAAAAGCAGGAAATATGTGCTATAATATATCTGACAAACTGCGGATAATATTTTTTATCTGCTGAATTAAGAAAGGAATGATTCCCAATGGCTCTTGTTACTACTAAGGAGATGTTTGAGAAGGCATACAACGGCGGCTACGCCATCGGTGCTTTCAACGTCAACAACATGGAGATCGTTCAGGCCATCACTGAGGCCTGCCGTGAGGAGAAGGCTCCCGTTATCCTGCAGGTTTCCAAGGGTGCCCGCGCCTACGCCAACCACACCTACCTGGTGAAGCTGGTTGAGGCCGCTGTCATCGAGTGCCCCGAGATCCCCATCGCTCTGCACCTGGACCACGGCGACTCCTTCGAGACCTGCAAGTCCTGCATCGACGGCGGCTTCACCTCCGTCATGATCGACGCTTCCTCCAAGCCCTTCGAGGAGAACATCGAGATCACCAAGAAGGTCGTTGAGTACGCTCACGATCACGGTGTCGTCGTTGAGGCTGAGCTGGGCGCTCTGGCCGGCGTTGAGGACGAAGTCAACGTTTCCGCTGACAACGCTCACTACACCCGTCCCGAGGAAGTCGAGGAGTTCGTTGCCCGTACCGGCTGTGACTCCCTGGCCATCGCCATCGGCACCTCCCACGGCGCTTACAAGTTCAAGCCCGGCACCAACCCCCAGCTGCGCTTCGACATCCTGGAGAAGGTCGTCGAGAAGCTGCCCGGCTTCCCCATCGTTCTGCACGGCTCCTCCTCCGTCCCCCAGGAGTACGTGGAGATGGTCAACACCTACGGCGGCAAGATGCCCGGCGCTATCGGTGTTCCCGAGGAGCAGCTGCGTCACGCTGCTGAGCTGGCTGTCTGCAAGATCAACATCGACTCCGACCTGCGTCTGGCTATGACCGGCACCATCCGTAAGTTCTATGCCGAGCATCCCGACAAGTTCGATCCCCGTGAGTACCTGAAGCCCGCCCGCGCCAACATCAAGGAGCTGGTCCGCCACAAGCTGGTCAACGTCCTGGGCTGCGCCGGCAAGGCCTAATCGCTCATCCCTTACTTAAACAAAATGGACTCCCATCCGGGAGTCCATTTTTTATTCAGATCAGAATGCCGTTGCAGTGGTCCACCTCATGCTGGATGATCTGGGCGGTCCAACCCTCGAAGGTCTTGATCCGGGTCTGGAGCTTTTCCGTCTGCCAGCGGACCTTGATCTTCCGGAAGCGGCGGCATTTCCGGGGGCCGCCCAGCAAGGACAGGCAGCTTTCCTCCGCTTCGTACTCCCCCTCCGCCTTCAGAATCTCCGGGTTCAGCATCAGGGCGTAATCCTTTCCGTCCTGAAAGGCGATGATTCGCTTTGTGACGCCGATCATATTGGCGGCCATGCCCACACAGGTTTCCCGGTGGTGCAGCAGGGTGTCCATCAGGTCCCGGGCATCCTCCAGGTCCGCAGCCGTAGCCGGGACGGATTTTCTTGCCAGCAGAAAGGGGTCGTGAACCAGTTCCTTTACCATAAAAACGCACCTCCGAAATTCCACGAAAAACGGCGGCCCATAAGCCGCCCAACATGATTACTATAGCAAATGCAAAATAAAAAGTCAACAGCATTTCGAAAGATAATGTATATTTACAGTGTATTTCTGTATTTTCCACAAGAACATTTTCGTCACTTTGTATAGTTTTCCGTCTTGAAAAACGAATTTTTCGGTGATATTATATAGGCACAAAGAGGTGATACCAATGTACAGGTAAATCCTTGAGGCTCCAATCAAATGCAAAGGTAAAAAGTAAAAGCATTTGAAAATCACTGAAAGCAAAAAGTTCCAAAGCAAATCAATTGCAAGAGCAAAGTTTTCAAAAAAGAAAATTCCTGTAAACGTAAAAGTTTTCTGAAAGAAAATATTTACAGAAGTAAAATTTTCCATAAGAAAGCAATTACAAAGTAAAAGTTTTCAATAGAAAATAACTTCAGATGTGAAAATTTTCAAGAAATAAAGAAAACAGTTACAAAGCAGGATCTTCCAAACAGAAAACCTAAACTGGGCGCGAAAGAAAAGCAAAAGAACAAAATGGCCAAAGCTGATAAGTTGAACGCATAAAAAAGCTTTCAGGAAAACAAAAGCAAATTACAAAAACCAAGCAAAGAAAAGAGCCGAAAAAAGACGATTCAATCGATCAGATATTCAAAATCCATCATGTAAGAGCTTCCCGCTTAAGGGAAATGATAAGAAAATCATAACATATAAAAACATGGATCGGTAATGAGTAAATTGGATCGAAAGAAAGACGTCTAATCCGAAGAAACGGAGGTAACCAATGATGTTAGATAACAAGAACGAAATGAGATAACCCTTGATCACACAAAAAAGTTTCTTGAGTCAGACAGGAAGCTGTGATCAAGGGTTATCTCAATTTTGCGGGCAGTACCTGCGGACAATGCGTCACCAATTGCATAACAGATCGAACATCCTTAGGGCCCCTCGACCATTACTTCTGTGGTTGATGGGGATTTTTTTACGCTGAATATGATTTTGCGCCGAATGGGGCGCTTTTTTATTGCCCTTTTTGTCCTTTGATGCTATACTTATATCCTGTACAGCGTGTATCCGCCATAAAATGAAAAGGAGGAACCGCCATGAGGGCGCTGTATGATTCCTGTCTGGCTGTCCTGCGGACATCCTGTCTGACGGAGGCCACCCATCATCCGGGGCAGTTCTTTCAGCTGACTACTGAAAAAACCGCTTTCATTTTGAACATCACCCTGGAAGCGGATGCCTATCTTCATATCGTTTACGGCTTTACCTCCACGGCATTTTTCGCCCTGGGGCCGGGCGAAAAGGAATACTTTCTCCAGACGGGTGCACGCAGCAACGATATTACCCTTCGCCGCTGCGCTGACGCCTGGGACGCGGAAAGCCTTGTCCGGGCAGAAGCGGATATCCGCGGTTTTTATGAAGCTCACAGGGCGTTTGACAAGGACGAGCTTCTGAACATCGCCAGGGAAGAACGGAAGGAATTCATTGCCCAGGTAGGCGCGATCCTAAAGCCTCATAAATTCCGAAAAAAAGGAAACATCTGGACAACGCAGGTGGAAAATGACTTTATTCTGGAATTTCATGCTCAGAAATCCTCCTTTTCGGATGAATACTACTTCAATATCCACTTCTATTCCAGGAAAGTCAGCCAGCCCTTTGGCTGTTTCTACACCCGAGTCACCGCCGGGGGAAGTGATCGGTTTGACTGGCAGTTGCTGGAGCGGGACGCTTTGCTGCGGACACTGGAAAGCGGAATCCGGCAGAGACTGCTGCCCTTCCTGACCACTCCCCTGTCCAATCTGGGCCGTGAGAACTGGATCTGGCAAAGCTGTGCCTGTAGTCGTAACGCCTGTGTACATTGCTGGGTGGAAAAGAATCTCTGGGAATATAAAGAAAGAGGGAATTAAGATATGAAACTGGAAAATGGACGGCCCGCCACCAATGAGGGCCGCCTGGACAAGGAGATCCGCTGCTACGACCTGCTGGATTCTCTGGGCGTTGACTATCAGCGCATCGACCACGAGGCCGCCATGACCATGGAAGCCTGCGCCGCCATTGACGAAGCCCTGGGGGCCACCATCTGCAAGAATCTGATGCTGTGCAACCGGCAGTGTACGGTCTTTTACCTGCTGCTGACCCCCGGCGAGAAGGTGTTCAAGACCTCTGAGCTGAGCAAGAAGATCGGCTCCTCCCGGCTGTCCTTCGCCAAGGGCGAATATATGGAGGAGTTTCTGGACATCACCCCCGGCTCTTTGAGCATCCTGGGTCTGATGAATGACAAGGACATGAAGGTGAATCTGCTCATTGACGAGGACGTTCTGAAGGGCGAGTACATCGGTATGCACCCCTGCATCAACACCTCCTCCCTGAAGCTGAAAACCGCCGATCTGGTGGAGAAAGTCATCCCCGCCATGGGCCACCAGCCCACCATCGTCACCTTAGTGGGCGGAGAATAAGGTGCGGTATTATCGTTTCGTGGCGCAGCCGTCAAGCCTCCCCTTGAGGGGAGGTGGGCCGCCGTAAGGCGGGTCGGAAGGGTGTTTCCGCAGTTCGTTTCCGCATAAATACCAACATTGCGCAACGCACCCCTCAGTCACGGCTCACGCCGTGCCAGCTCCCCTCAAGGGGAGCCTTTGGTACGCTAAACGATAATCTATTTTCCCCGAAAAAATCGTCCCGGCTCATGTTGAGCCGGGACGCTGCTTATTTACACCAGAGGAAATTCATGAAGATGGGATTCTGCTTTTCCCAGTCTGCCTCGCAGTGGGCGCCGCCCACCTGGCAGTAGAGCTTCACCTCGGCACCCAGAGCGCTCAGGGCATCCGCCGCCCGCTTGTTCCAGCGGTAGGTTTTGCTCTGGCGGTCATCCTGATCCGGGTTCTTGATGCCGAAGGCCTCCTTGGTGCCCCAGGACAGGTAGAACCGGGTGTCGGGAGCGATGGGACTGGTGCGGATATCCTTCATCAGGGGCCGCATGCAAAAGCCCATGGCGGAGGATACGCAGGCTGCCTTGGAGAACCACTGATTGTAGTGGACACCTGCATACAGGCTCATGATGCCGCCCATGGAGGAGCCGCCGATGCCGGTATTGGCCCGGTCCGGGAGCGTCCGGTACTCCTGGTCGATCATGGGCTTGATCTCATTGACAATCCAGTCCATGGTGATGCCGCCCATGGGCTTGAACTTCCGGAAAAAGCTGTTCAGCACCGTGGAGCGGTAGGGCAGGTATTCAGAAAGCCGCTCGTCGCCCTCGTGGCCGCACTCGATGCCCACCAGGATCAGGTCCCGGCCCCAGCCGTCCAGGAATTCCTTCAGGCCCCAGGATTTGCCGTAGGTGGCATCCTCGTTGGAGAACAGGTTGTGGCCGTCGAAGAAATACATAACGGGATAGCGCTTTCCGGAGGTGGCGTAGTCCTCCGGCAGCCAGATGTGCAGGGGGCGGTTCTTGCCCTTGGGGGTGTAGATACAATCACGTTTGACGATCATGGGGATTCTCCTCTGCAATAATTTCCCCACCATTTTACCCTGCCTGAGGAAAAAACGCAACCATAAATCCCTGGCCGGAATAAATTATCCGCCCATGGCCATCACCTGCAATACCCGCACCAGCAGCTGTCCCCAGGTCATCCGGGGCACCTCCCGGGCCGCCACCATGGGCACCTGGGCCAGAACCTGGTCCCCGGACCGGACGGTGAGCAGCCCCAGCTGCTGTCCTTCCGCCACCGGGGCGGTGATCTCCGGCTCCAGCTGCATATCCGTGGTGACGCCGCTTTTCAGGGCCTTGTCAATGAGCAGCCGGGGATTCTCCCCCGGCACTGCCGGGACGGTTCCGTCCGTGCCCAGACGCACCGGTACCGCGGCGTCCCCGGTTACCTCCGGCGTCACCAGGGCGTAATTGGCAAAGCCGTAGTCAAGCAGGGTCTTGCAGGCGGCGTTGCGGCCCTGGGAGGTCTCCGCTCCCATGACCACGGCGATCAGTTCCATCCCCTCCCGCTCCGCCGTGGCGGACAGGCAGTACCCGGCACCGGAGGTGAAGCCGGTTTTCAGGCCCGTGGCCCCGGGGTAAAACCGGATCAGCTTATTGGTATTGGACAGGCCGAAGGTGCCGTTTCGCACCGTATCCATCCAGATGGTGGTGAATTTTTTGATGTCCGGGTGGCTGACCAGCAGCTCCCGGGACATGAGGGCAATGTCGTAGGCGGAGGTTTTATGATTTTCCGCTTCGGGGCCGTCATCCAGGCCGGTGCAGTTGACGAAATGGGTATCGTTCATCCCCAATTCCTTTACCCGGGCATTCATCAGCTCCACAAAGGCCCCCTCGGATCCGGCCAGATGCTCCGCCATGGCGCAGGCACAGTCGTTGGCGGAGGAAACGGCAATGGATTTGACCATATCCGTCACGGACATGGTCTCCCCCACCTTCAGATAGATCTGGCTGCCCCCCTTGGCGGCGGCGGTTTCCGAGGCGGTGACCGTGTCATTCCAGCCGATCTTGCCGGAGTCGACTGCCTCCATGATCAGAAGCAGAGTCATGACCTTGGTCACCGAGGCGGGGGCCAGCTTTTCGTGGGCGTTCTTTTCGTACAGCACCGTGCCGGTGGCAGCGTCCATCAGCACCGCGCTTTTCCCCTCCACCTCCAGCGCCGCCGCCCCGGCCCGGGGCAGCAGCGGAAGCAGCAGGGCCAGCAGCAGCGAGAGGGCTAAGATTTTCCGCATGATATCTCCTCCTGTAAGGGTTTTGTCCTATCCTATGGGAATAAAAGAACGAAAAGAACCCCTTTTATTTGACACCGGGCCTTTTCGGCACTATAATGGCCCGTAGATGACAAAAAGGAGCTTTTTTCTATGGTACAGTTTACGGAAATCACGGATTTCACCGCCCCGGAGCTGGATGTGTACGCCCGGCTGACGGAGGCCCAGCTACTCAACCGCTTTGAGCCCAAAAAGGGCATGTTCATTGCGGAAAGTCCCAAGGTGATCATGCGGGCCCTGGATGCGGGCTGTGAGCCGGTATCGCTGCTGGTGGAGCGCAACCACGTCAATGAGGAGGCCGCCGAGGCCATCCGCCGCTGCGGCGATGTGCCGGTGTTCACCGCCCCCCTGGACGTACTGACGAAGCTCACCGGCTTTCAGCTGACCCGGGGTATGCTCTGCGCCATGCGCCGCCCCCAGCTGAAGACCGTGGAAGAGGTGCTGGAAAACGTAAAGCGGGTGGCCGTGCTGGAGAGCATCCAGAATCCCACCAATGTGGGTGCCATTTTCCGCTCCGCCGCCGCCCTGGGTATGGACGCGGTGCTGCTGACCCCCGGCTGCTCCAATCCCCTGTACCGCCGCAGTGCCAGAGTGAGCATGGGCACAGTGTTCCAGGTGCCCTGGACCTATGTGGAAGAGGACTGGGTGGAGCGGCTGAGAAGCCTGGGCTTTAAAACCGCCGCCATGGCATTGAAGGATGATTCCTACTCCATCGATGCCCCGGAGCTGCGAAACGCCGAAAAACTGGCCGTGGTCCTGGGCTCCGAGGGTGACGGCCTGACGGAAACCACCATCGCCCGGTGCGACTACACCGTAAAAATTCCCATGTACCATGGGGTGGACTCCCTGAATGTGGCAGCGGCCAGCGCCGTGGCCTTCTGGGAATTGAGAAGCAGATAAAAAGAGCCCGCCGATTGGCGGGCTCTTTTCAGGATTCATTGACCAGCTTTCCGGTGATATTCTCCGGGGTCAGGGAAAATACCAGCACATTTCTGCCGGATTCCCGGATCTCCCGTTCGATGAATTCCGCGTCGGAGGTATACTTGAAGCTCAGCTGCCGGGTGATGGCAATGGCGGCCTCCTGATCCTCCAGGATTTCAACTCTGCCAAAGACGATGACGCTGCGGATATTCAGGGCCCACTCCCCTTCCCGGCGGAAGCCCCGGTCCATGAGGCAGAAGGAGGCCTTGTCGCAGTGCCGGATGGCATCGATCTTGTGGCCCTGCTTGCCGCAGTGAAAGTAAATTTTCCCGTCTTCCTCGCAGTACCAGTGGTCCAGGGGCACACCGTAAGGGTAGCCCCCGTCCCCGATCAGGGACAGGACCCCCCGGGGCTCGTTTTTCAAAAGCTCCACACATTCTGCCTGGGAAAGCTGCTGGTTGTGGCGGCGCATGGGACGAAACATGGTGTTACCTCCTGATAAATTCCCCCGGCGGATAAGCGCCGGGGGATGACTGTTTAGTTCTTATGCATCTGCTGCTTCTGGTACTGGAGGGTATAGAGGTTATAGTAATTGCCCTTCAGCTTCAGAAGCTCCTGATGGTTGCCCTGCTCCAGGATCTCGCCATGGGACAGCAGGATGATATTGTCGGAGTGCTGGATGGTGGAAAGCCGGTGGGCCACGATCAGCATGGTACCGATGTTCTTCATCTTCTCCAGAGAATCCTGGATCAGAATTTCGGTCTCCGTGTCGATGTTGGCGGTGGCCTCGTCCAGGATCATGACGGAGGGCTTGTGGACGATGGTCCGGGCAAAGCTCAGCAGCTGACGCTGACCGGCGGAGAAATTGTTGCCCCGCTCACGGACGGGCTCATCCAGGCCCTTTTCCAGCTTGTTGATAAAGGAATCCGCATTGACATAGCGGCAGGCTTCCATGACTTCTTCGTCGGTGATATCCTCCTTGCGCAGGATGATATTGCTGCGGATATCGCCGGAGAACAGGAACACGTCCTGGAGCATCTGGCCGAAATGCTTGCGAAGAGAGGAGATCTTGATTTTCCGGATGTCGATGCCGTCGATGAGGATCTGGCCCTTCTGGATATCGTAGTTACGGCAGATCAGGCTCAGGATGGTGGTCTTGCCGGAGCCGGTGGAGCCCACGAAGGCCACGGTCTGCTTGGGCTCCACATGGAAGGACACACCCTTCAGGACCCACTCGCCGGGCTTATAGGCAAACCAGACGTCCTTAAACTCGATCTCGCCCTTGATTTCCTCCAGCTCGATGGCGTCCTCTTCGTCCACCACCTGGGGAACCATGTCCAGGATGGTGAAGATCTTCTCGGCACCGGCAAAGGAGCGCTGCAGCATGTCAAACTGCTCCGCCAGGGTCTGGATGGGGTTGAAGAACCGGCCGATGTACATATAGAAGGAGACCACGGTGGCGCTGGTGATGGTCTGACCCAGGAAGGAAGTGTCGTTGATATAGCCCTTGGCGCCGAAGTAGAACAGGCACATCTGGCTGGACACGAAGAGCATGTACACCATGGGCCGGAAGATGCCAAAGACATACATCCGGTTGAACTTGGCCTTGCTCAGGGCGGCGGAGCGCTTGGCAAAGTCCTGGTACTTATTCTCCTCCTGGTTGAAGATCTGGGTGATCTTCATGCCGGAGAGGTTTTCGGACAGGTAGGTGTTCAGGTCCGTGGTGGCGTTGCTTACCGCCCGGTGGACCCGGCGGGAGAACTTCCGGAAAATCACGGTGAACAGCACTACAAAGGGCACAAAGCACAGGATCATCAGGGTCAGGGCGTAGTTGAGCATCAGCATGGCAGCCAGCACGCCCACCACCACCATGGAGTTCTTGCACAGGGTCACCAGGATGTTGGTAAACAGGAAGGAAATATTGTTGGGGTCGTTGGTGACACGGGTCACCAGCTTGCCCACGGGGATATTGTTCAGCTGCTCGTGGGAGAGCTTTTCAATATGGGTAAAGGTGTCCAGACGGATCTGGGACAGGATCTTCTGACCGGTCTTCTGCAGGACCATAGCCTGCAGGTAGGTGCAGACCAGGCTCACCACCAGAATGCCCGCGTAGATGGCCACCAGCTTGAACAGGTAGCTCAGCTCGAAGGGATCCTTGATGGTATCCTGAATGTGGCCGATCAGCAGGGGGGACAGCAGGTCGTAGACAATGGAGAAAAGCATGACGAAGAATACCAGCACGAAATTCTTCCAGTAGGGCTTGGCGTAGTGAAGCAGGCGGCCGATGAGGACCTTGTCCTCCATATGCCGCTCGTTGTCGTCAAACTTCTCCTTGCTGCGCTGCAGGGCGATATAGGCCAGGATGAATACCAGTGCGAAGGTGCCGATGATGGCGCCCACGATCAGAACAGGCAAATACTCACGCATTGTGCTTACCTCCCTCTTCTTCCAGTTTCTGCAGATCCACCATCTTGCGGTACTCGGCATTGGCCGCGTAGAGGTCCTCATGGGTGCCCACAGCAGCCAGAGCGCCGTCATCGATGAAGAGGATCTTATCCATCTGCTCGATGGTGGAGATCCGGTGGGCAATGAGGATGGTGGTCTTGCCTGCCCGGGTGGCCCGAAGATTTTCCAGAATGGTCCGCTCGGTCTTGGTATCCACGGCGGAGACGGAGTCGTCCAGGATCAGGATGGGGGCATCCTTCATCAGGGCCCGGGCAATGGAGATGCGCTGCTTCTGGCCGCCGGAGACGGTGACACCCCGCTCGCCCAGAACGGTGCCGTAGCCCAGCTGGAACTCCTTGATGTTGCTGTCCACGTCCGCCAGCCGGGCGGCCTGGGTCACAGCGTCAAGGCTTCCCTTCCGGCCGAAGGAAATGTTGTTTTCAATGGTGTCGGAGAACAGGAAATTATCCTGGGGCACATAGGCGCAGGCGGCCCGGAGATCGTGGATGGAAACCTCATTCACATCCTGGCCGTCGATGAACAGCGTGCCGTCGGGGACGTTGTAGGTCCGCAGGATCAGGTCCACCAGGGTGGTCTTGCCGGAGCCGGTCTTGCCCACCAGGCCCACATTCTCACCGGCCTGGATGGTAAAGGACACATTGCGCAGGGCATCGTACTCGCCGTCGGGGTAGCGGAAGGTCAGATCCCGGAACTCGATATCGCCCCGGACATTCTTCAGTTCCCGGACACCCTCCCGGTCCTTCACATGGATGGGGGCTTCCAGCAGCTCGCCCAGGCGGTTCAGAGAGGCCTGACCACGGGAGGTCATGTCGATGAGCTCAGAAACCGCCATGATGGGCCAGACGATGGCGTTGAAATAGCCGATGAATTCCAGCAGCTGACCGGCATTGAAGGTGCCCTTGTATACCAGATAGCCGCCGTAGCCCAGGATGACGCAGATAACGCTTTCGACGAACATGGTCACCAGCACCCGCATCAGGACGGAAGCCTTGGTGTGATCCAGGTTGGCGTTCTCGTTTTCCACATTCAGCTTTTTGAAGGCCATCAGCTCCACGGCTTCCTTCACGAAGGCCTTGATGACGGCGATACCGGAGAAGCTCTCCTGGGAGAAATCACTCAGGCGGGAAAAGGCTGCCTGGCGGATATCCCACTTCTTCATCAGATACCGGCCCACCACCGTGGCGGAGGCCAGCAGGAAGGCCATGGGGATCAGGGAGAGGATGGTCAGGGTGTGGTCCATTGCCCACATATTGCCCACGGCCAGAACTGCCATCAGCACCGCGTCAAAGAACATCATGACGCCCCAGCCGAAGCACTCCTGGACGGTGTCCAGGTCATTGGTGAACAGACTCATCAGGTCGCCCACCTTGTTTACCTGGTAGTACTCCCGGCTCAGGTCCTTGGCGTGATTGAACATCTTGTTGCGAAGCTCCTCCTCCAGCCGCACAGCGGAACCGAAGAAGCAGATACGCCACAGGAAGCGGCCAAAGACTATGGCCAGAATGACCTTGACCATGGGCATACAGATGTGATCCAGCAGGAAGTCCATGTCAAAGGCCATGGGGACGCCGTCCACCATAACGACGCCTTCGTTGATACCGTTGACCACCATGCTGTACAGCTTGGGGATCTCCAGCTGCAGATAGTCCACCATCACCAGCGCAGCCAGGCCGAAGAGCAGCCAGGGTGCATACTTCAGATAATAGCGGTTAATATGCTTGCCGAATATCATATGTATTTCCTTTCTTTCCATATTTATTTTAACTGGAGGGATTATAGCATATCCGGAAGTTTTTGACAATGGGGGCAGAAGAAAAAAGTTGCACCTGCAACAAAGCGTTTTCCGCCAGAGCGATAAATTGTCGTTTAGCTTAATACCTTCCCCCTGGGGGGAAGGTGGCCCGAAGGGTGGTGCTCCGCGCAGCGAATCAAAATCAATCGCTTGCCGGTGGCAAGCGCACCACAACAAAAGGATGAGGGGACAGTAGCAGGAAAACTGTTGCATTTCCGGTCATCGCAGGGTGGTCCCCTCATCAGTCACCGCTTACGCGGTGCCAGCTTCCCCCCAGGGGGAAGCTCTTGTAAACGATAATTTACCGCAGCCATTGCGCATTTCCCATCTGTATGGTATGATAAACATGACCAAAATTATAAAAAGGAGGAACGAAAAATGAAGGTAAGAAAACTGTTCGCCCCGCTGCTGGTGCTTATGCTGCTTCTGTCCCTGACCGCCTGCGGCGGAAGCGCCACTGCGGAAGACAACTACTACTCTGCCGAAATGGACATGGCTCCCGGCGCCGCTCCGGAAGAGGGTCTGAGCAAGTCTGAAGTCACCACCGACACCCAGCTGCCCACGGACCGGAAGCTGATCCGCACCATCGACATCCAGGCCGAGGCCGAGGATATGGACGCCCTGACCCAGGACCTGACCGCCCGGATCACCGCCCTGGGCGGCTATGTGGAAGCCAAGAATCTCTACAACGGCAGCACCTACTCCGGCTACATCCGCCGGAACATGTCCATGACCGTCCGGATTCCCGCGGACAAGGCCGATGAATTCATCAGCCGGGTCAGTGAGAATTCCAACATCGTCTCCTCCACGGAACATATTGACGATGTGACGCTGCAGTATGTGGACACCGAAAGCCATGTGAAGGCCCTGGAAACGGAGCAGGAGCGGCTGCTGGCCCTGCTGGAACAGGCCGACAACCTGCAGGACATCCTGGCTCTGGAGGAGCGGCTGACCCAGGTGCGCTATGAGCTGGAGCGCTATGCCTCCCGGCTGCGGACCCTGGACAATCAGATCACCTACGCCACCATCCATTTGTCCATCACAGAAGTGAAGGAATACACCCCCGTCCAGAAGGAAGAGCCCACCGCCTGGGAGCGGATCTCCAAGGGCTTTGTCCGCAGCCTGAAGAACATCGGCGAAGACCTTGAGGAATTCCTGATCTGGGTGGCTGTGAACTCCCCCTATCTTCTGATCTGGGGCGTCATCCTGACTGCGGTGATCCTGCTGCTGCGCAGAAGAGTCCGCCGGGGCTCCCGCCGCCGCAGAAATCCCACCCCGCCCACCGAAGAAAAGCCCGAATAAACGCAGCAAGGCGCACCCGAAAGGGTGCGCCTCTTCTGCTATTTCTTATTTTGCCCGTTCGGCAGCCAGGATCACATGCTTCATCAGCACCGAAGTGGTCACGGCTCCCACACCTCCGGGCACCGGGGTGATGGCCTCCACAATGGGCTCCACCGCGGCAAAGTCGCAGTCGCCGCACATGCCGCCCTTACCCTTGGGGGTGAGCTTCTCCGGATTCCAGTTCATGGACACGTCGATAACGGTCTGGCCCGGCCGGACCATATCGGCGGTGACGGAATTCAGCACGCCGGCAGCACAGATCACCAGCTCCGCCTGGGCGATATGCTCCGCCACGTTTTTTGTCCGGGTGTGCAGAACGGTGACGGTGGCGTTGCGGTGCATCAGCATCAGGGCCGCAGGACGGCCAATAACCAGAGACCGGCCCAGAATGGCAGCCCGCCTGCCGGTGCAGTCATACTGATAATAGTCCAGGATCTCCATACAGGCCTGGGCGGTGCAGGGAGGGAAGCCCAGGTCGGAGCGGCCCTCATAGACACCTGCATTACTCAGGGAGGTCATGGAGTCCACGTCCTTTTTGGGATCCAGGCGGTTGCAGATCTCCTCCTGGTCCTTCTTCAGGTGCCTGGGCAGCGGCCGGAACATCAGGCAGCCGTGGATGGAAGCATCCGCGTTCACCTGATCGATGACGATAAGCAGCTGCTCCTTGGGGCAGTTTTCAGGCAGCACAAAATGGACCACCTTTACGCCCACCAGCTCCGCCTGCTTCACGGCGCCCTTTTCATAGCTCAGATCGGAAGGGTTCTCGCCCACCCGGACGATGGCCAGGGTAGGGGTGATGCCCTTTTCGCCCAGAGCGGCACTGCGGCGGATCAGCTCGGTGTTCAGGGCTTCACAAACTTCCTTGCCGGAAAGGATTTTTGCCATGGCGCGCCCTCCCGTTACTGGCCGAAGCCTTCCCTGACGGTGGCGAAGATATCATCCGCCTTGACGCAGTACACATTCAGCATCAGGTTTGCCTGTCGGTTCAGCTCCTCCGCCACGGCCCGGTTTTTCAGGGACTTGGTGTTGATGAACACATTTAAGGACGCGGCCTGGAGGGCTGCCTTACAGATCACCGCGCCGCAGCCGGCGTCGGACACCGCCAGACGGCTGCCCTTTTCCGCAAAGACGGAAATGCAGTCGATGGCCTCGCAGCACAGCTCCATGATGCGCATGGGGGTGGCGCAGGCAATGACCGTGGCCTTTTCCATCACTTCCTCCCGGCTGGGATCGTCCTTGGGGATACCGTAGGCCTTTGCCAGGGGCAGGAAATTCCGCTCGTCCTCCTCCACCTGGTCCAGCAGCTGGGCCTGAAGATTGTCACATTTTGCTTTCAGGGCAAGGATCTCCTCCTGTACGTCGGCGTACTTCTTCTTGCCCAGAGTCAGGGAGCCCACCATGTTGCCCAGAGCGGTGCCGATGGCGCCCACCAGGGCAGCCGCACCGCCGCCGCCGGGGGCGGGGGCATCGGAGGCCAGCACATCCACAAATTTACGGCAGGATTCGTTGGTCATGTCCATAGGAAAGTCTCCTTATCTTTGAATTATAGTTTTATTGTACAGGAAAACCAGTGTTTCCGCAACTGGGAAATCAAGAAATACCCCGGACCACAGGTCCGGGGCATAGGAATATCAGGCCATCTCCAGGGTCAGCTGCTTGCCGCCCAGGATGTGGAAATGCAGGTGCTGCACCGTCTGACCGGCATCGCTGCCGCAGTTGGAAACCACCCGGTAGCCGTTCACCAGGCCCTCTTCCCTGGCAATGGCAGGGATGGTGGCAAAGATGTGGGCAACCACAGCGCTGTTTTCCGCGGTAATGCCGTCCACAGAGGGGATGTGGGTCTTGGGGATCACCAGAATGTGGGTGGGGGCCATGGGGGCGATATCCCGGAAGGCCAGGATCAGATCATCCTCATAGACCTTGGTGGAGGGGATGATACCCGCGGCGATCTTGCAGAACAGACAGTTTTCCATAGTGTAGTTTCCTCCTTATTATAATCCGAAGATATGCAGGCCCGTCATGGTCACGGTTCCCATGATGATGCCCGCCAGAATCACACCCAGACTCACTGCCAGGGACGTGCTCTTGATGCCCATGTTCAGGAAGGACGCGGCCAGGGTACCGGTCCAGGCACCGGTACCGGGCAGCGGAATGCCCACAAAGAGCATCAGCGCCACGAACAGGCCCCGGCGTCCGGCGGCGGCTCTCAGCTTCCGGCCGCCCCGCTCGCCCTTTTCCAGGCAAAAGGTAAAGAATTTTCCGATATATTTCTTATCCCTGCCCCATTCCAGCACCTTTCGGGCAAAGAAGTAGATCACAGGCACAGGGAGCATATTGGCAATGGCGCAGACGATCAGCGCGGTGGGATAATTCAGTCCCATGCCCACGGCAATGGGAACGCCGCCCCGGAGCTCGATCAGGGGAACCATGGACACAAATGCGCAGATGAGATATTTTTTCAGCATTGGGGGATACCTTTCTTTGAAATATGCCTTATTGTAGCACAAAAACATAGCACATGCAACAAATTTACACCTGCATTTTCTTAAAATTTGCCGAAGAAAAGCCGGGAAGGCCTGGGCCTTCCCGGTGATTTCCTTATTCGGCGGTCTTGACGATGACGTAGCCCTCCACCAGGTTGGCGTAGTCCAGGGTGCCCTCAACGGCCATGGTCCGCTCCATCAGGTCGGTCAGGATCACCATGCCCTCCCGGCATTCCAGGGCCATAACGTTCTTCATGACCACGGCTTCGGGGGTTTTTTCGTTTTTATAGACGGTAGACAGGCACATGGCTTACTCCTTCCCTTCCAGGCCGGACAGCACCCCGCGCAGGCGCGCGTTGCCCTGTTCAAAATCGGCTACGGCAGCCATGACCTGCTCATAGGCATCGGCGTTTCCGGCCTCCCGCAGTTGGTCGGCCAGGTCCGCCAGCTCCCTGGCGTGGGCGGCATTGTGGCCTGCCATATACTTCATCAGAGCCATTAGTTCCTCCATGGGGGTATGGTCGTGGTCATGATGATGGTCATGGTCATGATGATGATGGTGGTCGTGATGGTGGTCGTGGCTGTGCTCGTGATCCATATGCATGGGGATGTCTCCTTTTCCGGTTTTGCATCCAGTATAATGCAGGGACGCCCCCTTGTCAAAGCTTTTGTTGCCGGGAAAAACGGTAAGGGTGTGAGAAATTATCGTTTAGCTAACTACACACTAACGTAGGGCGGGGGCTTGCCCCCGCCGGCGGTACAATGTTACGATTTCACCTAACTTCAGGCGAATTCGGTGGTGCCTGCTGTCGGCGGGGGCAAGCCCCCGCCCTACCGTACATGGTAACGTAAACGATAATTTATCTTCCAAATATGGATTTTATTTGTAAATCTTTCCAATTTATGATACGATACCCTCAGAATCTACTTTTTCCGAGGTGTTCTATGAAAAAGATCCGAAATCTTCCGGAGGGAGCCTTTCTGAAGCTGTTTTTCGGCTTCTGGGCCGCCGCCTTCCTGACCGCCGCTTTCTGTATGCCCGACCGGGGAGAGATGCTCTCCGGCCTGTGGGAGATCCTTTCCCAGCCCAGCAAGCTCTCCACCAGCTATTTCGCCCTGGGCGGCTACGCCGCCACCTTCCTGAACATGGGCCTGGTGTGCTGCATCTGCCTGAGCTTCTTTGTGATTTTTAAGGGCACGCCCAACAACGCCTCCACCCTGGCTGTAATCCTGACCACCGGCTTCGGCGTCTGGGGCATCAATATTTTAAATATGTGGCCCAGCGTGTTCGGCGTGTGGCTGTACTGCCTGATCAAGAAGGAGAAATTCGGCCCCAATGTCAACGCCATGCTCTTCTCCACCGGCATCGCCCCCATCCTCACGGACCTGATGATCCGCTACCCCCATGCGGAGGTGGTGGGCTTTAACCTGCCGGGCATCGGTCTTGCGCTGCTTGTGGGTGCCTTTATCGGTTTCCTGCTGCCGGCAGGTCTGGCCTTCTCTCCCAAGGTCCATAAGGGCTTCGACCTGTATTCCGCCGCGCTGCCTGTGGGTATGACCGCCTTTTTCCTGAACGGCGCCCTGTACAAGACCATGGGCGTGGCCCTGCCTGCGGGAGCCCCGGCGGAGCAGCTGGCGGTTGTCTCTCCCGTAACTGTGAACACCTTCTGCTGCATTCTGTTCATCGGCTGCATCATCCTGGCATTCCTCCTGGGCTGCAGGCCCAGGGACTACTGGCGTCTGCTGACGGACCCGGAGCTGGTGACCAATTTCACCAGCACCTACGGCAACGCCACCTTCCTGATGAACGTGGGTGTCTTCGGCCTGTTTATTCTGGGCTACTATAACCTGATCGGCGCCAGCTTCAACGGCGTTACCTTCGGCATCATCTTCTGTATGCTCGCCACCTGTAATTCAGGCAGTCATCCGGCCAACGTCTGGCCCATCATGCTGGGCTACTTCCTGGCCTCCACGGTCTTCGGCTGGCTGTCCCCCATCTTCAGCGGTACCTTCACCTGCCAGCTGAATGCCCAGGCCATCTGCGTGGGTCTGTGCTACGCCAACGGCCTGAGCCCCATTTCCGATAAGTACGGCTGGCGCTACGGCACCCTGGCCGCTGTCATGCACTACATTCTGGTCACCTCCGTGCCCAATATGCACGGCGGCTTCTGCCTGTACAACGGCGGCTTCACCGCGGCCCTGATCTGCCTGATCCTGGTTCCGGAGCTGGAGCGCTTCACCCACACCAAGGATGAACGCCGTGCCCTTCGGGCCGGAAAGTAAATAATCGCTGCCCGGACAATATGTCCGGGCAGTTTTTTGGTGCGATAAATTGCCGTTTTCCTTAGTAACTTGGCTCTCCCTCTGGGAGAGCTGGCACCGCTTTAGCGGTGACTGAGAGGGCAAAATACGTTGCGACACCCTCTCCGTCAGCCTTCGGCTGCCACCTCCCCCAAAGGGGGAGGCAAGGCGGCTGCGCTACTAAACAACAATTTACCTCTGTTTGGCAATAGTAATCATACCGGGGGCGTCCTTGGCCAGCTGGGCAGTTTGGTACAGGGCAAGGGCCGCATCTGCCCGGGTCAGCGGACCCTCTCTCAGGAGCAGACCGTGACTTTTCAGAACAGCCACAGCGTCCTGCCGGGTTTCCCCCTCCAGGGCCGCGGCGCTGACATCCAGCACATTGCGGATCATCACCGCCGCCTGTTCCCCGGTAATAACAGCACCGGCTTCAAAGTCCACGCCGGCGATCAGGCCGCTGCGAATCGCCGCCGCCAGATAGGGCTGCAGCCACCGGGGTGCTTCCCGGACCAGCGCCGTGTTCACAGCGTCCCCGGTGGGGATCTCCAGGGTCCGCACCAGCATGGTCAGGAACTCCCCCTGGGTCACGGTCTTTTCCGGGCTGAAGCAGGCATTGCCGTCCAGCTTTTCTCCCACAAATATGCCGGTGTTCTTCATCCACTCGGCGGCAAAGCGGCAGTCCAGGCCCACCGTGTCCGTGTACTGGGTGGAATCCGTGGGTTTGACGATGGTAATGGTCACGGTAGCCTCCCGGGACACCTTGCCGGACGCATCCGTTGCGGTATAGACGAAGGAATCGATGCCAACCTTATTCTTTTTGGGGGTATAGGTGAAGCTGCCGTCCTCTTTGAGCTCCACCTGGCCCCGCTTGGGCTTGCGGACCAGGGTAAAGGTCATGGTCTCCCCCTCAGGGTCCTTTACCTTCAGCTGCCCCTCAACGCTCAGGTTCTTGTAGGTCTCCGCGGCGAAATCCTCCGCCACGGGGGCCTGGTTTTCCCGGCCCCGGATGGAAATGGTCATCTCCGTCCGGCTGCCGATCCGGTCGGAAAACACCGGCAGATAGCTCACCGTAGCCACCGCGTCGCTTTCCCGCCGGGCAGGCAGGAAAGTCATCTGTTCCAGCTGCTCCGCCGCCAGAATATCCCCGGGACGGATGACCCGGTCCCCCAGCAGCACAACGCCTAAGGATTTCTCCGGAAGGCCGGTAATACATACGCCCTCCAGCTCCTCCTCAGAAAAATCTCCGGCACCGAAGCAGTAAAGCCCGCCGCTTTCCACCTCGGCCGCCGCGGCCCCCAGGGGCAGCAGACAGAAAAGCGCCAGGACAAAGGCAAACATACGCCTTGAAAACATGGTACATACCTCCTTTTGTATTGCGAAGGTAGTGTTTGCCGGGATTGGCAGATTTATTCAGCACATTGCAAATTCCCCTGCCCTGTGATAAAATACCAAAAAATGCAGGAGGACTGACCATGAAAAAACCTGTGATTGCCCTGATCCCCCTGGTGGACGAGGGCCGGGACAGCTTCTGGATGCTGCCGGGTTACTTAAACGGCATTGCCGCCGCCGGGGGCATCGGCGTGATGCTGCCCCTGACCGACGAGGTGGAGGATCTGCGCCAGATTCTCAGCCGTTTCGACGGCTTTCTCTTCACCGGCGGCCATGATGTGGACCCCGCCATCTACGGCAGAGAAAAAACAGAGCTCTGCGGCGACCTGGCCCCGGGTCGGGATGCCATGGAGCCGAAGCTGCTGGAAATGGCCCTGGATGCCGACAAGCCGGTCTTCGGCATCTGCCGCGGGCTGCAGCTGATGAACGCGGTCCTGGGCGGCACACTGTACCAGGATATCCCGAAGCAGTTTGTATCCACCACCAATCACCGGATGGCAGCCCCCTACGGCCGGCCAGAGCATACCGTGTCCATCCTGCCGGACACGCCTTTCGCCCGGCTGGGTATCCCGGAGACCATCGGAGTCAACAGCTGCCACCACCAGGGCATCGAGCATCTGGCTCCCCGGATGGAGCCCATGGCCGTGGCCCCGGACGGACTCATCGAGGCAGCCTTCGTCCCCGGACAGCGCTTTGCCTGCGCCGTTCAGTGGCACCCGGAGTTCTTCCCGGTGGATGACCCGGTAAGCGGCATGATCTTCCGGGCTTTTGTGGAAGCCTGCCGCTGAGAGAAACGGATCGCTGCGGTAAATTATCGTTTAGCTTAATACCTTCCCCCTGGGGGGAAGGTGGCCCGAAGGGCCGGATGAGGGGACAGCAGCAGGAAAACTGTTGCATTTCCGGTCATCGCAGGGTGGTCCCCTCATCAGTCACCGCTTACGCGGTGCCAGCTTCCCCCCAGGGGGAAGCTCTTGTAAACGATAATTTATCTGTCTTTACAAACTGACGCCGCCGCTTCTCCAAGCGGCGGCGTTTTTTCGCGTTTTACTGCTCTGTCAGTTCCCGGAGGCGGTTCAGCTCCTGGCGAAGGGGCGTCTCCTTCTTCAGCTCCTCCAGATACTCCCGGGGGCTGATCTGGTACTCGGACTTGAAGGCCCGGTAGAAATTGGAATAGTCTCCGAAGCCGCAGTGCTGGCACACCTCCGAGGTGGGAACCCCCGCCGCCATCATCTGCCGGGCCATGATCAGCCGCTTCTGGATGATATAACGGTGGACGGAGGTGCCCACCACCCGGTTGAACTCCCGGGACAGGTGGTACTTGCTGATAAAAAACTCGTTGGCGAGAAAATCCAGGGTCAGATCCTCGCTATAATGCTCATTGATATGGTTCAGGATTCGGTACACCGTGGAGTCCGTATTCTCCCGGCTCTCCGGCGCCCGGCCTGCCCGGAGGGCTGTCCGGTTTACCAGCACCAGCAGCTGAGCCAGCAGGCTCAGGCAGTACATCTCCGAGGCAAACTCTCGGGAATCCTGCTCCCGAATCAGCTGCTGCACCAGGTAGGCGATGAGCTCTCGGGTAACGCCCTCCGGCCGGAGCAGGTTGGCATGTTCCGGCAGCTTGGTGTCGAAGCACCGGGCCACATCCTGACCGGGGGTGCTGAACTGCTGCAGAAATGCGGCGTTGACCCACAGCACATAGCGCTCATAGCTCTGCTTCTCCGGAGAGAAAACCGGTTGGTGCAGCTCATGGGGGGCAATCAGCAGAATGTCCCCGGGGCTCAGGCGGTAGCTGCGGGATTCGATGTTATAGCTGACGCTTCCGGAGAGGAAAAAGTAGATCTCATAGAAATCATGGTGGTGCAGCGCCACTTCCTTCAGGGAATCATCCCGGTAGTGGAAAAGCTCAAAAGTATTGCGTCTCATTTTCTGCCGGGAGGTGAAGTTGTGGGTTCTGGATGCCATATGACCGATCCTTTCCGAATTATGCACAATCCGGATGCTTTACATAATCCGGATAGAATGAGATTTGTTTTAGCATACAGCAACTTACGCAAAGTGTCAAGCAATTTTCGCAATGAAGATTGCAAATATTTGTGGTATCATGGTTGATGTGAACAAAAAGGTGTGGTTGTTATGGTCAAAACACAGCGTTTTGTACAATGTGCATAAACACCTTGCCGGTTTTTTGTAAAAACCGGAGAAAATCGAAAGGAGTCTGATTCCCATGGTTGATAAAATCATTATCTCCGGCTTTGCCGATGAGATCGATCCTCAGCTGGATGTGCAGCTGAAGGTCGTCAAGGAACTGGGCATGGAGTACATCTGCCTGCGCGCTGCCGACGGCAAGGGCGTGGCTGAGTACACCGTCGAAGAGATCAAGCAGAGCATTCTGCCCCGGCTGAATGCCGCCGGTGTCAAGGTTTCCTCCCTGGGCAGCCCCATCGGCAAGATCGACATTGACGATGACGCCGCCTACGAGAAGCAGCTTGCCCAGCTGGACACCCTGTGCCAGATCTGCAATGTGCTGGACTGCAAGTACATCCGCATGTTCTCCTTCTGGATGCTGAACAAGAATCCCGACGAGTGGAAGGACGAGGTCCTGAAGAAGCTGCGCGGCTTCGCCGACATCGCCGCCAAGTACGGTGTCATCCTGATCCACGAGAACGAGAAGGACATCTACGGCGACATCGGTTCCCGCTGCAAGGTTATCCTCGACGAGCTGGCCTCCCCCAACTTCAAGGCCGCTTTTGACTTCGCCAACTTCGTCCAGTGCGGTGAGAACACCGAGGAATGCTGGGAAATGCTCAAGGAGCATGTGGCCTACATCCACATCAAGGACGCGGTTGCCGGCAAGAACGAGAACGTTGTCTGCGGCACCGGCGACGGCAAGATCGCAAAGATCCTGGCCAAGGCTATCAACGAGGACGGCTACGAAGGCTTCCTGACCCTGGAGCCCCACCTGGTTCTGTTCGCAACGCTGCAGAGCCTGGAAGTGGTGGACGCCACCGAGGTCATTTCCGAGAACAAGGCCAAGGACGGCGCCGAGGGCTATGCCATGCAGTATAACGCCCTGTGCGAGATTCTGAAGGCTATCTAACATAATAAGGCTCCCCTTGGAGGGGAGCTGTCAGCAAAGCTGACTTAGGGGTGACAGAGCACCAAGGACTTTCACCCCTCCGTCCCTTCGGGGCACCTCCCCTCAAGGGGAGGCTTGAAACATAATCTTGGCCCCCATGGGGTCACAAAATAATCTTATTTTACATTCAGTAAGGAGAAATGCAAAATGGACAAGATTCGTTATGGTATCATCGGCTTCGGCGCACAGGGTAGCTCTTACTGCAACATCCTGACCGGCACCCCCGCTTTCCCCGGCTTCCCCGCCGCTGCTATCCCTGCTCACTGCGAGCTGGGTGCAGTCGCTGATACCGACCCCGCCAAGCGCGAGGCTGTCAAGGCTAAGTTCCCCAACATCCCCGTTTTCGAGGACTACAAGGAAATGATCGCTTCCGGCCTGGTTGACGCTGTCATCACCACCGTTCCCCACTACCTGCACCACGAGATGGCTATCTACGCCATGGAGCACGGCATGCACGTCATCGGTGAGAAGCCCGCCGGTGTCCGCGCTTCCGACGTTCAGAAGATGATCGACTGCGCCAACGCTCATCCCGAGGTCAAGTTCGGCATCATGTTCAACCAGAGAACCAACAAGCTGTACCAGAAGATCCGCCAGATCGTTGCTTCCGGCGAGCTGGGCGAGATCCGCCGCTCCAACTGGATCATCAACACCTGGTGGCGTCCCGACTCCTACTACGCACAGTCCGCATGGCGTGCTACCTGGGGCGGCGAAGGCGGCGGCGTCCTGGTCAACCAGGCTCCCCACCAGCTGGACCTGTGGCAGTGGATCTGCGGCACTCCTGTTGAGGTCACCTCTGTGAACATCAACGGCGCACACCGCAAGATCGACGTTGAGAACGACGTCACCATCGTCACCAAGTACGCCAACGGCGCTACCGGTTCCTTCATCACCTGCACCCACGACGCCATCGGCACCGACCGTCTGGAGATCGACTTCTCCGCCGGTAAGATCGTTGTTGAGGGTTCCCAGAAGGCTACCGTCTACAAGATGAAGAAGTCCGAGCCCGAGATGAACGACACCATGGACATGATGGCTGTCGCTATGCTGACCCGCTCCAACTCTGCCGGCGGCGGTCTGTACGACATCGAGGAGTTCGAGAACAACGATGCATGGGGCGTCCAGCACGGCACCGTTATGGCCAACTTCGCTTCCCACGTTCTGTTCGGCACCGACCTGCTGGCTCCCGGCGCTGACGGCATCATGGGCGTCCGTCTGGCCAACTGCTCTCAGCTGTCCGCATGGACCGGCAAGACCGTCTCCTACCCCTGCGACGAGGCTGAGTACAACGCCAAGCTGAACGAGCTGATCGCTGCCGAGGGCAAGTTCCCCGTCCGCGACTAATCTCCGCAACTAAAATCTAATTCCGGCCCACGGCGGCTTTCGCCGCCGTGGGTTTCGGCCTATTAAGGAGAGATTTCCCATGATGAAGGCTGCAATCGTCGGTTTCGGCACCATTTCCGCGGTCCATATCGACGCTATCAATACCAACCCCGGCATGGAGCTGGTGGCCATCTGCGACATCAACGCCGATCTGGCTGCCAAGTGCCCCGAGGGTGTCAAGTTCTACACCGACTACAAGCAGATGGTCACCGAGGTCAAGCCCGACGTGGTCCACAACCTGCTGCCCCACTACCTGCACTACCCCGTTACCAAGGAGCTGGTGGAAATGGGCTTCAATGTCTTCTGTGAAAAGCCCATCGCCCTGAACTCCATGGAGGCCGAGAAGTTCTGCCAGCTGGAAAAGGACCACCCCGAGGTCAAGATCGGCGTGTGCCTGCAGAACCGCATGAACGAGACTACCGAAGAGCTGGTCAAGATCATCCAGTCCGGTGAGTACGGCAAGATCGTGGGTATCCGCGGCTTCGTGCCCTGGCGCCGGGACAACACCTACTACGAGGCCCAGCCCTGGCGCGGCAAGTGGAAGTATGCCGGCGGCGGCTCCATGATCAACCAGAGCCTCCACACCCTGGACCTGCTGTACTTCCTGGCCGGTGACGTTGCCCGCCTCCACGCCGTGGTTGGCCAGACCAACGAGTACGGCATCGAGGTCGAAGGCGATATCATTGCCCGCCTGGAGTTCGCCAACGGTGCCAACGGTCTGTTCTTCGCCACCAACAACAACTGGACTAACGAGTCCGTCCAGATCCGCGTGGCTATGGAAAAGGGCGTGTTCCACATTGAGGACAACACCCTCTACAAGGTCAATCCCGATGCCTCCCGTGAGACACTCGTGAAGGCCCCCAAGCTGGAAGGCATCAAGTTCTACTACGGCGCCTCCCATGCCCGCCTGATCGCCCGGTTCTACAAGGCTGTTGCCGAGAATACCGACGATTACATCCGCATCAGCGAAGGCGCCATGATCGTCAAGCTGATGGACACCATCTTCCGCAGCGCCAACACCGGCGCCCTGGTCGAGGTCTAAACCAATAAGGCTCCCCTGGAGGGGAGCTGTCAGCGAAGCTGACTGAGGGGTGATAGGTCGCAAATCCCTTGCACCCCTCCGCCCCTGCGGGGCACCTCCCCTCAAGGGGAGGCGATATTAAAAATTTTAAGGAGTGCATTCCCATGAGCAAAAAAGGTTTGATCGGCGTTCAGATGTCCACCATCGCCCCCGCCAAGATGCCCAGCTTTGAGCCCTTCGAGGTTATGGGCCGCCTGACCGACATCGGCTTCCACTGCGCAGAAGTTTCCCAGGTCCCCATGACCAAGGAGAACGTGGCCGGTTTCCGCAAGGCCATCGACGAGCTGAACTTCAACATCTCCTCCCTGACCGCTTCCATCTCCCCCATGGTTCCCGGCATGCCCGGCGAGTACCTGAGCAACGAGGACGACTACAAGAAGTACCTGGACGATGCCCGTACCCTGAACTGCGATATGTTCCGTATCGGTATGATGCCCATGAACGCCATCGGCAACGTTCAGAAGTGCATCGACTTCGCCAAGGAAGCTGAAGAGTACTGCCTGAAGCTGAAGGAAGACGGCATCGACCTGTACTACCACAACCACCACATCGAGTTCATGAAGCTGGAGAACGGCAAGTACCTGCTGGACGTTCTGCGCGAGAACGCTCCCCACA
>SVMD01000011.1 GCA_015067615.1 Oscillospiraceae bacterium
CCTTAAAATTGCCTCCCTGTATCACTCCGGCCAATGAAAAATTTAGGGTGCGGACAACTACATTTCCGCCCGGAGCTGAAAAATGGCCGCAAAAAAATAGCCCTTTTTCACAGGTAGAGCTATCATAACACAGGGGGGGTGTGATGTCAACAATTTTTTTCTTTATTTTTTGGGAAATTTGCTGTATAATGGCACCATAATCCAAGCGAAATGTTTTGATAAAAGGATGGTAGAAATATGCAAAAGATCATGGGAATTGACTATGGCGACGCCCGGACCGGTGTGGCCATTTCCGACCTGCTGTGCTCCATTGTAGGCTCCACCTTCGTGGTGCCCAGCCGGAATACTGAGAAGGCCATTGCCGATATCGTGAAGCTCTGCAAGGATAATATGGTGGGCAGGATCGTGGTGGGTCTGCCCCGGAATATGGACGGCAGCGAGGGCCCCCGGGCGGAGCTGTGCCGGGAGTTTGCGGAAAAGCTCCGGGAGGCCACCGGCCTGGAAACCGTCATGTGGGACGAGCGCCGGACCACTGTGGAGGCCCACAATATTCTCTCTGAGCATAACTACCACGGCAAGAAGCGGAAGAATACCGTGGACGCGGTGGCAGCCAGCCTGATCCTGGAAGGATACCTGAATTCACTGTAATGCAGAATGCTGAATGCAGAATGCAGAATTAGGGTTTTGAACTTTTATGTTATGTAGGGCGGGGGCTTGCTCCCGCCTTAGTTATTTGCTCTTGTCTGCAAGACATTGGGGGTGTGACATTTTTATTATGTTACTTACTCTTATATAAGAGTTCCCGGATGCCGGTGGCTATGAGCAGAATGCCGAAGAGCTTTTTCAGAAGGTGGGTATCCAGCTTCGTACCCAGCAGGGAGAAGCAGAAAGCGGAGGCGCAGCCGGACAGAATGGCCGGGAGAATTTTCCGGAAGGGGATGCCCCCCTGGCGCCACCGGAAAAAGGCTGCGATCAGGGCTGCCGGAAGGAAGAACAGCAGATTGGTGCTTCGGGCCGCTGCCGGGCCGTAATCCATTACAAGGGTCAGCCACAATATCAGCAAACTTCCGCCGCCGATGCCCAGGCCCGACAAAAAGCCCAGCACCGCGCCTACAAGGACTGAGATCACCACAGGTACCGGATACCTCCCCACAAAATCAGGATGCCCAGCATACGGTGGAGCCACTTCACCGGGATTCTGCTGCCCCAGAGTCCAGCTGCCACGCCGCCAACGGCGCCGCCCAGCAGATAGGGGAGGGCTCCGGTCAGTTCCAGCCCCAGGGTAAGGGCGGTGACCGTGAGACTCACAAGACAGACGGGCAGGATGATGACGATGGAGGCGGGGAAAACTTCCTCCTCCTTCAGGTCCGTCAGCAGTGTCAGCAGGGGCACCAGCACTATGCCCCCACCGGCGCCGAAAAGGCCGTTGACCGCCCCGGCACAGAGCCCCGCAACCCAGATGCCCCACTTTTTTAATAGGTTCATAGCCTTCGCCTCCTGTGGAAAGGATTCCCACAGGAGGGCTTTTTATTCGGCTACCCCAGGATAAATTGTCGGTTGCAGCTGCTTCCTGCAATCACAATGTAGGGGCGATCATCGATCGCCCGGCGGTAAAATGCTGCCATTCCGCAGGAATCTGTGGCGAATTCGGACGTCCTGCTGCGCGGGCGACCAATGGTCGCCCCTACAGTTATTGAACTACATTGTGCGAATAAATGATAATTCAGAGCAGCGACCGCGTAGGAACCGAAAGAAAAGAGGGCTGCGTTTTGCAGCCCTCTTAGGTTTGGATATTACCGGGACAGAACCAGGTCGCGGCTCAGGTACTTGGTATCCAGCTCATTTGCCTCGGTGGCTTCCACCAGGGCCTGGTACCAGGCAGAGAGATCGGCGGAACGGAGGCTGTCCTCGATGAGCAGATCACGGTAGATCATATCGCTGTCGCCCACGTAGTACATCACATGTGCGCCGAAGCTGGTGCCCACGACACCGGTATCGCCGGCCTTGCGGCCCTCGGCGAAGCACCAGTCGTTGAACTCGGTGACCATCTGACCGGGGTAGACGTCCTCGTACAGGCCGCCGTTGTCCTTGGAGCCGGGATCGGTGTTGTGCTCGTTAGCCAGGGAGATGAAGGATTCCTCATCGGCGCTGCCAACGTTCCACTGGTCCAGAATGATCTGTGCCTTGGCCTTGGCGGCTGCCAGCTCTTCCTCGGTGTAGGTGGTCTGGCCGGTGGTGGCGTCATAGGTGCCGCCCTCGGTCACCAGGATGTGACGGACATTGGCCAGGGGGAACTTGTTGTCGTTGGAGCCCAGGAAGTAGATGACATAGTAGCCGTTGACAGTGGTGGTCTCGGTGCCGTCCTCGGCGGTGGTGGTGGAGGCATTCTCCACGCAGCCCAGCTCACCCTCGACGCGCTTGGCATCGGTGATCCACTCACGGGCAGCGGAGGTCACATTGGCGTAGGAATAGTTTTCGTTGGCGGTGGAGACAGGGGCGGTTTCCAGACCGGCGTTGATCTCCAGAGCGGCGATGGCGGCGTTGAATTCCTCAACGGAGGTGATCTCAGCCTCAGCCAGAGCCTTGGCGGCAGCCTCAGCAGCCTTGACAGCGGCGGCCCGCTCCTCGTCGGAGTAGGTGACGGAGCCGTCCTCGGCGGTGGTGCCGCCTTCCAGGAACTTGCTGACGTTCAGGTAGTAGTAGTTGTAGGAGTAGTTGCTGAACTCGGCTTCCTTGCCGGTCTCAGCGGCCCGCAGCGCAGCGTCGTCGTAGCTCAGGCTCTCGGCGTAGTTGCTGTAGTAGTACTGGGCCAGGGCGTTCATCTCATTGTATGCACGGAAGCTCTCCATGGATGCGCCGTGGCCGTAGTAAGCCTTGATGTAATCCTCGGCGCTGGCGAAGCCCTGCATGACGGCGGACAGCTCCAGCTCAGCCAGAGAGTTGTCCAGAGCTGCCAGCTGATCCTCGGTCAGGGTAAAGCCGTTGGCGTTGGCCTCGTTGACCAGAGCGTAGGTGGCCTGTGCGGTAGCCAGGGCGGAGGTGACGAAGTCGTCGGCCCAGGTCTCGCCGGTCTCCTCGTTGATGACCTGCTCATCCAGGGGCTTGGCGGGATCCAGGCCGAACATGGTCACATAGGAGCCGTACTCGTTCACGAACTCATACACAGCGTCCACATAGTAGTAGTTGAACTGTGCGTTGCTCAGCTCGGTGCCGGCAATATTGGCGGCCACGGTGTTCTTCTCACGGATACCGCTGGTGGTCACGAACTGGACAGCGGCAAAGACGATAGCCACAACCAGGATCACGGCCAGGACGGCGGTAAAGCCGGCGGTCATGATCTTCAGCTTCTTGGCTTCCTTCTGTTCCTGCAGCTGCCGTTCGGTCATCTTGGCAGCATTCTGCTCGTTGCGGAGCTTCTTCTTGCTGGATGCACTCATTGATTATCATATCCTCTCATTTGGTAACGTCGCGCAGTAAACGCATAGACCCCGGTATTATATATCATTTGGTCCGGTCTTTCAAGGGGTATTTCGTGAAATTATCGGAAAATATTCCGGTTATTTCCCTGTTCTGCACAAAATTCCCATATAAAAAACACAGGGAGCCGAAGCTCCCTGTGCCATAACCCCGCCTTAGCCGTAGCGCATCCGATTATGACCTGCACGATAACGGCAGGTGGGTTGCCGCTCCCGACCATTACTGCTCCCAACATCCATCTATCGTCAAAGCGTAGACGGGAGGTCTGCAAACCGGCCGGGAAGTCTAACTTCCCAAGTAATAAATGTGGGTCCAAAAGGACACACCACGCACCAGGCAGGAAAATGTTATGCGGGTTTATTCTTCCTCGTCCTCTTCGTAGAGGGAGTCCATGATCAGGTCGTACACGGCCTCCAGCTCCGCTTCGTCTTCAATGGCGGAAAGGATGCTCTCGCCGTCCTCTTCAATGGACTTGAGGATGCTCACTTCCAGATCCTCTTCTTCGCCCAGACCCGCAGGGATCACGGCGAGGTACGTTTCGCCGTTGTATTCCAGAGTGGAAAGGACCTCCAGCTCGTATTCGGTGCCGTCCTCGTCCACGATGGTGATAAAATCAGAGCCGTAATCTTCTGCCATAGCAAGCTGCCTCCATTACTCATTTCCTTTGAACCTATTGTACCTAAAAACAAAGGCAAAATCAAGAGGGAAAATGGCAGCGGGTCATTCAGGACAGATAATCCTCGATAAGCTGCTGCAAATCAAGGGAATTTTCCACCCGGATGCCCTGTTCCAGAGCGGTGCGGTCCTGCTCCGGCAGAAGCTGGGCCCGGTAGGGGAATACCACCGCCGGTTCCCGGGCAGGTTCGATCCACAGTGCCACATTCCCTTCGTGGATCCCAAGTAAAAAGGTAAAAAGCAGGGAAAGATAGATATGAAAACGCTTTGTCAAGGGAATACCTCCTTTTACGGTAGTATTTCCTGGGATTTAATTGTTTATTAATAAATTAGCACTTTCGTTTTGGATCATTCTGTGCTATAATCCTATGCGTAGTGCTATGCCCTTATGTCAGGGGCCTTGATTTCGACAATGTCAGTACGGCATCAGGCAGTTTCCGCCGCCGTATTTGGAGGTTTTACTATGGAAAATGAAAATATCAGAAGGAGAGCCAAAAAGCCCCGCCAGAACTGGAATCCCCACTGGCTGCTGAAGATCCTCTACGGTCTTTGGATCGCTGCCTTCTCCGCTGTGAAGATCGCCGTGGGTGCCGCCGTGACGGTGGTGCTGATCGTCCTGGTCTGCGGCTTTGTGTTCGTAGGCATCCTGGGCGACTATCTGGAGGAGGATATCCTGCCTGAATCCGCGGACTACGAGTTCAATATTGCGGATCAGGAAAAGACATCCTATGCATATTATGTGGACGGCAACGGCGATATTCAGCTGCTGCAGCAGATCCACACCACCATCGACCGCCAGTGGGTCCGCTATGAGGATATCCCGGAAAATCTGATCAATGCCGCCATCGCCATTGAGGACAAGCGGTTTTATGAGCACCAGGGCGTGGACTGGATCACCACGGTCAAGGCCTGCCTCAACATGTTCATGGGCGGCGACAGCCAGTTCGGTGGCTCCACCATTACCCAGCAGCTGGTGAAAAACGACACCGGTGACAAGTCCGTCACGGTCCAGCGTAAGGTCATGGAGATCTTCCGGGCCCAGTACGCGGAAAAGCTCTATGAAAAAGACACCATCATGGAGTACTATTTAAATTCCATCTACTTCGGACGGGGCTGCTACGGTGTCAAGACCGCCGCGGAGGAGTACTTTGGCAAGGAACTGCAGAGTCTGACCATTGCCGAGTGCGCCAGCCTTATCGGCATCACCAATAATCCTTCCCTGTATAATCCCTATTCCCAGAGCGAGTACGAATTCCGGGATCAGGGCGTCACCGTGGGCCGGGACCGTAACCTGTACCGCCAGAGAAACATCCTGGGACAGATGAAGGAGCAGGGCTTCATTACGGAAGAAGAGTACGAGGAAGCCATTGCTCAGGAAATCGTGTTCAAGGAGGGCATTGCGCCCGAGGACAAGTGGGAGATCTGCGACAATCCTGCCTGTGACTACGAAGGCACCGTGGGAACCTACACAAGAAGTGAAAACGGCGCCTATTTCTGCCCCGTCTGCCAGATGCAGAACGAGATCGGCAACGATGCTTCTCAGGAGGTCTACTCCTGGTTCATGGATACGGTGCTGGAGGATGTGGCCAGGGACATGGCCGAACTGAACGGTATCGACTATGACAGTCTGGACGGTCAGGCCAAGAAGCTGTACAACCAGAAGATCCAGCAGGGCGGCTACCATATCTATACCACCCTGGATATGGATGTGCAGAATCAGATCGACAAGATCTATACCAACTTAGATGAGATTCCCACCACCAGAAGCTCCGCACAGCTCCAGTCCGGCATCGTGGTCATCGATAACCGCACCGGCGATATCGTTGGCCTTTCCGGCGGCGTGGGTGAGAAGGTGGACCACGACGGCTTCAACCGGGCTGTGGATGCCAAGCTCCAGACCGGCTCCTCCCAGAAGCCTGTTTCCGTCTATGCCCCCGCCTTTGAAAGCGGCGCCGTCTCTCCCGCAACCCCCATTAAGGATATGCCCATCACTTACGACGGCGGCAATTTCCCCAAGAACGACAACCGAAAGTATAACCTGTGGCGCAATGTCTACAGCGGTATCGTCAATTCCGTCAATACCATCTCCATCGGCACACTGCAGAAGGTGGGCTTTGAGTACGCCTTCTCCTTTGCTCAGGATGGTCTGGGCCTGGAACATCTGGTCCGGGAGTATAAGCTCAGCAACGGCAACAACCTCTCCGACCTGGGCTATTCTCCGCTGGGCATGGGTGCTCTGACGGTGGGTGCTTCTGTCCGGGAGATGTCCAATGCCTATTCCACCTTTGCCAATAACGGACAGTGGCGTGAGGCCCGGACCTATACCAAGGTCTACGATTCCGAAGGCAATCTGGTTCTGGACAATGTCCAGGAGACCCGCCAGGTCATGGGTGAGAAGGCTATCAACTATCTGAACTACTGCCTGTTTCATGCGGCCAACAGCGGTACCGGCGGTGCAGCCGTGTTCCCCGGTATGAATATCGCCGGTAAGACCGGCACCACCTCTTCCAACCGTGACCGTTGGTTCTGTGGTTTTACCCCCCACTACACCGCAGCAGTCTGGTGCGGCTACGACAAGCCTGAGCAGATTAATCTAACAGGTAATACCGCTAACCCCGCCTGCCGCCTGTGGAAGAAGGTCATGCAGCCCATCCACAACGGACTGGAAAATGACAGTCTGTATGACGGTAGTAAATTCTCCGGTTATTCCATCTGCCTTGACACCGGCAAGATCGCCACAGCAGCCTGTGAAAAGGATGTCCGGGGCGGCAGACACACCTCCTTTGCTTACTGCTACCGGGAGGATATTTCGGGCCAGAGCTGCGATCAGCACGTGCTGGTTGAGTACTGCGTCACCGGCGGCGGTGTGGCAACGGATTATTGCAGACGGTTTGAAGATGTGGAGATCAAGGAAGTGTCCCTCGTCAAGCGCAGTAGAGCGGAGATCAACGAGCTGAAGGCTGCAAAGGGCTGCGGTCTTCAGGCTGAGCATACGCTTGATAATTATATCTGGTACACCGATGGTAACTGGCATGGCTTCAGCGGCAATGCCCAGCCGGATGTGAATGCACCCTATATTATCTGTCCCAAGCACAACAAGGAGTCCTGGGAGGAATATGAGGAGCAGAAGCGTCTGGAAGAGGAGGCCACAAGACCTACCGAGCCCGATGAGCCCGCTGACAATCAGGACGGCTGATATACAATATATATAAGGAGGAGATCCCATGATCTGGATTTCCGATGCGTGGAAAGATTATGAGGTGCTGGACACCTCCAACGGCGAGCGCCTGGAGCGCTGGGGCAAGTATATTCTGGTGCGGCCTGATCCCCAGGTCATCTGGAACACCCCCCACAAGGCAAAGGAATGGAAGAATTTCGATGCCAAATATATCCGCTCCAACACCGGCGGCGGCCGGTGGACCGACCACGACCTGCCGGAGCGCTGGCAGATCAAGTACAAGGACTATCTGACCTTCAATGTCAAGCCCATGAACTTTAAGCACACCGGCGTGTTCCCGGAGCAGGCTGCCAACTGGGACTTCATCCGGGACACCGTGGCTGAGGCCAGCGCCAAGCGGCCCATTCGGGTGCTGAATCTCTTTGCCTACTCCGGCGGCGCCACTCTGGCTGCCGCAGCCGGCGGTGCGGAGGTGTACCATGTGGACGCCTCCAAGGGCATGGTGGCCTGGGCCAAGGAAAACGCCCAGGCAAGCGGCCTGGCCGACCGGAAGATCCACTGGATCGTGGACGACTGCGCCAAGTTCATCCAGCGGGAGATCCGCCGGGGCCGGAAGTACGACGGCATCATCATGGATCCCCCCAGCTACGGTCGGGGCCCCAGCGGCGAGATCTGGAAGATGGAGACCAGCTTCTTCCCCTTCCTCCAGGAGACCGCCAAGATCCTCTCCGATGATCCGCTGTTCGTGATCATCAATTCCTATACCACCGGCCTGGCCCCCAGTGCCGTGTCCTACGCTGCCGATGTGGTATTCGGCGAAAAGTACGGCGGCAAATGTGTGGCCGGCGAGCTGGGGCTTCCCGTCAAGTCCTCCGGACTGATGCTGCCCTGCGGCGCCACCGGCCGCTGGACCCCCGATAAATAATGTAGATTCCGTGGGGGCGGATTGCGCCCCCCACAGGGAGTGAGGGTAAATTGAGCGAAATTATCAAAGCTGAACATCTGGCATACACCTATCCGGGCATGGACGACATGCCCGGCGTTGCCGTATTTCAGGATATGAATCTGACCATCCGGGAGGGCAGCTTTGTGGCCATCCTGGGCACCAACGGCTGCGGCAAGTCCACCCTTGCCAAGCATTTCAACTCCATCCTGCTGCCCACCGGGGGTAAGGTCTGGGTCTGCGGCCTGGATACCGCCGACGAGGAGCGGCTCATGGCCGTCAGAAGAAAGGTGGGCATGGTTTTCCAGAACCCGGACAACCAGATCGTCGCCAACGTGGTGGAGGAGGACGTGGCCTTCGGCCCGGAGAACCTGGGCATTGCCAGCCCCGAAATTCGACACAGAGTGAATAAGGCCCTGAAGCAGGTGGGCATGTACAAATACCGGGAGCACGCCCCCCACCTGCTCTCCGGCGGACAGAAGCAGCGGGTGGCCATCGCCGGCGTCATCGCCATGGAGCCCAAGTGCATCGTCCTGGACGAGCCCACTGCCATGCTGGATCCCAAGGGCCGCCGGGAGGTCATTGAGACGGTGAGCCAGCTGAATAAGCAGAAGGGCATCACCGTGGTGTTGATCACCCATCATATGGACGAGGCCGCCAAGGCGGACCGGGTCGTGGTTCTCCACAGGGGCAAAGTTGCCGCCGACGGCACACCCAAAGAGGTTTTCTCCCAGGTGGAGCTGCTCCATAAGCTGGGCCTGGCAGCGCCGGATACGGTGGAGCTGTGTTATGCACTGAACCGGGAAGGCTTTGATCTTCCCCTGAACGCTCTCGATACCGAGGAATGTGCGCAGACACTTTTCGATTTATTAAAGGTCTGACCCACAGGAGGAAAAGAACGTGAATCCGATTTTGGAAGTTAAGAACTTAAATTATATATACAGCATCGGTACGCCCTTTGAGCATAAGGCTCTGGACAATGTGAGCTTTACCCTGAACCGGGGGGAATTCGTGGGCATCATCGGCCACACCGGCTCCGGTAAGTCCACCCTGATGCAGCACCTGAACGGCCTCTTAAAGCCCACCTCCGGCCAAATCCTGCTGGACGGCAAGGACATCTGGTCTGACAAGCAGCTTACCCGGCAGGCCCGGTTCCGGGTGGGACTTGTGTTCCAGTACCCGGAGTACCAGCTCTTTGAGGAGACGGTCTATAAGGATATCGCCTTTGGCCCAAAGAATATGGGACTGAAGCCTGAGGAGATCGACCGCCGGGTTCGGGAAGCCGCCGGCTTCGTGGGTCTGACGGAAGCCCAGCTGCAGGTATCTCCCTTTGACCTCTCCGGCGGACAGAAGCGCCGGGTGGCCATTGCCGGTGTCATTGCCATGGAGCCGGAGGTGCTGATCCTGGACGAGCCCACCGCCGGTCTGGATCCCAGCGGCAGAGCCGAAATTTTGGGCAATATCGAGGCCTACCGGAAGGCAAAGAACGCCACCATCATGATGGTTTCCCACTCCATGGAGGATGTGGCGCGGCTTACTGACCGGTTGCTGGTCATGAGCGGCAGCTGCCTTGCCATGGACGGCACCCCGGATGAGGTCTTTACCCGGGCCCAGGAACTGGTTGACATGGGCCTGTCCATCCCTCAGGTGACCCAGGTGTTCCTGAAGCTGAAGGAAAAGGGCCTGGATGTGCCCATGGTCTACACCATCGAACAGGCAGTTGCTGCCCTGAAGCAGATCAAGGGAGGTGCGGTGAATGCTTAAAGACATTACCCTGGGTCAGTATTTCCCGGGAAAATCGCCCATCCACCTGCTGGACCCCCGGTGCAAGCTGATTTTGCTGGTGGTTTACATTGTGGCTCTGTTCACCGCCTCCAGCTGGATCAGCTATGGTCTGCTCCTGATCTGTCTGTTGACGGTGATCAAAATTTCCACCATCCCCCCTAAGTCCATCGTCAAGGGTATGAAGCCCCTGGTGATGATCCTGGTGTTTACGGGCGTCCTAAACCTGTTCTTCACCACCGGAGAAGGGGAGCCGGTCATCGATTTCTGGATCATCACCATCTACGCCGAGGGCATCGTCCGGGCGGTATTCATGGTGGCACGAATCCTGATGCTGATCACCTGCACCTTCCTTTTAACCTATACCACCTCGCCCATCGCCCTGACCGACGGCCTTGAAGCCCTGATGAGCCCCCTGAAGAAGATCAAGGTGCCGGTCCACGAGCTTTCCATGATGATGTGCATTGCCCTGCGGTTCATCCCCACTCTGATCGAGGAGACCGACAAGATCATGAATGCCCAGAAGGCCAGAGGCGCCGACTTTGAGTCCGGCTCCATCATGGACCGGGCCAGAGCCCTGATCCCCATCTTGGTGCCCCTGTTTATCTCCGCTTTCCGCCGGGCTGACGAGCTGGCTACCGCCATGGAGTGCCGCTGCTACCAGGGCGGCGAGGGCAGGACCAAGATGAAGCTGCTGCGCTACACCCTGTGGGATTTCCGTGCCTTCGCAATCGGCGCGCTGATTCTGGCTGCCACCTTCGTGCTGGCCTCCTTCGGACTGTGAGGTAGGCTATGCGCAATATCTGCATTTTTCTGACCTATCTCGGCACCGCCTACCACGGCTGGCAGGTCCAGAAGAACCTGCCCACGGTAGCTGAGACTGTGGAGAAGGCCTGCGCCATGATCGTGGGCCATCCGGTACATGTCACCGGCTGCGGCCGCACCGACGCCGGGGTCCACGCCCGGTGCTATGTGGCGAATTTCCGCACCTCCTCCACCATTCCCTGTGAGCGGCTGCCCTACGCCCTGAACACCCATCTGCCCCAGGATATCGTGGTGACAAAGGCCTTTGAGGTCCACGAGAATTTCAACGCCATCGGCTCCTGCGTCCGGAAGGAGTACACCTATCGGATCTACAACTCCCGGCTGAAGGACCCCTTCCACGTAAACCGGGCCTGGTTCTACCCCAAGCACCTGGATGAAGCTATCATGCAGGCAGCAGCGGACCAGTTTGTGGGCACCCACGATTTTGCCGCTGTCAGAAGCGTGGGCACCGATGTCAAATCCACCGTCCGGACGGTATATTATTATAAGGTGGAGCGCAAGGGCGACATCATCGACCTGAAGGTCTGCGCCAACGGTTTCCTTTATAATATGGCCCGGGCCATGGCCGGCACCGTGGTCTACGCCGCGGAAGGGAAGATCAAGCCCGAGGAAATCGGTGCCATTCTGGACTCCGGCAACCGCACCGCTGCCGGTCCCACGGTGCCCCCCGGGGGACTGTACATGACCCACCTCTGGTATGATGACGGCATCGAAAAATTCGAGTGCGCCAGCGATTGGACGGAATAAAATAACGCAATAATGCGAGCCAATACATTAATTGGCTCGCGTCTATCTCCGAATCAGAAATGGGGTGAATGTCTTGTCCTTTGGTAAATTAGAGGAAGTAATCGTTCGTAAACTTTGGAGACACGAACAATATGATTTTTCCTCCTGGCTTGCTCAGAAAGAAAATATGGAGTACCTGGGAGATATTCTGGGCCTTACATTGACTGATATTGACCAGGAGGTTTTTGTCGGTTCGTACCGCTGTGATCTGGTGGCAAAGGATGAAACAACGGGAATAAAGGTCATTATTGAGAACCAGCTCGAAGCATCCGATCATGATCATTTGGGCAAGATCATTACTTATGCTTCCGGATTGAATGCGAATGTGATTGTCTGGATTGTTACTCAGGCTCGGGAGGAACACCGAAGCGCCATTGAGTGGCTGAATAACAATACAGGTAACGATCTCAGTTTTTTTCTGATCGAGCTTCACGCGTATAAAATTGGGGATTCCTTACCTGCTCCGAAGTTTGAAATTATTGAAAAGCCCAACGGCTTTATCAAGTATTCCAAGGCGGCCAGCGGCGCTAAGGAAGTTAGCCGTGCGCAGACCGAGAGGGAAGCGGAAAGACTTACATTTTGGACCATGTTCAATGATGTGATTGCTGAAAATGGAAAGCCCTTTAATATCAGAAAGGCAACAACGGATTACTGGTATGATGTTGCACTGGGACGAAGCGATGCCTACATTTCCATTTATTTGGTAAATAAGGCGTCCAGAATTGATATTCAGGTATGCATTTTTGACAATAAAGATCTTTACGATGCTCTCTTTGCGAGAAAAGAGGAAATTGAAGCTGAGATGGGTATTGAACTTGACTGGCGAAGATTGGATGGAAAAAAAGCATCGCGGATTATGCAATCTATTCCTGGTCTCAATTTTGAGAATCATTCAAACTATCCGGAGCTTATGAATGAAATTATTAAAAGGGTCATTCATATGCGTAAGGTATTTAAAAAATATATTTAGTCAAACGTTCACATTTTATTTTCCCATTCTCATTTTTTCTGTGGTATATTCCATGGAAAGGAGCGTGAAACCCTATGCAAATGCAACTGTGCATCAAATGTAAGAAGAATCCTGCGGTTCTCTTTATCTCCAAGTTTGAGAACGGCGTATCCATGAATGAGGGCTACTGCCTGAAGTGTGCCCGGAGCCTGGGCATTCCCCAGATCGACCAGACCATCAAGCAGATGGGAATTTCCGAGGAGGATCTGGATATGCTCACCGACGAGATGAGCAGTGTCTTTGGTCAGCTGGAAGCCGGCGAACAGGACGAGGACGATATGGACTCCCAGACCGCCACCTTCCCGCTGCTGAACCAGCTCTTCGGCGGCAATACCAATATGCCCGCTCAGCCCCGGCCGCCCAAGGAGGAGGAGCCTCCCAAGGACGAGGGCAAGGGCAAAAAGAAGAACAAAAAACACAAATTCCTGGACAGCTACTGCATGGACCTGACGGGCCGTGCCCGGGAGGGAAAGCTTGACAAGGTCATCGGACGGGATGTGGAGACCGAGCGGGTCATCCAGATCCTGAACCGCCGCCAGAAGAACAATCCCTGCCTCATCGGTGAGCCCGGCGTTGGCAAGACCGCCATTGCCGAGGGCCTGGCCCAGCGGATCGCCGCCGGGGATGTGCCCTACAAGCTCCGGGACAAGGAGGTTTTCCTGCTGGATCTGACGGCTCTTGTGGCCGGTACCCAGTTCCGGGGCCAGTTTGAAAGCCGCATGAAGAGCTTGATCGGCGAGATCAAGGAGTGCGGCAATATCATCCTGGTCATCGACGAGGTCCACAATCTGGTGGGCGCGGGTGATGCGGAAGGAAGCATGAACGCCGCCAATATCCTGAAGCCTGCCCTTTCCAGAGGTGAAATTCAGGTCATCGGCGCTACCACCTTTAACGAGTACCGCAAATATATCGAGAAGGACGCCGCCCTGGAGCGTCGGTTCCAGCCTGTGAACGTGGCAGAGCCCACCATCGCTGAGGCAAGCCAGATTATGCAGGGCATCGCCAAGGCCTATGCCGAGTTCCACGGAGTGGAGATTTCTCCTGAGATTGCCCACCAGTGCGTGGTCCTGTCCGAGCGCTACATCACAGACCGGTTCCTGCCCGACAAGGCCATCGACCTGCTGGACGAAGCCTGCTCCGATGTGAACCTGCGGTGCAAGGAGATCTCCCAGCTGGCCGAGCTGAAAAAAGAGCGGGACGACTACATGCTGGAAATGCAGATGCTCAACGAGGATACCGAAAACACCGACTATGAGCGTCTGGCAAAGCTGAGAAGCAAGCTGATGCAGACCGCCGCAAAGATCGAGGAGCTGGAAAAACTGCCTAAGCCCCGGGTGACCATGGAGAATCTGGCCCGGATCATCGAGCTGTGGACCAAGATCCCTGCCTCCAAGATCAAGGCCCAGGAGTATCAGCAGATCAAGGGCCTGGCAGGCCGCCTGAAAACCCACATTGTGGGCCAGGACGAGGCGGTGGAGGCTGTTTCCAAGGCCATCCGCCGGAGCCGTGTGGGCATTTCTCCCAAGAAGCGGCCTGTTTCCTTCATTTTCGTGGGCCCCACCGGTGTGGGCAAGACGGAGCTGGTGAAGCAGCTTGCCAACGACCTCTTTGACAGCGTGGACTCCCTGATCCGGCTGGATATGTCCGAATACATGGAAAAGCACACGGTCTCCAAGCTCATCGGTTCTCCTCCCGGCTATATCGGCTATGATGAGGCAGGCCAGCTCACCGAGAAGATCCGCCGGAAGCCCTATTCCGTGATCCTCTTTGACGAGATCGAGAAGGCCCATCCCGACGTGCTGAACATCCTGCTGCAGGTACTGGATGACGGACGGATCACCGATGCCCAGGGCCGTGTGGTGAACTTTGAGAATACCGTCATCGTCATGACTTCCAACGCAGGCAGCGAGGGCGGCGTGGCCGCCATGGGCTTCGGCCGGACCCAGGGGGACCAGGTGAAGGAAAAGACCATGAAGGCTCTGCGCAGCTTCCTGCGGCCGGAGTTTATCAACCGCGTGGATGAGATCATCACCTTCAACCACCTGTCTGAGGAGAATTTCCTGGGTATTGCGGATATCATGCTTGCAGAACTCAAAGACAGCCTCAATGCCCGGGGACTGAGCCTGACCTGGACCGAGGATGTCCGGCAGTTGCTGGTTAAGAAGGCCTACTCCGTCACCTACGGCGCCCGGAACCTCCGCCGCACCATCCAGAAGGAGCTGGAGGACCCCATTAGTGAGGCCATCATCGATTCCTTTGAAAAGCCCATTTCTTCCATTGAAGTTACCGTTGAGAATGAGGCTGTGAAGCTGAATATTCAGTAAAAATCTACCCGGAAGGCATTTGCCTTCCGGGTTTTGCTCACATGCCCCAATTCTGGTTCATCTTGTCTTCCATTTTCCAGGCCAGGTCCTCCACCTTGTTGGCGGCCCTGGCGGCCAGCTTCCGGGCGGGGTTCTGCCGGGGCATCATCATCACGGCCACAGCACCGGCCGCGGCGCCCAGGCCTGCGGTAATGGCCCATCCTTTCATGGTCATAGCGATCACTCCCTTCACACATAGTATGCCCAGGGAAGAAAAACTTCACAACTGAAAGTTTTTGTCTTTGCACTTAGGAAAAACTGTGATATAATGACAAAAAATACCCGAAAGGGGCGTATACAATGTCTGTTGATGTGTTGCAGGAGAAGATCCGCAAGCTGAAAAATCCCACCATGCTGGAGCTTTGCCCGGCGAAGGAGGATATTCCCAATGTCTACTTTGCCGAGGACGGCCTGGCAGCCGCCGCTTTGCGGTATTACCAGGCGCTGCTTGGGGAATTGAAGGATACGGTGCCCGCCGTCCGGGTCAGCTTTGCCGCCTTTGCACTTTTGGGCGCGGAAGGTATGGATGCGCTTAAGGAGATCCTGGCCTTTGCCCGGAAACAGGGCTATTATGTTGCCATGGATGCCCCGGAGCTGCTCTCCGGCAAGACGGCGGCCCTGACTGCCCAGGCTCTTCTGGGCCCGGATTCCGCCTTTGACTGCGATGGCCTGATCATCACGGCCTATCCGGGAAGCGACATCATCAAGCCCTTTCTTGCTTACTGCAAGGAGGGGAAGAAGGACATTTTCGTGGTGTGCCGGACGGCCAACAAGTCTGCTCCGGAATTACAGGACCTGCTCTCCGGCGGACGGTTGGTCCATGCTGCGGCGGCAGACCACGTCAACCGCTACGGCGCCGACACCGCCGGAAAATTCGGCTATACCCGGGTGGGCATTCTGGCCGCCGCCTCTGCCGCTGCCAGCTTAAAAGACCTGCGCGCCAAGTACCCCAAGCTGTTTATGATTCTTGACGGCGCGGATTATCCCAATGCCAACGCCAAAAACTGCGCCAACGCCTTTGACAAATTCGGCCACGGCGCTGTGGCTGTGGTGGGCAATTCCGTCTGCCGGGCCTGGACCCAGGCTGAGGAGGGGACCGATGCGCTGACATCTGCCCGGGAGGCTGCCCTGCGGATGAAGAAGAATCTGACCCGGTATGTAACCATTTTATAATGAGGTGATAGTATGCTGAAAATCTATGGATCCCCCCTGTGCCCCGACTGTGTCGTGTGCAAGGAAGCACTGGAAAAGGCCAACGTACCCTTTGTTTACTTAAGCGTTACCGACAGCCTACTGGCGCTGAAGCAGTTCTTAAAACTCCGGGAAACCCGGGAGGAATTCGCTCCTGTGAGAGACCGGGGCCAGATCGGCATTCCCTGCATCCTGGACGAGGACGGGAAGCTCAGCTTTACCTGGGACGCCTATCTGAAATAAAAGTTTTGCCGGGTCTTCTGACCCGGCATTTTTTTCTCAGCCTCTGGGACCGTTGCCCCGGTTGCGGCCCCGGGACATGTCATTGCTGCCTTCGGAGCCGGTGGTGGCGTCATCGGTGGAGCCGCCCATGATGTTATCCAGGGAGCCCTCCATGGTGCCGGTGGACTCGGTGGTATCAGCCCCGGCGGTGGAGTCCATGGTGGAATCCATGCCGCCCTCGGTGGAGGGCTGGGTGTGGGGCATGGTGGTAGGTGCGGTGGTAGTCGCGGTGGTGGGGCTGGAAGTCTCACCGTTGGTAGGCAGGGTGGTCACGTCCGCATTGGTATTCATGCAGCCGCAGCCCACCAGCATAACGCAGGAAAGACACAGCGCCAGAGTCAGAAAACCGATCTTTTTCATAGTAAAAACCTCTTTCTTTTGGTGGTGCAACGATAGTATTACCGCAAAAAAGCTCATTACGCAGGGAATCAGAGGATTCACTGGGAAAAGGTAGATTTTTTTGAAACAATGTGGTAAAATAATACGCACCATAAAAATAAGGAGCTTTTGTAATGACCGCGATTTCCTACGGATCTCTGGTTGTGGCAATTTCCGTGATCTGGATCTTTATCCGTACCTATTTTGCCGTGAAGCAGAGGCGATTCGATCTGAAACGGGAAATTCAGCTTCTTTTCGTGTACATCTGCATCGTGGTGGTTGCAAGATTTACATTTTTCCCGTTTTCCAAGGTCAACGGTCAGATTCAGCCGCTGATTTTTGACACCGCCACAGCCTTTTCGCCCCGGATCAACTGGATTCCTCTGGTCAATCTCCTGGACTACCCGGACAAGCGTGACATTCTCCTGAACGTTGTGGGCAATTTTGCCATGTTTATCCCACTGGGTATTGTGTGGCCCGGCGTGTACAAAGAGCTGAACAGCGCCGGAAAGGTCATTTCCGCCGGCGTGGGTGTGTCGCTGCTCATTGAAATTTTACAGCTGCCCTTCTATGACCGGGTCAGCGACGTGGATGATCTGATCCTCAACTCCCTGGGCTATATCACCGGCTATGGAATCTGGCTGCTGGTGAGAAAACTCGCAAAAAAATAAAGAAAGCCTCCTTCCGGAGGCTTTTTCTTATGTCAGGGAGTTACGGAAATCCGTCATGCTCACAACCGTTCCGGTGAGACGGGCTTCTTCGATGGCGCAGGCCATCAGATGGCTTTCCACAGACGCGGAAATGGCGCTGCGGGTCAGGGCATTTTCGGAGAGGGAAGCGGTGAAATCCTCCATAATGCCTGCATCGCCGCCGCCGTGGCCGCTGGCGTTGGTGCGGACGTTGATCACACGCTCCTCAAAGGTATCCGCCTGGGAGGAAACGTGCTTTCTCACCAAAATCTGACGGTCACCATCGTCGGCGATGATCTCGCCATCCTCACACATAATGTGGATGTTGCGGTGGCAGGGGCTGGTCTGGGCTGTCAGAGAGAAGGTGGCCGTTACTGCATTGTCGAATTCCAGGATGATGCTCATGTGGTCGCAGACGTTGTTGTCGCAGCGGTAGACGCAGCGGCCGTAGGGACCGGTTCTCAGGGCTTCTTCCAGGGCTTCCTCCGTCTGTTCCAGGCAGACCACGTCTGTGGGCCAGCTGCCCAGGGTGGGGAGATAGCATCGTTTGGCGCTGAACCGGCAGTTATCCGCCACCGGGCAGTCGCAGCAGCGGTCCACAGAGTATGCCGGTGCATTGGCTTCTTTAAAATAGGACAGGGAACCGAAGGCCGCCACCTTGGTGCAGTGGGCCCCGGTGAGCCACAGCAGGATATCCAGGTCGTGGCAGCTTTTCTGCATGATGATGGGGGAGGAGAGGGTATCATTTCGCCAGTTGCCCCGGACGAAGGAATGGGCCATGTGGAAATTGCCAATGTTTTCCGAGTGCTTGATGGCTACCACCTTGCCCAGTTCTCCGGAATCGATGATATCCTTGATGGCGCCAAAGAAATTGGTATAGCGCAGCACATGGCAGACGGTGATCTTCTTTCCCAGGGCATTGGCCTTGGCTTCGATCTCCATGCACTCCCTGGGATCCGGGGAGATGGGCTTTTCCAGGAGGATATCGTAACCCAGGTCCAGGGCGGTCATCACATGGCCATAGTGGTCCCGGTCCATGGTGGCCACGATGGCGGCATCGGCGATCTTTCCCAGGGCGAACAGGTCCTTCACATCCGTAAACAGGCGGTTTTCGGGAACATTCCACAGCTTTCCAGCCTCGGCCAGACGGTCGGGGCGGATCTCCGCCACCGCGGCGATCTCGATGCCATGTTCAAAAGCCCAGTTACCGTATATGGTGCCCCGGGAGCCTGCGCCGATAACGATGTATTTCATGGGAAATTCCTCCGTTTTTTCTTTCAGTATAGCACACAGTTTTGTTCACCGCAACGGCAAAACAGACTTCAGTTTTTCGAAGTTTTCGGGGGTAATGGACGTAAGGGGCAGACGGCAGGCTCCGCAGTCGAAGCCGATCTCCTGCATGGCAGCTTTTACCGGAATGGGGTTCACTTCCGAGAAAAGCGCCCGGATCAGGGGCAGAAGCGCAATTTGCAGTGCGGCAGCGGTGTCGAAATCTCCGTCCAGGGCGGCATCAGCCATGGCTTTCGTCTTTTCCGGTGCCACGTTGGAAAGGACCGAAATCACCCCCTGACCACCCAGGGACAGAACAGGCACGATCTGGTCGTCATTGCCGGACCAGATGGAAAATCCCGGACATTCCTCCCGGATCCGGGCGATCTTGACGATGTCAGAGCTTGCTTCCTTCACACCCGCAATATTTGGAATGCGGCTTAATTTTTGGTACACCTCTACCGGGATATCCACTCCGGTCCGGGAGGGCACATTGTAGAGGATGCAGGGGATATGTACCGCTGTGGCGATGGCGCTGTAGTGGGCATAGAGCCCCTCAGGGGTTGCCTTGTTGTAGTAGGGGCTCACCAGAAGCAGCCCATCAGCCCCTACCGCCTCCGCCGCCCGGCTCAGGGCGATGGCATGCTCCGTGCAGTTGCTTCCGGTTCCCGCAATGATGCTGCATCGGTCACCCACATATGCCTTCGCTCTTTTGAACAGCTCCAGTTTTTCCGCATCCGACAGGGTAGGGGACTCACCGGTGGTGCCGCAGATCACAATGGCCCGGATCACGGCGTCCAACTGATACTGGAGAAGCCGCTCCAGCATGGGGTAGTTCACTTCGCCCCGCAAAAATGGCGTGACCAGCGCCGTGCAGACGCCGGTAAAGAATGGTTTTCGGTTCATAAACATCCCTCCGACCCCAGTCTATGCACGGGGAAAACATTTTGCCTGTTGCAAAACCTGACGACTTAGGCTATACTATATGCTGATAAATTATGAAGCGAATGGCTTTTGGAGGAAAACTCTTGAAAACTTCTGATTTTTGGTATGATCTTCCGGAGGAGCTGATTGCCCAGACTCCTCTGGAAAAGCGGGATACCTCCCGGCTGCTTAGCATGGACCGCCGCACCGGTGAGATTGAACACAAGCATTTTTTTGATATCATTGACTACCTGAATCCCGGCGACTGCCTGGTGATGAATGATTCCCGGGTGCTGCCTGCCCGGCTCCTGGGCCACCGACCCACCGGCGGCGCTGTAGAGGTGCTGCTGCTGCGGGACCTGGGGGACAAGAAATGGGAGTGCCTGTGCAAGCCCGGACGGAAGATGCAGGTCGGCAACGAAGTGATTTTCGGTGACGGCGAACTGACGGCTACCGTGGTGGAGGTCCAGGAAACCGGAAATCGGGTGGTGCAGTTCCACTACGAGGGCATCTTCCTGGAGGTGCTGGAGCGGCTGGGCAAAATGCCCCTGCCCCCTTACATCAAGGCTGAGCTGAATGACCAGGAGCGGTATCAGACCGTCTATTCCCGGGCCGTGGGCTCTGCCGCTGCACCCACCGCTGGTCTGCACTGGACCAACGAGCTGCTGGACAAGGCCCGGGCCAAGGGTGTGAAAACCGCCTTCGTGACATTACATGTGGGTCTGGGAACCTTCCGGCCCGTGAAGGCGGAGGAGATCACGGACCATCACATGCACGCGGAGCTGTGCATGATCTCCGAAGAAACGGCAGCTGTGCTGAACCAGACCAAAGCCCAGGGCGGCCGGATTATCTGCGTGGGCACCACCTCCTGCCGGACCCTGGAAAGCCTGGTAAACGAGGATGGCTCTTTCGAAGCCAAGTCCAAATGGACAGAGATCTTCATCTATCCCGGCTACACCTTCAAGGCCATGCAGGGCCTGATCACCAATTTCCACCTGCCCGAAAGCACCCTGGTAATGCTGGTCTCCGCCTTTGCGGGCCGGGAGCATGTGCTGCATGCCTATGAGGAAGCCGTGAAGGAAAAGTATCGCTTCTTCTCCTTCGGCGACGCCATGTGTATTCTATAAACTATTGTGTCATTGCGAACCAGTGCGCACACTGGTGTGGCAATCCCCTAAGTAGAGGTATAATATATGTTTGAACTGAAGAAAACCGAGGGCAAGGCCCGGCGGGGCGAATTTACCTGCGCCCATGGCACGGTCCAGACCCCTGTCTTTATGAATGTGGGCACCCAGGGCGCCATCAAGGGTGCCTTAAGCGCCGAGGACCTGAAGAATATCGGTTGCCAGGTGGAGCTGAGCAACACCTACCACCTGCACCTTCGTCCCACGGACAAGGTGGTCCGGGAGATGGGCGGCCTGCACAAATTCATGACCTGGGACGGTCCCATCCTCACCGACTCCGGCGGATTCCAGGTGTTCTCCCTGTCCTCTCTTCGGAAAATCAAGGAGGAGGGCGTGTACTTTTCCTCCCATATCGATGGCCGGAAGATTTTCATGGGCCCCGAGGAGAGCATGCAGATCCAGTCCAATTTAGGCTCCGATATCTGCATGGCCTTTGACGAGTGCATCGAAAACCCCGCCCCCCGAAAGTACGTCCTGGACTCCGTGGCCCGGACTACCCGGTGGCTGGAGCGGTGCAAGAAGGAAAATGCCCGCTTAAATGCCCTGCCCGATACGGTGAACCCCCACCAGATGCTCTGGGGCATCAACCAGGGCGGCACCTATGCCGACATCCGAGTGGATCACATGAAGCGTATTGCCGATATGGACCTGCCCGGCTATGCCATCGGCGGCCTGGCGGTGGGTGAGACGGCGGAAGAGATGTACGATATCATCGACGCTGTGGAGCCCCATATGCCTGCGGACAAGACCCGGTATCTCATGGGCGTGGGCACCCCTACCAACATCATCGAGGCCGTGGCCCGGGGCGTGGACTTTTTCGACTGCGTCATGCCTGCCCGGAATGCCCGCCACGCCCGGCTCTTTACCTGGGAAGGCGCCATCAACCTGAAAAACGCCAAGTACCAGCTGGACCAGCGACCCATTGACGAGCACTGCGACTGCCCCGTCTGCCGCCGCTACAGCCGGGCCTATATCCGCCACCTGTTCGTGGCCGAGGAGATGCTGGCCATGCGTCTGGCCGTCATGCACAACCTGTATTTCTACAACAAGCTGATGGAGCGGATCCGTGATGCCCTGGATGAAGGCCGTTTTGAAGAATTCCGCCGGGAATATTCTGCAAAATTAGCCAGAAGAATCTAAATTCACTCTTGCAATTTATGCAAAGGGTGGTATAATAAACAAGATTATCAAACACGAAGGAGTTTTTCCAATGCTGAATTTTCTGACCACTACTGCCGAAGTTCCCGCTGGCGGCGGCCTCATGAGCATGCTGATCACCCTGGTCCCCATGTTCCTGATCTTCTACTTCATGCTGATCCGTCCCGAGAACAAGCGGAAGAAGGAAGCCGAGGCCATGCGCTCCGCCGTCAAGAAGGGCGATAAGATCACCACCATCGGCGGCATCGTCGGTGTTGTTGTTGACGTGAAGGAAGAAAAGATCGTCATCGAGACCGGTGCTGATCAGGTCCGCATCGAGTTTGCCAAGTGGGCTATCTCCTCCAACGAGTCTGCTGACGCAGCTGCCAAGGAGCAGGCCAAGAAGGAAGCCGAGGCTAAGGCAAAGGCCAAGGCTGCCAAGAAGGCTGAGAAGAACTAAAAAAGCAAGGGCTTCGGATTTTTCCGAAGCCCTTAATTTTTTACTGTTCGTATTCCAGAATTTCCTTTGCAACATAGATGGGGCGGTCCTTGGTCTGCTCGAAGGTGCGGCCCACATATTCGCCGATGATGCCGATGCAGAACAGCTGGCAGCTGCCCAGAAGCAGGATCAGCACAATGATGGTGGCATAACCGGGAACGGCGATGCCCCAGACCAGCTTTTCGACGATTGTCCACAGCAGATAGAGAACGGCCGCAACGGCAGTTACACAGCCAAGGATCACGCTGAGCCGCAGGGGAGCGGTGGAATAGCCGATGATGCCCTCAATGGCGTAGTTTAAAAGCTTCCAGAAGTTCCACTTGGTGGTACCGTGGGCCCGCTCGCAGGCGGTGTAGGGGATGAACTTGGTCTCATAGCCCACCCAGGCAAAGATGCCCTTGGAGAACCGGTGATATTCCCCCAGCTTCAGGATGCTTTCCGCGACGCTGCGCCGGAAGGTCCGGAAATCGCTGGCATCGGGTTCCAGCTTTACGGAGGACAGCTTGTTGATGATGGAGTAGAAGCTTTGCTTAAAGAAGGAAAGCACCTTGCCCTCGCTGCGGCGGTCCTGATAGGCGGCCACCACGTCGTATTGGGGCTCGTTTTCCAAAATTTCCACCATGTCCCGGACGATCTCCGGCCGCTGCTGCAAATCCGCGTCGATCAGGGAAATGTAGTCGCCGCTGGCGTGCTGCAAGCCTGCGTACAGACCAGCCTCCTTGCCGAAATTTCGGGAGAAGGAGATGACCTTCACCGGGCATTCCTGTTTTTGGTGAAGCTTTCTTAAATTGTGGAGCGTTGCGTCGTGGCTTCCGTCGTCCACAAAGACGATTTCATAGTCATAGCCGCAGCCTGAAAAGGCATTAATCACGGCGGCCTGGAATTCGGCCACATTTTCCGCCTCGTTATAGCAGGGGACGATCAGGGATAATTTCATAGGGTTCACTCACAATCAAAAAAGGTGCATCTATTATATGCTTTTTTCACAGCTGCGTCAAGTCGGCGGGGGAATGAATATTATTTCTGTAAAACTGAAAAAAGTTCAAAATTTTGGTTGACATTGCATAAAACATATGTTAATTTATTGTGGTAAATGCCGTGAAGGGGAGTTTTCGAATCCATTTGCGCTCAGAGAGTACCCGGTTGGTGCGAGGGTATGTGCAAGGATCCGGAATGTCGCCCCGGAGCAGTTTCCCTGAAGGACAAGTAGGGGAGAACGGGTAAGCCCGTTACAGCGTTTGAGTGCCGGCCAGGCCGGAATTCAGGTGGTACCGCGGATTTTATTCGCCCTGAAGTCAATGGACTTCAGGGCGTTTTCTATTTCCGTCCTGAAGCAAAAACTCAAACAAAAGGAGAAAGTAAAATGGCAAGAGAATTACCCAAGGTGTATGAGCCTCAGCAGGTTGAGGACCGCATCTACAAAATGTGGGAGCAGGGCGGCTTCTTCAAGCCCCAGGGCAAGGCCGACGCCAAGCCCTTCACCATCGTCATGCCTCCCCCCAACGTCACCGGCCAGCTGCACATGGGCCACGCCATGGACGCAACCCTGCAGGACACCCTGATCCGCTTCAAGCGTATGCAGGGCTACGACGCTCTGTGGGTCCCCGGTGTTGACCACGCCGGCATCGCCACCCAGATCAAGGTGGAAGAGGAGCTGCGTACCAAGGAGGGTCTGACCCGCTACGACCTGGGCCGTGAGAAGTTCCTGGAGCGTGTCTGGGACTGGAAGCACAAGTTCGGCAACCGGATCGTGGAGCAGCAGAAGAAGCTGGGCGCCTCCTGTGACTGGGACCGTTCCGCCTTCACCATGGACGAGAACTGCTCCCATGCTGTCCGTGAGGTCTTTGTTTCCCTGTACGAGAAGGGCCTGATCTACAAGGGCAGCCGTATCATCAACTGGTGCCCCAACTGTGTCACCGCTCTGTCCGACGCTGAGGTCGAGTATGTGGACAAGCCCGGCCACCTGTGGCACATCCGCTACCCCCTGGCCGACGGCAACGGTGAGGTGATCATCGCCACCACCCGTCCCGAGACCATGCTGGGCGATACTGCCGTCTGCGTCAACCCCAACGACGAGCGCTATCAGCACATCATCGGCAAGAAGGTCATTCTGCCCCTGATGAATAAGGAGATCCCTGTTGTGGCTGATGACTATGCCGAGATGGAATTCGGCACCGGCTGCGTGAAGATGACCCCCGCCCACGACCCCAACGACTTCGAAGTGGGTCTGCGCCACAACCTGGAGGTCATCCGCGTTCTGGATGACAACGGCGTTGTGAATAACCTGGGCGGCAAGTATGAGGGCATGGACCGCTACGATGCCCGTAAGGCCATCGTTGCCGACCTGGAGGAGCAGGGCTACCTGGTGAAGGTGGAGGACTACGCCCACAACGTGGGTACCTGCTACCGCTGCCACAAGGACGTGGAGCCCATCATCTCCGCCCAGTGGTTCGTGAAGATGAAGCCCCTGGCCGAGGAGGCCATCCGTGTGGTCCGGGACGGCGAGACCAAGTTTGTCCCCGAGCGCTTCACCAAGACCTACATGAACTGGATGGAAAATGTCCGTGACTGGTGTATCTCCCGCCAGCTGTGGTGGGGCCATCAGATCCCTGCCTGGACCTGTGCCGACTGCGGCCACATCACCGTCTCCCGTGAGGATGCTCAGGTCTGCGAGAAGTGCGGCAGTGCCCACATCACCCGGGAAGAGGATGTGCTGGACACCTGGTTCTCTTCCGCTCTGTGGCCCTTCGAGACCCTGGGCTGGCCCAATACCGATGCCGAGGACTTTAAGAAGTTCTATCCCACCGACGTGCTGGTCACCGGCTATGACATCATTTTCTTCTGGGTCGCCAGAATGATCTTCTCCGGCTGCGAGCATACCGGCAAGGCTCCCTTCCACACCGTGCTGATCCACGGTCTGGTCCGTGACAATCTGGGCCGGAAGATGAGTAAGTCCCTGGGCAACGGCATCGATCCTCTGGAGATGATCGAGAAGTACGGCTGCGATGCCCTGCGTATGAACATGGTCACCGGCAACTCTCCCGGAAACGACATGCGTTTCTATGTGGAGCGCTGCGAGGCTATGCGCAACTTCGCCAACAAGCTGTGGAACGCCTCCCGCTATGTCATGATGAACCTCAGTGAGGACGCTGTCAATCAGCTGCCCGACCTCTCCAAGCTGGAGATCGCCGACAAGTGGGTCCTTTCCAAGCTGAATACCCTCATCGGTGAGGTCACCGAGAACATGGAGAAGTACGAGCTGGGTGTTGCCATCCAGAAGATCTACGACTTCGTGTGGGACATCTACTGCGACTGGTATATCGAGATGACAAAGGCCCGTCTGTTCGCCGACGATGCCGACCGGAAGCAGACCGCCATTTCCGTCCTGGTCTATGTGCTGGACAACATCCTGCGGCTGCTGCATCCCTTCATGCCCTTCATCACCGAGGAGATCTGGCAGTCCATCCCCCACGAGGGAGAGGCTCTGATCGTGGCCCAGTGGCCCGAGATGAATGCCGACCTGGCCTTCAAGGCTGAATGCGATGCCATGGAGTCCGTTATGGACGCTATCCGCGCCATCCGTGCCCGCCGCACCGAGATGAACGTGCCCCCCTCCAAGAAGGCTGCCCTGTATGTGCTGACCAATAAGCCCCAGGTGTTCCACGAGGGCGAGGGTTTCCTGCAGCGCCTGGCCTATGCGGATACCGTGTCCCTGCTGGATGCCGAGCCTGCAAACCTGGACGGCATGATCACCATCACCACCCCCGACGCCAAGCTCTATATCCCCATGGGACAGCTGGTGGATGTGGCCAAGGAACTGGCCCGGATCACCAAGGAGCTGGAAGGCGCGAAGAAATTCCTTGCTTCCATCGAGGGTAAGCTGAAAAATGAGAAGTTCGTCTCCCGGGCTCCCGAGGCTGTTGTCAACGCCGAGCGGGAAAAGGCCGCCAAGCACCGCGACCTGATCGCCCAGCTGGAGGAGAGCCTCGCTGCCATGCAGAAGCTGGCCAACTAAGATACCGACTTAATGTAAGCCGGAGGAACCATCCGGTTCCTCCGGCTTTTTTTCGGAAGGTTCTTATGAATTATACGGACTGAATTCAAAGGCACTACCCGTACTGCTATCATGACGAAAAAAGAGGGATACCCATGAAGAAACTGCTGTGTTTGATTGTTACCCTGCTTCTGCTGCTCAGCGGCTGCGGAAACGAAGCGGTGGAGACCACTGCTCCCACCATCACGGAACCCATCCCGGAGACAACTGCGCTCAGTAGCGAGGAAAACCAGCTTCTGCTGGAACAGGAAGCCCAGCTGCTGGAGGACAAGTACGGTGTTGTGATCCTGGTGGGCGATCAGTGTGATACGGTCTTTTCCCATTTCACGGCTTCTTACGCTACGGACTATGAAAAGGTCAGCGGGATTCTAAAGACCCTGGATTATATCCTGGGCCGTTATCCCGAAGGCTTCTTCCGGCAGCTTTGCACCCAGGAGCGCAGCGGCATCCGGATTCACCTGATTCAGGACCTCTGGGCCAACAATGAAGATCTCTACGGCGGGGACTATGGCGGCTTCAGCCAGGATCTGCTGGATCACTACATCCTGGTTCTGGACGTGGACGCCACCTGGGAGGAGCTTTATTACCATGAGCTGACCCACATTATCGATATGCATATTGCCATGGACGCGGCCAAACGGGAGGATGCGCTGTTTTCCGAAGAGGGCTGGAGCGCCCTGAACCCCGACTGGTTCCCCGGCTATGCCGATGACTACATGAACCTGCCGGACCTCCAGGAGGACGGCTGGTTTGTGGATCCCTATGGGGCCATCAATCCTCAGGAGGACCGGGCACAGGTCATGGCCAAGGCCATGCTGCCGAATTACCGGATTTATTTTAATAATAATCAGGGCATCCGGATGAAGATGGAATATTACAGTCTGGTTATCCAGGATGTTTTTGATACCACCGGCTGGCCGGAGATCCTGCCCTGGGAAGAAAACTACAAAAAGTGAAGCAGCAGCGGTGCGGGACGTCAGTTCCGCACCGTATTTTTGAGCAGACATGGCCATTGGAAAATAAGCGTTGTATAATGGTGCATAGACTGCTATAATCAGGAAAAAGGAGGAATGCAGAATGAAGCGACTGCTTTGTATTCTTTTCGTATTGCTGTTTCTGTGCGGCTGCGGCGGTCCGGGGGAGGAAACGGTACCTCCTTCTGAAAGCCAGCTGCCAATTTCCTGGATTGAAACGGTTGGTCAGCCCTGGGATGCGGCAGGCGCGCTGTTGGAACTGCAGCTGACGGTTCCCAATGGCCTGACATATACATCCAGTATGGTCTTTGACGGTGATCTGTTGCTCTGGAGTCAGGACGACCACCGTAAGGATTATCCCAGTGTGGAAATCTGCATGATTGACCTGGATACCGGTGAGATTCTTGCACAATCCGATATTTCCATCCATATTTCCATGTCGCCGCAGGTGCTGGGGGACTGCCTGTATCTGTGCGACAACACTACCGGTCTGATCCTGAAGCTGGATAAGCAGCTCAACGAGCTTTGCAGATGGGAAACGGATATCCGGGATGCCGCTGTGTATATGGGTGATAAGGGTACCGCGTATGTGAACATATGGGACGTGGAATCCTACATTTATGATCTGGAAACCGGGGAAAAGCGTCCTGTTTTGGAAGAGAATCCTGAAATTTCCTATCTGGATTGTGCTGACGGATATCTCCGGGTGGAGTATTATGATACCGAAACCGGAGAAGCCTGCACCGCTTTTCTGGACCTCCACACCGGCGCGCGGTATGATATGCCTATCCAGGGTATCAGCGGAAATGAATTCCGCAATGGCACCTGGCTGCTGAATGAATATGAAGATTCCTATGTCTACACCCTGGTTCCATCCGATGGCGAGGCGGTTACTGTGGATTGTGGCTACAGTTCTCTGGAACTGGTGGAGAATGATCTGCTATTAAAGATCAATGAGGGAGGAAATCAGCTTTCACTGCATGATCTTTCCGGCAAAGCACTGGCCAAATGTATCATATCCGAGCAGGATTACGGCTATGAAACCTTCGAACTGATCCCCAATGAAGCACTCAATGGCTATTTTGTGGTTCTCAGAAATTACGGCGCTGGCATGCGGCTGCTGTTTTGGGATCCTGCCAGGGGTGAGCGGGGAGAGGATATTCCCTTCGAGCCTGTTCCGAGCCCCTCGGAACTGGAAGCACTGATTCAGCAACGGGTGGAACAGATGGAATCGGAATACGGGCTGAGCATTCTCGTTGGAGAAGAAGCCGGTGAGATTTTTTTCGATTTTACTGCTGAACAAGTCCTGGATCTGGCCGATATTTCCGATGCGCTGGATACCCTGGAAGATGCGTTGGAGGATTACCCTCCAGGGTTCTTCCGGCAGCTGCGCTATGGTGATGTTCATCGGACGGAGATTCATCTGGCGGGTCCCCTGAAGGCAACCAATTCCGAGTATGTGGATAACTACGAAGCCTTTGTCCAGGACAGTTACGACTGCCATGTGATGGTGGTGGATATCTATCAGACGGATGTGACCACTTACTATCATGAGTTTTCCCATATTATCGACAGTTACCTGGAATGGGATGCGTCAAACCGGGAGGATGCGCTTTTCAGCGATGAAACCTGGTGCAGTTTCAATCCAGGGTGGTTCCCGGGCTATACGTTCAGCTACTCCTGGGAACAGTATGTGGAGGACTATAGCTGCTTTGTGGACAGCTACTCTACCATCAATCCCACGGAGGACCGTGCAAGAGTGATGGAATACGCCATGGCAGAATACGGTTCCTGGACCTTCGAGGATGCAGCTGTGCTCCTTGAAAAACTGGATTACTACTGCCGCTGTATCCGTGATGCCTTCGACACCACCGACTGGCCGGAAACGGTTCTTTGGGAACAATATACATAACTTAAAACCCATCCACTTTCTGTGGATGGGTTTTTCTTGATTTTCCTGACTCCTGCCCGATTACGACTGCAAATCGTAACGGGCAGTTTTTATACTGAAAAGCGTAAAAAGCAAAGGAGGAAACAATATGCACTTTACCAGCTTTTTGGAGGACGGGCGGCTCACGGTGGCCCTCACCGGGGAGATCGACCACCACTGTGCCAAAGCCTACATTCAGGCAATCGTTGCGAAAATCGAATCCTACACCCCGGATATCTGTGTGCTGGACTTTGGGGAGGTATCCTTCGTGGATTCTTCCGGCATTGCGGTGGTCATCAACGCCCTGCGGAGCATGACCCAGATTGAAGGAAAGCTTTTGCTGACCGGTATTCTGCCCCAGCCCATGCGGGTGTTCCGGGCGTCGGGGATCGATAAGATCGTGGAAATCAAGGAGGCGGTATCATGAAATTTGAAAACTATATGATCCTGGAATTTCCCAGTAAATCCTGCAACGAGGCCTTTGCCCGCAGTGCCATTGCCTGCTTCGCGGCCCAGCTTGATCCCACCCTGGAAGAGTTGGGGGATATCCGCACGGCGGTGTCTGAGGCGGTGACCAACTGCATCGTCCATGCCTATCCGGAGGGACTGGGAACGGTGAGCATGCGCTGCCGGATCCTCAAGGACAATGTGCTGGATATCGTTATCAAGGACAGGGGTGTGGGCATACCGGATATTGATCAGGCCAGGCGTCCCGCCTTTACCACCGGTGGTGCTGACCGCAGCGGCATGGGCTTTACCATCATGGAAAGCTTCATGACCGACCTGGAAATCAGCTCCAAAGCAGGGAAGGGAACCACGGTGCATATGCGCCGGAAGCTGCAGCGGCGCAAATGAGCCGGACGGAGGACTTGATCAGGGCCTCCCAGGCCGGGGACCGAAGTGCCACGGAAAAACTGGTGGAGGAAAACTCCGGGCTCATCTGGGCGGTGGCGAAGCGGTACATAGGCCGTGGCACGGAGGCGGAGGACCTGTATCAGCTGGGATGCTTAGGCTTTCTCAAGGCGGTGGAGGGCTTTGACTTAAATTTCGGCACCCAGTTTTCCACCTACGCGGTGCCGAAGATCTCCGGGGAGATCCGGCGCTTTTTGCGGGATGACGGAGCGGTGAAGGTCTCCCGAGGGCTGAAGGAACAGGCGGCGCAAATCAAAATGGCAAGGAACACCCTGACAAATCTCTTTGGCAGGGAGCCCACCGTCAATGAGATATCCCGGCAGACGGGTCTTTCCCCGGAGGAGATCGCCCTGGCGGAGACGGCCACGGCCGCTACCGAATCCATCCAACGTGAGTGCGGTGAGGAGGGCTTTTCTCTGGAGGATGTGCTCACCGACACGGAGTCGGAGGAGAAAATGGTGGAGCGGATTGCCCTGCGGCAAGCCATCGCCAATCTTCCGGAGCGGGAACGGACGGTGATCCAGATGCGGTATTTTCACGGCCTGACCCAGGACCGGGTGGCCAAAGTGATGAACGTCAGCCAGGTGCAGATCTCACGGATCGAGAAGAAGGCCATCGGGCAGCTTCGGGAGCTGATGTTGTGAATGATTGTTTTCTTTAGAAACTTGGCTCCCCCTTCGGGGGAGCTGGCACCGCCCTTGGCGGTGACTGAGAGGGAAAAATCGATGCATCCCTCTCCGTCAGCCTTCGGCTGCCACCTCTCCCAGAGGGAGAGGCAAGGTGCATAAGCAGACAAACAATAATTTCTCCTCTTTACCTTTCGGCAAAAATGCGCTAAAATAGTCCCATACTTTATATTGGACAGGTGTGCGACTATGAACTTTGATTTAGAGCAGCGCTTTTTGGCCGCCCGACGGAAATACATCGCCGGGGAGTTTGACGCGCTGAATGATATGCAGCAGGAGGCGGTGCTGACCACGGAGGGTCCTCTGCTTCTGCTGGCCGGTGCGGGCTCCGGCAAGACCACGGTGCTGATCAACCGGATCGCCAATCTCATGCGCTTCGGCCGGGGCAGCGATACCCAGGAGATCGCCGGAAGCATCACGGAAGAGGACGTACAGTTTCTGGAAAACTTCCCCCTGAATCCCACGGAATACGAACAATGGCGGGGCGACAGCCTCTGTGCCGTGGGTGCCGCGGCTCCCTGGCAGATTCTGGCCATCACCTTTACCAACAAGGCAGCCAACGAAATGAAGGAGCGGCTTTCCGCTCTGCTGGGTCCCGAAGCCAACGATATCTGGGCCAGCACCTTCCACTCTGCCTGCTGCCGGATCCTCCGGCGGGACATTGAGCGGATGGGCTATACCAGAAGCTTCACCATCTACGATTCCTCTGATTCCGAGCGGGTCATGAAAGAAATCGTCAAGGACATGGGCCTGGACGACAAGACCTTCCCGGCCAAGTATGTCCTGGGGGCCATTTCCCGGGAGAAGGACAATATGGTCTCCCCGGAGATGATGCTGCAGCGCGCTGACCGCAGCGGCGATATTCGAGCAACCCACATTGCCCGGGCATATGACAAGTACCAGAAGCAGCTGAAAGACAATAACGCACTGGACTTCGACGATATCATCTATGTGACCGTGAAGCTGCTGCAGGAGCATGAGGATGTTCGTACTTATTACCAGAAGAAATTCCACTATGTGCTGGTGGACGAGTATCAGGACACCAACCACATGCAGTATCTGCTGACCTCATTGCTGGCCGGCGGCTACGAGAATATCTGTGTGGTGGGTGATGATGACCAGTCCATCTACCGTTTCCGGGGCGCAACCATTGAGAATATCCTGAACTTTGAAAAGCAGTACCGGGGGTCCCGGACCATCCGCTTGGAGCAGAATTACCGCTCCACCCAGTCCATCCTCAACGCTGCCAACGCGGTGATCTCCCATAACTTAGGCCGAAAGGGCAAAAAGCTCTGGACCGCCAACGGTCAGGGCGAGGCCATCACCGTCTACGAAGCCTCCGACGAGGGGGCAGAAGCCAACTATGTAGCCGGGCAGATCATCAAGGTGTCCAAGGGAAAATCCTTCAAGGATTTTGCCATTCTCTACCGGACCAATGCCCAAAGTAACGCCCTGGAATTTGCCTTCAAGCGCAACGGTATCCCGTACCGGGTCATCGGCGGTACCCGGTTCTTTGACCGGGCTGAGGTCAAGGATATGCTTTCCTACCTCTGCGTGATCAACAACCGCTTCGACGATCTGCGCCTCAAGCGCATCATCAACAATCCGCCCAGAGGCCTGGGTCCCAAGACTATTGACACAGCCCTTCGGCTGGCCCAGGCGGAGGGGAAGCCCCTGTACAGCGTGGTGTCCGACCCTTATTCCTATGCCCCGCTGGAAAAGCCCGCCATGAAGCTGATGCAGTTTACCGCCCTCATCGAGGGCATTGCCCAGCTGCTGGAGGGGGGCATGAGCCTGCCCGACTTCTATGACGAGCTGTTGATCCGCACCGGCTATGTGGATATGCTCAATGCTAAGGACACCGAGGAGAACAAGACCCGGCTGGAGAACGTAAGGGAACTGAAATCCTCCATCCATTCCTATGTGGAAAATGATCCGGAGCCCACGCTGGCTGGCTTCCTGGAAGAGATCGCCCTGTACACCGACATTCAGGAGTACAACGATGCCGATGACGCCGTGGTCATGATGACCATGCACTCCGCCAAGGGCCTGGAATTCCCCCATGTGTTCCTGGTGGGCTTCGAGGACGGTCTGTTCCCCGGCATGCGTGCCATCGGCGACAAGGAGGAGATGGAGGAGGAGCGGCGGCTGTGCTACGTGGCCATTACCCGGGCCAAGCAGCATCTGACCATCACCCATGCCCGGCAGCGTATGCTCTACGGCCGGACCTCCGCAGCCCTGGCATCCCGGTTCCTCCGGGAGATCCCCGAGGACTGCATCGTCCGCAAGGGCGTGCAGAAAGCAAAACAGGAGAGCTACAATTCCTGGGGCAGCCGTTATGGCAGCGGCTCCGAATGGTCCGGCTACCAGAATCCCCCCATGCAGCCAAAGAAACAGGATCAGTTCCGGAAAGCGGAAATGCCGAATAAGCCCGCCGCGCCCATGCTGGAGCTGAACAAGGGCGATATGGTCATGCACGCGGCCTTTGGCCGGGGTCTGGTGATCTCCGTCATGAAAATGGGCGGCGATGCTCTGCTGGAAATCGCCTTTGACGACATCGGCACCAAGCGGCTCATGGCAAAGACCGCTTCCGTCCATATGAAAAAGCTGTAATTTCCCCATGGTGGGCCGCATATCCTCCACCGGGGGGATGTGTATGCGGCGCTTTATCCGCAGAGTGGTTGGCCTGCTGATCATTCTGCTGCTTCTGCTGACGGTGGGCTTCTTTTATCTTCGCAGGTCCTACCGGGATGTGATCCGGGACCTGGCAGAAACCCAGGTGAAGAACACCACCTCGGACCTGACCAATGACGCCATAGCCAAACAGATCCAGGACGGTGTGGTCCAGTACGACCGGATCGTGTACTTTGAAAAAGATCTGGATGGCAGGATCACCGCCCTGAAAACCAACATCGGGGAAGTAAACAGATTAAAAACGGATATCTTAAATATCATCAACGATGAAATTCTGGCCCTGGATAATTCCGATATCGGGATCCCGCTGGGAAGCCTGTTCCTGCCGGAGCTGTTCTCCGGCCGGGGACCTGCCATCCCGGTGCATATCCTGTCTATCCGCAATTCCGACGCCAATTTTGTGAGTTTCTTTTCCCAGGCGGGAATCAACCAGACGCTGCATCAGGTGATCATGGAGGTCAGCATTGACGTATCCGTGCTGGTGCTGGGCCAGACCACCTCTTTCACCATGGAAAGCCAGGTGGTGGTGGCTGAAACCGTCATCGTTGGGGATGTACCCAATACTTTTTTACAAACCGGAGGAACCTATGGATCCGAAAAAGAGAATGGATGAACTGGTAGAGCTGCTGAAAGAGGCCAACTACCGCTACTATGTTCTGGACAACCCGGAAATGCTCGATTTTGAATACGACCGTCTTTTGCGGGAACTGGAGGAGCTGGAAAAGGCAAATCCGGAATTGCTCCGGGCAGACAGCCCCACCCAGCGGGTGGGCGGCGAAGTCCTTTCTGCCTTCCAGAAGGTGGAGCATCCTGTGCCATTACAGAGCCTGCAGGATGTGTTCTCCACTGAGGAGCTGACGGAGTTTCTGGAAAAGACCCTGGAAGGGGACCCTGCTTCCGCCTTCTCCGTGGAGCCCAAAATTGACGGACTGAGCGTTGCTCTGGAATATGTGGAGGGCAAATTCCTCCGGGGTGCTACCCGGGGCGACGGCAGCGTGGGCGAGGATGTGACGGAGAACATCAAAACCATCCGCTCCATCCCCATGACCATCGAAAACGCACCTGCCCACTTAATCGTCCGGGGCGAGGTGTTCATGCCGAAAAAATCTTTTCATAAGCTCAATGAGCGGCAGGAGGCCGAGGGCAAGCAGCTCTTCGCCAATCCCCGCAACGCCGCCGCAGGCTCCCTGCGTCAGCTGGATTCCAAAATTGCCGCCAGCCGGGGACTGGACTGCTATATTTTCAACATTCAGCTGATCGATGGTGTGGAGTTTACCACCCATGAGGAAACTCTTTCCTATCTGGAAAGCCTTAAATTCAAGGTGATTCCCCATGTGACTCTTTCCGATGCGTCGGAAATCGTTGCCCATGTGGCGTCCATCAACGAAAACCGGGAGAAGCTTACCTGCGACATTGACGGCGCTGTCATCAAGGTCAACGACCTTGCTCAGCGGACCCGAATGGGCTCCACCGCCAAGACCCCCCGGTGGGCCGTGGCCTACAAGTACCCCCCGGAGATCAAGCCCACCATCGTGGAGGATATCGTGGTACAGGTGGGCCGTACCGGTGTGCTGACCCCCAAGGCGGTGGTGAAGGCCGTCCGTCTGGCCGGTACCACCGTTACCAACGCAACGCTGCACAATCAGGATTTCATCTCCCAGCGGGATATCCGCATCGGCGATACGGTGCTGATCCGCAAGGCAGGTGAGATCATTCCGGAGATTCTGGAAGTGGACTTTACCAAGCGTCCCGAAGGGGCGGAGCCCTATCATCTGCCGGGCAACTGCCCGGTCTGCGGCGCCAGGGTGGAAAAGGACTTAGACGGTGCGTTCCTGCGCTGCACCGGCGCCGAATGTCCCGCCCAGCTGAGCCGGAACATTGCCCATTTTGTCAGCCGGGACGCCATGGATGTGGAGGGCCTGGGCAGCTCCATCGTGGAAGCACTCATCGAAAAGGGCCTGATCAAATCTCCCGCAGATATCTACTATCTGCAATTGGAGGACATTTCTTCCCTCTGGAAGTCCGGCAAGACTGCTGCAAAGAAGCTGCTGGCTGCCATTGAGGCCAGCAAGCAGCAGGATGTATCCCGTCTGATTTATGCCCTGGGTATCCGCCAGGTGGGCGCCAAGACCGGTAAGGTGCTGGCCTCTACCTTTGGCAATCTGGATGCCCTGATGAATGCATCTGTGGAGGAATTGACGGAGGTTCCGGATGTGGGCGAGGTCACAGCAGCCAATATCTACGACTGGTTCCATCAGGAGCAGTCTTCTCATCTGGTGGAGCGGCTGCGCGGTGCCGGCGTGAATTTTGAGAGCAAGCGGGTCCTGACGGACAACCGTTTTGCCGGAAAGACCTTCGTTCTCACCGGTGCCCTGACCAAGTTCACCCGGGACGAGGCTACGGAAAAGATCGAACTGATGGGCGGCAAGGCCGCAGGCTCCGTGTCCAAAAAGACCAGCTACGTGGTGGTGGGCGAAAACGCCGGCTCCAAGGAGCGAAAGGCAAGGGAACTGGGAATCCCAATCCTGAGTGAAGACGATTTTCTCGCCATGATCCAATAAAATTACGCCGGAAGGAGAAATTCCTTCCGGCGTTTTTTACAGGGAAAAATCCTGATCGTCATATTTGGAAAAATCCAGAGCCTTGGCCTTGGGGGGGACCCGCTTCAGGGGATCATATTTAAACTTCCGGCACTTGTCGGCCACGGTTTTCATGCCCTTTTTGGAGCAGAGGATGGTATCCTCATCCAGCTTTGTGCCGTAGACACAGTAGGCGCAGGAGCGCTCGATCTTTTTGCGAAACAGCATGGCAGTCATCTCTCTTTCGTATGTTGAGATGATTATACACCAAAGGCCGCGGGAATGCTACTGTTTTTTCGAAGAATTCTCCTGGAAGGCAGGAACAACAGGATCAGAACCGGCATCAGTGCGGCATAATACCCAAGAAAAGCCAGGGAAATCAAAAGAGAAAACAGGGTTTGCAGCAGTTTTCCCTGGATATAGTATTTCAGCTTAAGTCCCTCGATGACGGAGGATGTCTGCATCATCACGCAGATCCCGCCGAAATTCAGCATCAGTGCAGCCCAGAGAAACCGCAGAGCGACACTTGGAATCTCTGATAGCAGCAGGCAGCCATTGGTCAGCTCCAGCAGCCCGGACAGCAGGATTGTGATGGATTTTGGGAACGGAAAGAAAACATATCGCTGTAAAAAGTCCAATATGACCCGGAACAGCACCACCCAGCCGCAGACCGAAGCCATAGCGGAGACAGCCTTTCTCATGGCCTGGGACAGCGTTATGGAGGATGCCTGTGCCATTGTTATATTATCGCTTTCCGGTGCCGGGATCATCCTTGCCACACAGAGGGCGCTTAAGATCTGCACAAGCCAGAGCAGCCAGGCGTACTTTCCCTCCGGGAATTGGCTTGCGGCCATTCCAAAGAGAAAGGAGGGTCCTGCCTGGGAGCAGAACATGATCAGCCTGTGGGCATGAGCCCGAGAAAGCTGATCGCTGCTGTAGCCCTGGGCTGCCGCCTGGGCCCCCACCGGATAGCCGCCCAGCAGTCCTGTGATAAGGATCGGTCCGCAGCCCCTTGCCCGGAATAGCTTTTCCAGCGGGACCAAGACGGAGGTGCTGCCCATGGAACCGGTGAGCAGAATACTCAGCACGAAAAAAGGGAACAGGGAGGGAATGACCGTTCTGATACAGATATCCACCCCCTGGGAAGCAGCAGCGATGCTGTTTTTGCTGTCCAGGATCAGCACCAGCATACCCAGAGCCGCCGAAATGCAAGTGGCCTTTCTTCCTTTCAATATCCTCACCTCGGAAGATTCTATGCCTGTCCGGTGAAAAACATCCCACCCTCTTCATAGACTGGTGCAAAAGGAGGTGCCGCCTTTGGCAAAAAGCAGAGAATGGATGGAGCGTCTGGCGGGACAGCTGGATGCGGAAGCCCTTCCGGGACTTCCGTTGGTGGAGATTGCGGGACAGAACCGGGTCCTCATTGAAAATCACCGGGGTGTCTGCGCTTATGGAAGAGAACGGATCCACGTCCGGGTGGGCTATGGGGAGGTATCTATCCGGGGCTGCGGCCTGGAGCTGGCCAAAATGAGCCGGGAACAGCTGGTGATTACAGGCAGGATCGACTGTGTAGAGCTGATCAGGAGGAAGGGATGAACTGGTTATCCTATTTTACAGGGCAGCTTACGGTGGAGCTGACTGGGGCTGACATTCCGGGAACATTGCGTGTGCTGTCGGAGCGGGGGATCACCCTTCTGAAAACCGTCCCCATAGATGATCTGACCGTCCGGATAAACATTGGCCGAAAGGATTATCCGCGCATTCGGGACATTGCCAAAAAGCGGGGAGATATCCTGACAGTTCGAAAGCGGATGGGCCTCTACTGGAAATTCCGGGAACTTCTGAACCGTCCGGTATTGATCCTGGGGCTATGCCTGCTTCTGATCCTGACAGCTTACCTGCCGACGAGAATCTTCTTTGTGCAGGTGGAGGGAAACGCGATGATTCCAACCCGGCTGATTTTAGAAAAAGCAGGGGAGTGCGGAATTGGCTTTGGCGCTTCCCGCCGGGCGGTGCGCAGCGAGCGGATGAAAAATACGCTTTTGGAAGCGGTGCCGCAGCTTCAGTGGGCGGGGGTGAATACCCGGGGCTGTGTGGCTGTGATCTCCATCCGGGAGCGTGCCGAGGAGCAGGAAACGGCGGAGCCATCGGCGTTTGGGCATATCGTTGCCCTGATGGATGGCTATATTCTGTCCTGCACTGCCACGAAAGGGAATCTGATCTGCGGTCCGGGACAGGCGGTGGTGGAGGGGCAGATCCTGATCTCCGGCTACACGGACAGCGGGCTGTGCATCCGTGCGGAACAGGCCCAGGGAGAGATCTACGGCCGGACAATCCGAACTCTGGAGCTGATAACCCCCTCAGATACGATGAAAAAGAGGGACAAGGACGAGGAAGGAAGAAAAATCAGCCTGCTTATCGGAAAAAAACGCATAAATTTATGGAAAGACAGTGGAATTTGGGATACCACTTGTGATAGAATGTACGAGGAATACTATATCACCCTGCCGGGTGGCTTTCAGCTGCCGGCGGCGCTGACTGTGGAGCGGTATGTTTCCCGGGAACTTTCGGAGACGGAAATTCCACAGGCGGAAGCGGAGCGGCTTCTGGAAAGCACCGCCCAAAGGTATCTGAAAGAGCAGATGCTGGCCGGATCCATCCAGGATTCACAGCCGGAATTTACTGCGGAGCCTGGAATCCTACAAATGGCAGGGAAGTTTGACTGTGTGGAGCTGATCGGCGTTATGCAGCGGCTTCAGATTGGAGAAACAAATGGGGAAAACAATTGAGAGAATCGTCAATGCGGAGCGGGTGGAGGATTTAATGGCCATCTTCGGCTCCTTTGATGAAAATATCCGCCGGATCGAGGAGGCTCTGTCCGTTACCATCGTAAACCGGGGCAACGAGCTGAAGGTCTCCGGAGACGAGGAAATGGTCGACAAGGCAGTGCGGACTCTGGAAGGGCTGCTGTCTTTGGCTGCCAAGGGGGAAACCATCGACGAGCAGCGGGTCCGGTACCTGATTACGCTGGTCAATGAGGGCAACGACGCCCAGGTGGCCCAGATGGCCAAGGACGTGGTCTGCATCACCGCCAAGGGTAAGCCCATCAAGGCCAAGACCGTAGGACAGCAGACCTACATGAAGGCCATTATGAAAAATACCGTCACCATCGGTGTTGGTCCTGCCGGTACCGGCAAGACCTATCTGGCTGTTGCCGCCGCTGTGGCCGCCTTCCGGGAGAAGCAGGTGAACCGGATCATTCTGACCCGCCCGGCTGTGGAAGCCGGTGAGCGCCTGGGCTTCCTGCCCGGTGACCTGCAGAATAAGGTGGACCCCTACCTGCGGCCCCTGTACGACGCCTTGTACGACATGCTGGGCGCTGAGACCTTCCAGAAGTACCAGGAGCGGGGTTCCATCGAGGTGGCCCCTCTGGCCTATATGCGCGGCCGAACCCTGGACGACAGCTTTATCATTCTGGACGAAGCCCAGAACACCACCCGGGAGCAGATGAAGATGTTCCTGACCCGACTGGGTTTTGGTTCCAAGATCGTTATCACCGGCGACGTGACCCAGATCGACCTGCCGGACGACAAAATTTCCGGCCTGAAGGATGCCATCCGGGTGCTGGACGGGGTGAAGGATATCGCCATCTGCAAGCTCACCTCTGCCGATGTGGTCCGCCACGCTCTGGTCCAGCAGATCATCAACGCCTACGAAAAGGCCGCCCAGAAGCAGGAGAAAGAGAAGCCTACACCCAAATTCAATGGGAAATATAAGAGGAAATATTAAATGAAACATAAAATCAATATGGTGTTCGAGGAGCTGAGCCTGCGAAAGTTCACCATCGGCTCCATTATCAAAACCTGCATCAGCGAAACGCTGAAGGCGGAGCGGATCAGCGTTCCCTGTGAGATCAACGTGCTGGTGACCAATGACGCAGGTATCCACCTGATCAACAAGACAAGCCGGGATATCGACCGGCCCACCGATGTGCTGAGCTTTCCTATGTTTGAGTTTGAGCCGGGCAATCCCCCCTGCGATTGGGTGGATTACCAGGACCCCGCCACCGGGCTGGTGCCCTTAGGCGATATGTGCATCTCTTTGGAGCGGGCGGAAGCCCAGGCAAAGGAGTTCGGCCACAGCCTCCGCCGGGAGGTAGGGTATCTCACCATCCATTCTATGCTGCACCTGCTGGGCTACGATCACCTGGACGAGGGTGAGATGAAAAAGCAGATGCGCTTCAGGGAAGAGGCTATTGCTGCATCCATTCCCAATATGACAAGAGACTAACCGATTTACTTTAGGAGAAAATATATGAAGACCAAATCCGCTATGATTACCATCGCCGGACGCCCCAATGTGGGCAAGTCCACCCTGACCAATTACCTGGTTGGCGAAAAGATCGCCATCGTTTCCAATAAGCCTCAGACCACCCGGAACCGCATCTGCGGCATCGTCACCCGAGGCGACACCCAGTTCGTGTTTGTGGACACCCCCGGCTACCATCGTGCCCGGACCAAGCTGGGTGATTACATGGTCAACATCGCCCGGGAATCCATCGCCGATGTGGACGCAACCATCCTGGTGGTGGAGCCCATCGCCTCCATCGGTCCCCAGGAGGAGGGCCTGATCGAGAAGATCAAGGCAAGCAAGTCTCCCGCCATCCTGTGCATCAACAAGATCGATACCGTGGAAAAAGAAGCCCTGCTGGAGGTCATTGCCGTGTACTCCCAGGCTATGGAATTCGCTGCCATCATTCCTATCTGCGCCAAGACCGGCGACGGTGTGGAGCAACTGCTCCAGGAGTGCGAAAAGTACGCGGTGGAGGGCCCCTTCCTTTTTGATGAGGAGCTGACCACCGATCAGCCCGAGCGGCAGGTGATGGCCGAGATCATCCGGGAGAAGCTGCTGTGGTGCCTGGACCGGGAGGTGCCCCACGGCACCGCTGTGGAGATCACCAAATTCTCCGAGCGGGACAATGGCATCATCGATATCGATGCCACCATCTACTGCGAAAAGGCCAGCCACAAGGGTATCATCATCGGCAAGCAGGGCGCTATGCTGAAGAAGATCTCCTCCATGGCCCGGAACGACTGTGAGAAGTTCATGGGCACCAAGGTGTACCTGACTACCTGGGTGAAGGTCAAGGAAAACTGGCGGGACTCTGATTTCCTGGTCCGCAACTTCGGCTACAGCGAATAATTCCCAGTTGTAAAGCCTGCCCGTTCTGCAAATCCTATCCCCAGGAGGGGATGGATCATGAAAAACGAACTGTGGCAGTTATTCCTGGACACCGGCGCGCCGGAAGCTTACCTGATGTACAAGAAACGAGAAGCGGAGGAACAACATGTATCTGAATATTCAGGCCATCGTCCTCAGAGTCACGGACTACAATGACCGGGACGCGCTTCTGACTGTTCTGAGCCGCAGCCATGGAAAACTGACCATCAAGGCCCGGGGCCTGCGGCGGAAGAATTCGCCGCTGATCGCCCCCTGTCAGCTGCTGGCCTTCGGCGAGTTTACTCTGTTTGAATACCGGGGCCAGTATACCATCAACGAGGCCCATTCCATTGAGCTGTTTACACCTCTGCGCCGGGACCTGACAAAGCTCTCTCTTGGCACCTATTTTGCCCAGGTGGCCGAGATTATCTCCCAGGAGGACCTGCCCAACCCGGAGCTGCAATCGCTGGTCCTCAATTCGCTGTTTGCCCTGTCGAAGCTGAATCTGCCGGAACCGCTGGTAAAGTCCGTCTTTGAACTCCGGGCTGCCTGCCTGGCAGGCTACACCCCGGACCTCTACGGCTGCCACATCTGCGGCAGCCAGACTCCGGACCGGTTCGACCTGGCGGCGGGCCAGTTGGAGTGCAAAACCTGCCGCAGCGCCGAATCCCGGGGCATCCGGATGCCGGTGACACCGGGGCTCCTGGAAGCCATGCGCTACATCTGCCTGTGCGACCCGAAGAAGCTCTTTTCCTTCTCCATAGGCAGTGATACTGCCGAGCAGCTCTCCGCCCTGACGGAGGGGTACTTATCCACACAGCTGGAACGGGGCTTTTCTGCTCTGGACTTTTACAAATCCCTACTGATATGAATATTTCTGATAACATACTGAAAAAGTTATTTGAAAACGTCTATTTTCTCAATGGCACCGCCTGCGCGGGAAAATCCACGATGGTAAAGCTGCTGGCAGAAAAGTATGATGGCATCTGCTGCGGAGAAAACTACCATATGGACTTGCTTTCCGCTGCTGACCCGGTGCATCAGCCGAACCTTTGCTATTTCGATACCATGTCCTCCTGGCAGGAATTTGTCACCCGAACTCCGGAGGAATACGACGCCTGGCTTGCTGGTACTGCCCGGGAAGCGGCGGAGCTGGAGATCATCGTGCTTCTGCGGCTGGTGGAGCAGGGGAAGAAAATCTTTGTGGATACCAACATCCCTGTGGACGTCCTTCGGGAGATTTCCGATTACCACCATGTGGCCATTATGCTTAGCCCCACCAATCTGGCGGTGGAGCGGTTCTTTGACCGGCCGGATGCGGAAAAGCAGTTTCTCTATCAGAAGCTGTTGGAATGTCCCGATCCTGCGGCCGCAATAGCCAATTATCGGAAGTGCCTGGCGCTGTGCAATGGTCCGGAGCATTACCGGGAATACGCTGAAAGCGGATTCTTTACCCATTTGAGAACGGAAGAAAGCACCATCGAACATACACTGCATATTTTAGAAAATCACTTTCAACTGATTTAATATAGGAGACAAACAATGTCTGAATTATACGAAAAATCTCTTCTGAAGCTGGAACTGGACCAGGTTTTGGAGCAGCTTGCCTCCTGCGCAGGAAGTGTCGGCGGCAAGGAGGCCTGTCTCCGGGTCCGTCCTGTGTCCGATTTGGAAGATGTGAACTTAATGCTGGAGCAGACTACCGCTGCTTCCGACCTGTGTACCCGGAAGGGCAATCCGGTCTTCGGCGATGTGACCGATGTGTCCCCCTCCCTGGAGCGGGCGGACCGGGGCGGCAGCCTGCAGCCCATTGAGCTGCTGCGGATCGCAGGCGTCCTGCGCTGCGCCCGGAATATCAAGGGCTATGTGTCCGAGGACGATAAGGCAACGGTTCTGGACGCCCTCTTCGGCGCTTTGACGCCCAACAAATACCTGGAGGACAAGATCTTCGGCGCCATCCTTTCCGAGGAGGAGATCGCCGACAACGCATCTCCCGCCCTGTCCGACATCCGCCGCCATATGCGCATCCAGTCCGGCAAGATTCGGGACAGTTTGCAGAAGATCATTTCCTCTCCTGCCTATGCCAAGTACCTGCGGGAGCCCATCATCACCATCCGTCAGGGCCGCTATGTGGTGCCGGTGAAGTCCGAGTGCCGCAATGATGTGCCCGGCCTGGTCCATGACGTCTCCGCCACCGGCGGCACCTACTTCATTGAGCCCATGTCCGCCGTGAACGCCAACAATGCGCTGCGGGAGCTGGAACTGAAGGAGAAGAAGGAGATCGAGCGGATCCTGGCGGAGCTGTCTGCCGAAGCTGCCGCCCACCGGGAGGACATCAACCTGGACTACCAGATGTTGGTGCAGCTGGATGTGATCTTCGCCAAGGCCAAACTGGCCTACCGGATGCGGGCCTGGGCCCCCATCATGAATGACCAGGGTAAGATCGACCTGCGCAAGGCCCGGCATCCCCTCATCGATCCCAAAACCGTGGTGCCCATCACCGTCCGCCTGGGCTCTGATTTTGACACCATGATCATCACCGGCCCTAATACCGGCGGTAAGACCGTTACCCTGAAGACCATCGGTCTGCTGACCCTGATGGCCGAGTGCGGCCTGCACATCCCGGCAGGGGATGGCAGCCAACTTTCCACCTTTGACGCGATCCTGGCCGACATCGGCGACGAGCAGAGCATCGCCCAGAGCCTGTCCACCTTCTCCTCCCATATGCGGACCATCGTGGATGTGGTGGCCCAGTGCGATGACCGGACCCTTGTGCTTTTCGACGAGCTGGGCGCCGGTACTGACCCTGCCGAGGGCGCGGCTCTGGCCATGGCCATCATCGAATTCTGCCGGAAGATGAATTCCCGTGTGGTTGCAACTACCCACTACGCGGAACTGAAGCTCTACGCCATGCGCACCAAGGGCGTTATCAATGCCTCCTGCGAGTTCGACGTGGAGACTCTGCGGCCTACCTACAAGCTGCTCATCGGTATCCCCGGCAAGTCCAACGCCTTCGCCATCTCCCGGAAGCTGGGCCTTTCTGAGGAGATCCTGAAGGAAGCGGATGACCTGGTTGGTAAGTCCGACAAGGACTTTGAGGACGTGCTGTCCCAGCTGGAGGCCCAGCGGCAGCAGATGGAAGCTGCCCGCCTGGAAGCCGAGCGGATGAAGCGGGAGACCGAGCGCATCAAGCAGCAGTCTGAGGAGTACGCCGCTCAGCTGCAAAAGGAAAAGGACAAGGCTATGGAGTCCGCCCGCCGGGAGGCTCAGAAGATCATCGATGACGCCCGCTACGCCGCCAACGCCGCTTCTGAGGAGCTGAAGGCTCTGCGCAAGCAGCTGCAGGAGAGTGCGGACGCTTCCAATATCAACCAGCGTCAGGCTGAGGTCCGCCGCTCCCTGAACGAAATGGAGGACAAGATCCGTGCCAAGCAGCCCAAGGCCGAGCGTCCCCAGCCCAAGCGGGATATCCTGGTGGGCGACACGGTGGAGCTGCTGAAGCTGGGTACCAAGGCCTCGGTCATCGCCATCAATAAGGACGGCACCTATCAGCTCCAGGCAGGCATCCTGAAGCTCAACGCCAAGAAGGACGAAATCTACCTGCTGGAGAATGAAAATCCCTACAAGGTCAAGGGCGGCCGCCCTGCCCATTCCGGCCGGGAAATGAAGATGACCGCCATGTCCAACGAAGTGGACCTTCGCGGCATGGATGCGGTGGAAGCAGTGTGCGTTTTGGACAATTACCTGGACAGCGCCATGCGTGCAAACCTGGGTACTGTGCGGATAATCCACGGTAAGGGAACAGGTGTCCTCCGTGCAGCGGTACAACAGGCTCTGAAGAAGAATAAATATGTAAAAAAGTTCCGTTTGGGTGTATATGGTGAAGGCGAGGATGGCGTAACCATCGCAGAATTTGGTTAAATTTATCAAAAAAGCTGATAGCTGTATCGATTTCGATGGCTATTTTGCTCCAATTGTGGAAAGGACCTGAATTTCCGTTGACTTTTCTGGTGAAAATGGCTACAATATACACATACTCGATGCAGTCACTGACCAGGCGGCATCGTAAAGGAGTGTAAAATATGTTCAACAAGGAAGTACTGGTCCGTTGTGAGTCCGGCCTTCACAACAGACAAGCTACCTATTTCGTGCAGAAGGCCAACGAGTTTGAGAGTACCATCTACTTAGAGTCCGCCAACCGCAAGATGAACGCCAAGAGCCTGCTGGGCATCATGTCCCTGGGCATCGTAACCGGCAGCACTGTGACCTTAAGCGCCTTCGGCCCCGATGCGGAGGCCGCTGTGAACGCTCTGGAAATTCTGCTGCAGCGTGACGTTTACTAATTCCTTTCAAAATGATCACCCCAATGCCGGTATAGACGCATTGGGGTGATTTTTTAGGTGATAAGTATGACCTTTGATGAACTGAAAGACAAAGCTCTCTCCCTGCCTTACGCCCCGGGCGTGTATATCATGCGAAACAAGGATGACAAGGTCATCTATGTGGGAAAGGCGAAGAAGCTGAAAAACCGGGTCAGCCAGTATTTTCAGGATACGGCCTCCCACAGCCCCAAAACTAAGGTGATGGTCAGCCATATCCATCATTTTGATGTGATCGTGGCTGCGTCGGAATTTGAGGCTCTGGTTTTGGAATGCAGCCTGATCAAGCGCTACAGCCCCAAATACAATATCCTCCTGAAGGATGACAAGGGCTATCCCTACCTGCGGCTGAATATGAAGGAGATCTACCCCAAAATCGAGCTGGTCAGCAAAATCGCCGACGATGGGGCGGAGTATTTTGGCCCCTACGGCGGCCGCAGCGTCACCCACAGCGTCATGGAGGCCATCCGGCTGACCCTGAAGCTGCCCGGGTGCAGCAAGCAATTCCCCAGGGATATCGGCAAGGACCGGCCCTGCCTGAATTACCACATGAATCAGTGCGCCGGCTGGTGCCAGCCGTCGGTCTCTGCCACAGAGTACCGGATCCGAATGGAGCAGGCCCGGCAGTTGTTAAAGGGCAATTATAAAGACGTGGCAGCCCAGATCAAAGAGCAGATGCTGTCCGCTGCGGACAATCTGGATTTTGAACTGGCTGCGTCCCTCCGGGACCGGCTGAAAGCCGTGGAAGTCCTGGGCACCAAGCAGCTGGTTACCGCGGGCACCCTGGCGGATACCGATGTGGTGGGCTATGGTCAGACCGAGGCCAAGGCCTGTTTTGCGGTGCTGCATTTCTCCGGAGGTAATCTGCTGGACAAGGACTATGAAGTGTTCCCGGTACCGGACGATAAGGAAGAGGCGGTTTCCAGCCTTCTCAAGCAGTTCTATCTCAGCCGGGGGGTGGCGCCGAAGCGGGTGCTGCTGCCCTTCGAATTGGAGGATGCGGAGCTGTTTTCCGAACTGATGGAGCAGCAGTACGGCTGCAGGCCCAAGCTTCGGGTTCCACAGCGGGGTGATAACGTCCGTCTTGTGGAGCTGGCTAACAAGAATGCCTACGAGGAAGCGGAGCGCGTCACGGGCAAGGAAGAGCGCGTCAGCGCCACCCTCACGCTGCTGGGAAAAATGCTGAATCTGGAACCGCCCCGGCGGATTGAGTCCTTCGATATTTCCAATATCTCCGGTACCGATATCGTGGCCAGTATGGTGGTGTTCCAGGAGGGCAAGCCCCGGAAAAGCGACTACAAGCGCTTTAAGCTGGAGGGCCTGCAAAATCAGGACGACTACGCCTCCATGCGTCAGGTAGTGAAGCGTCGGTTTGCCCACTATAAGGAGGGGGACAAGGGCTTTGATACCGCCCCGGACCTGCTGCTCATCGACGGCGGTATTACCCATGCCCGGGTGGCTGTGGAAGCCCTCCGGGAGCTGGAATTATCCTTCCCGGTATTCGGCATGGTCAAGGACGACCGGCACCGTACCCGGGCGCTGGTGACCCCTGAGGGCCAGGAAATCCGCATCGACAACAACCAGGCCATCTTCTCCCTCATCGGCAACATCCAGGAGGAGACCCACCGGTTTGCCATCACCTACCACCGGTCCCTTCGCAGCAAGCGGCTGCGGTATTCGGAGTTGGATGGTATTCCGGGCATCGGCCCCAAGCGGAAGCAGGAGCTTCTGAAGCAATTCAAATCCCTAACCGCCATCGGCCAGGCAACACTGCCGGAGCTGGAGCGCCTGCTGCCCAAGGACGCAGCGGCGGCAGTTTACCATCATTTCCGTGAAAAGGAGGAAACGTCATGCGAGTGATCGCCGGAACTGCCCGGGGCGTGCAGCTGAAGACCCCGGAGGGCATGCAGACCCGCCCCACCATCGACCGGGTGAAGGAGGCCCTTTTCAGCATCATCCACTTTGATATCCCCGGCGCAAAGGTACTGGACCTCTTCGGCGGCACCGGTCAGCTGGGTATCGAAGCCCTGAGCCGGGGGGCTGCCTGCGCAACCTTCGTGGATCAGAGCGACGCCGCCTGCAAGTTGATCAAGGAGAATCTGCGCCGCACCAAATTTGACCAGAAGGGAAGGGTGGTTCGCTCCGACTACCTGGAATATCTTTCCCGCTGCCGGGAACAATATGATATTATCTTCCTGGATCCCCCTTATGCGGAAGTTTTTCTGGAAAATGCCCTAAAACGCATCACGGAAATTGACATTTTACAATCCGGTGGTATAATAGTCGCAGAACGCCCTCTGGGAAAGGAACTGCCCTGGGATTTTGACGGATTTACCCGCTCCAAGGACTACAAATACGGCAAGGTTCTGCTTACCCTTTACCGGAAAGACTGAAAGGGTGAAGAATATTGAAAAATGCCATCTATCCGGGCAGTTTTGACCCGGTTACCATCGGCCATCTGAACATCATCCGCCGGGCGGCGGAGATCTTCGACCATCTGACCGTCTGCGTCATGGTCAACGCGGGAAAGAACCCCATGTTCACCCTGGAAGAGCGTGTGGATCTGATCCGCCGGGTGACCCAGGATCTTCCCAATGTGGAGGTGGATTCCTCCGGGGAGCTTCTGGCGGATTATGCCCGGAGAAAAGGAAAATGTGTCATCGTCAAGGGACTACGGGCCGGTTCGGACTTTGAAAACGAATTCCAGATGGCTATGATCAATCATAAGCTGAATCCGGATCTGGACACCATGTTCCTGACAGCGGAGCATCAGTACACCTATTTAAGCTCCAGTATGGTCAAGGAACTGGGCCGATACAATGTAGACCTCCAGGATTTTCTGCCTCAGGAGATCATCCCGGATTTTATAAGAAAAATGAATGCATAATGCAGGAGGAAATAAATATGGCAAACCGCACGACTGAAGATATCATTGGCGAACTGTATGATCTGATCCAGGATGCCCGGGCAATGCCCCTGGCCATGGACAAGTGCATCGTGGAGCGTGACAAGGTCCTGGATCTGCTGGACGAGATCATTGCCCAGCTGCCCGGCGAACTGAAGCAGGCCCGGACCATCGTGGAGTCCCGCGCTGACCTGATCAGCCAGGGCAAGCGTGAGCGTGAGAATATCATCCGCAAGGCCCAGGAGCAGGCCAAGGAACTGGTTTCCCAGGAGGCTATCTGCGTGGAAGCCAAGCGTCTGGCTGAAGAGATCGAGAAGAAGGCCAATGACCGTGCTGCCCAGATCCAGAAGGCCGGCAATGCCTACATGGACGAGTCCCTGCGTCAGACCCAGGAGCTGATTGCCAAGACTCTGGAGGATATCCAGGCAGTTCGTGAGAAGTTCCGCACCGTCACCGACAATCAGGCCCGCCCCGCTGAAATCGCCGAATAAAATACCGTCCTCAACCGGGACAGCCTCAGGCTGTCCCGGTTCTTTTTTTGCCTGGGGGACATAAGGTGTAGGGAAAGGGGAGAAGGCTATGATGAAAAAGGCAACCGGCACAGCGCCATCATTACTGCGGGCGGTGGCATGCGGGATAACAGCGTCCTGCGTAGGTGCAATTCTCTGGGCGGCGGTGCTTGCGAAGCTGCTGGATGGGGAAGTGATCAAAATGGAGACGGTGGGATACTGGACTATGGCAGCCCATGTAACGGCGGTACTGGCAGGCGGTTTGTTTGCGGCGGGCAGGGCAGGACACCGGAGAGCTTTGGTTATGGGGATAACCGGGGCGGGTTACTATATCTGCCTGCTGCTGGTAAATGCCCTGTTTTTCGGCGGACAGTTCACAGGTATGGGGGTTACATTACTGCTGGTAGCCGCAGCGGTTGGAGCCGGAACACTGACAGCAGGGAAGGGGAGCGCCGGAACCAGGCACAGGCGATACAAAATTCCAAGATAAAGATTGTGCAGTTTGCATAGGAGGTAAGCAAAATTTACCTCCCTGTATTCATATGCAGGAAAACTTGCAAAAACTATATTTAGTATACAACCGGATTCCATGACCCCAGATATTGTCCGGAAAGTTGAAAATGGTAAAGAAAAGTTATCGCGCAGTTGCGCAAGTTGACATAACGATGTTGACATAAAAATCGTCATAATTTACAAAAAACCGGGTTTTGGCTAATTTTGCTTGAATTTTGGTAAAATTTAGAGTATAGTATGGGTGTATTCCATAACGGGGGATTACTATGCCCGTGCCATGCACCCATCTATTCCCGGCTTCAAAATGTGTTTTTTACCGTATGAGAAGGGACTGAATTTCATGGCGCGGTTTTTGCATTCATTTGATTCTCTCACCATTCGCAAGGCAGACCATATTCTCCTTGCGTTCTCCTGGCTTTTGGGGCTGGGAGCCGGTGGCCTGGTTTTCCGTGATACAGGCGATTCTATTGCTTCTTTGATGCGTTTGGCTGCTGTTAGTCAAATGTCGATCGTTGGCCTGTTTTTTAACATCCTGTTACCTTTTCTTCTCTCCGCTTTCGCGGTGTATATAGGCCTTCCGAAACTGTTGCTGATCGTCTGCTTTGGCAAGGCCTTTACATATGCCTTTGTAGCCTGCGGTATTTTTGCCTGCTATGACGGCAGCGGATGGCTGATCCGCTGGCTGCTGCTGTTTTCGGACTCCTGCAGTCTGGTTTTGCTGTATGGCTACGCCATGAGGCATATTTCCGGCGCCGGAAGATTTTCCCTCAGTTCCTTCCTGGTTCTGATGGTGGGAATTGGACTTCTGACCGGGGTGGATTATACTATGATCTCGCCGTTTTTGCGGCGGTTGTTACTATGACAGAAAGGGTAATCGGGTTCATGTTGGATTTGATCAGTGCCTATGAAAATTACCTGACGAAGGTAAAACAGGCTTCTGCCAACACGGTTTTCTCCTATATGCGTGATATCCGTCAGTTTGCGGACTGGCTGCAGCGCAATGGTGAGATTGCTGTGCTGGATGCCGATCAACTGAATATCAGCCGGTACCTGGACTATCTGCAGGAGCAGGGCCGCAGCGCCGCCACGGTATCCCGGAGCCTTGCCAGTCTGAAGAATTTCTATGCCTATCTGGTTTCCACCGGCTTCCTGGTGGAGTCTCCTGTGGCTTCCAGTATCCATGTGGAGCGGGGCGAAAAGAAGCTGCCTCAGGTACTTACCAGCGCTGAGGTGGACAAGCTTCTGGCCCAGCCTGCCCCGGTAGATCCCAAGGGCATCCGGGACAAGGCCATGCTGGAGGTGCTCTACGCCACCGGCATCCGGGTCACGGAGCTCATTGATCTGAACCTGGACAACTTCACGCCCGAGCTGAAGAGCATCCATGTGGGCACCGGCAAGAAAGCCCGGACCATCCCCCTGTATCCCGCTGCTTTCCGGGCGCTGAATCAGTACTTATCCGAAACCCGCGGCGCCATGGTTTCTGACGCAGAGGAAAATGCTCTGTTTGTCAACGTGAACGGCTCCCGCATGAGCCGCCAGGGCTTCTGGAAGATTCTGAAGCACTACCAGGCCAAGGCCGGTATCGACCGGGAGATCACACCCCATACCCTCCGCCACAGCTTTGCGGTGCATCTGATTGAAAACGGTGCCGATCTTAGCTCTGTGAAGGAGCTGATGGGCCACAGCGATATCTCCTCCACCCAGGTCTACACCCAGATGATTAATCAGAAGATCAAAACTGTATACGACAAATGTCATCCCAAAGCATAAAAGGTCTGCCGAAAGAGAAAACGGCAGACCTTTTTATTTACCAAGTGTTTAGGAAAAATATTCCGGGATATGATAGGATACAGGGAAAAGGGGAGTGGTGCTTTTTTGAAACGGAAATGGTGGTTTATTCTTGCGGCAGCGGCACTGGCGATCGGTGTGTTTTGCTTTCGGGATGCCCTTATGGTCAGGCTCTTTCCGAAGGCAGTTCTGTCCAGGTCCATAACAGACAGCTTTCAGCAGCTGGAACAGCGGTTTGAGAACAGTCCTCTTCGGCTTGTGGCCAATGCCTTGGATACAAAGGGGCAACAGCGGGTATCGATAAAGCTGGATACCGCCACCCAGCTTGCCGGCGTTGCCCACTACACCATGGAGCTGCAGACCCAATCCGGTCCCAGAAGGATCTTCGGGCAGGGCACCGTCAGTACCGGTGGGGGAACCATGGATCTTTCTGTGTATCTGGATGGATCCTGTGTGGCTGTCTCCTCCGAGGGGCTTACAGATGGACAATTTTACGGTATAACATATGATACATTCCACCAGGACATCCGCAGCTTTGAACTTTTCTCCATGCTGGCCGGGGAGCAGACCCTGAACGGCTGGGAAGAATCTCTGATGGAGTTACAGGAGCTGATGGAAATGAATACTCAGCAGGTGGAATTGTCGGCCCAGGACGTTCAAACCGCTCTGCTGGGAACGCTGGCTTTAAAGCCGGAGGTGGAAGCCGGGGAGGGGAAAGCTGAATATCATGTTTCTTTCTGTTCACCGGGACCTGCACTGGCAGAACTGGCAAAGCCCTATCTGGACCAGGTTCCGGAACCACTGGAAGATTTGATCCGGGCCATGGAAGCGGACGAAGCTTCTTCTCTGGATATAGTTTTTTATTTGACGGACAGACGGCTGACAAAAATCCAGTCCATATTAACCCTGTCGGATGGATCCTGGCAGGTCACCGGAGTTCTGGGCGAAGATCCGGCCACCGGGCCGCTGACGCTGGAAGTGGTTTCCCGGCAGGAAGATAATCTGGACCGGGTGGAGCTGACTGTGGAAACTGTATCAGATCCGGAAACCTATCAGGAGAAAATCCAGCTGAAACGGACCCGCAACGGCGTTCAGGAGCAGCTTTCCGCTGACTACAGCTGGGACCTGACCTCCGGGGATCTGGTGCTGGACCTGGTCCGCCAGGGGAAGAAGTATCCCATCCGGCTGAATCTGACCGGGGAAGGGGACACCCTTACCCTGTATTCCCAGGAGGCGGAAGTGATCCAAAGCGCCCTTACGGGAAAAGAAAAAACAGGCCCCGCCATCTGTACCCTGGTGATCTCTCCCGGAGAACCTGTGGAGCCCCTTTCCGGGTACAAAAATCTGTCAGACTGGTCTGCTGAGGATCTGCTCCTGCTGATCACCCGGCTGGGCCAGCTGATCGGGATAAAACTGGCATAAAAGAAACCGTGCTGTTTTCACAGCACGGTTTTTTACCTATCAGATACCAGTCATGGCTGCCAGAACGTCGAATTCGATCTTCTGCATGCCCTTGTGCTTGGTCAGGCCCTCTTCCATGTCCACATCGGTGATGCCGCCCTCCAGAGTGCAGACGATCCGGTTGGTCTTGCCGGCCATCAGCAGCTCCACAGCAGTGTAGCCCATCTTGGTGGCATTGACCCGGTCACGGCCGGTGGGAACGCCGCCCCGCTGAATGTGGCCCAGGACGGTGACCCGGGGCTCCAGGTCCGTTGCATCACGAATCTTTTCGGCGATCTCGTTGGCGGAGCCTGCGCCCTCGGCCACCACGATCATGTAATGGGTGAAGCCGTTGAACCGGGCCTGGCGGATCTTCTCGATGACGTCCCGCTCGAAATCCACGTCTTCTTCGGGAACCAGAACAGCAGTGGCGCCCACAGCCAGACCCACGTACATGGCCAGATAACCGGCGTTGCGGCCCATGACCTCCACCACGGAGCAGCGCTCGTGAGACTGCATGGTGTCACGAAGCTTGTCGATGCACTCGATGGCGGTATTGGCAGCGGTGTCGAAGCCGATGCAGTAGTTGGTGCAGCCGATGTCATTGTCGATGGTACCGGGTATGCCGATGACATTGATGCCCTGCTTGCTCAGGGCAAGGGCGCCCCGGAAGGTGCCGTCACCGCCGATGGCGATGATGGAGTCCAGACCCAGGAACTTGCAGGTGGAAGCGGCCTTCTTCTGACCGGCCTCGGTGCGGAATTCATCGCTGCGGGCGGTATAGAGGATGGTGCCGCCCCGGTTGATGGTGTGGGAAACACTCTTCTGATCCAGGCGGACCACATCTCCGGTGATCAGACCGTTCCAGCCACGGCGGATGCCGTAGACCTCAAGACCGTGATACAGGGCGGTCCGGACCACAGCCCGGACGCAGGGGTTCATACCGGGGGCGTCGCCGCCGGAGGTGAGAACACCGATTCTTTTCACTGCCATATAAAAACCTCCTGAGAGTTGATAAGTATCATACAGACTTATTTTACTCTGTTCCCGTTGGCTTGTAAAGAAAAATTTATGGAAAAGTAAATTTATGGAATTTTAGACTTGACTGTGACCCTGGTTTATAGTATACAATGACCCCAACAGGAGGTGGATTCCATGAAAATTCAGGAATTGGAGCGCATGACCGGCCTGGAACGGCCCAGCATCCGGTTTTATGAAAAGGAAGGTCTGCTGGTTCCGGAGCGGCTGGAAAACGGCTACCGGGACTACAGCGAGGCGGACGCGGAGCTTCTGAAAAAGATCAAGCTTCTGAGGCGGCTGGGTATGAGCATCGAAAAAATCCGGGCATTGCAGCAGGGAAGTGCGGATCTATCCGCCGTTATCACCCAGCAGGTCAGCTATCACAGCAGCCAGATCGATGAACACCGGCGCTGCCGGGCTGTATGTGAGGCCATCCGGGACGATGGCGCGGAATTTTCGTCCCTGAATGCGGAGCACTACCTGCGGCTGCTGCGGGAAATCAGAATCGATGACAAAGCCCTGGGACGGACCAATTTCCAGGAAAGCGTACCGAAAGAGATCCATCCCTGGAAGCGGTATTTCGCCCGGTGGCTGGATTACACGTTCTGGGGTGCCATCGTGAATTTTGTCTGGATCGTGCTTCTTCGGGTCCGGCCCATCCTGATGGGCTTCTGGGAAACGGTATTCGGAATCGGTGCCATGGCACTGTTCGTGCCGGTGGAAGCGCTGTTGCTGCATAAATTCGGCACCACCCCGGGCAAATACATTATGGGCATTGGCCTGGAATACATTCAGGGCGGAAATTTACCCTATTCCGAGGCTCTGTACCGCAGCCTGCGGGTCTTTACCGGCGGTGTCGGACTGGGCATTCCGCTTATTAACATCATACTCTATATTTTCCGCTACTGCCAGCTGACCGGCAGAAGCTGGAGAGTCTTCGCCCGGCATGACCAGGTGGAAGGACCCCAGGATATGCCCTGGGACGAGGATACGGAGTTCATCTACAGCCATTACAACTGGAAGAGGGGAGTGGCAGCGGCTTTAATGGCGACAGTGTTTATTGCCCTCACCACAGTTGGCATCATAGATGGATTCAAGCCCAGACACCGGGGCAGCGAGCTGACCATCGCCCAGGTGGCAGAGAATTATAACGCCACCATGGCTGTGCTGCAGCAGGAAGTCGATTATCATGACAAGCTCCAGGCGGATGGTACGAAAAAACCTGTTTCACCCAATACGGTGGTTTTCGACATGAATCACAGCGAAGGGAATCATCAAATGCAGTTTTCTTATGAGGTTGAGAAGGGCATTGTCCGGTCGGTCCAGGTTCACCATACCTGGGACAGCGTATTCTGGCTGCAGCCCCTCAGCGGTGATGCGCTGATGATGGCAAGCAGCCTGTTGCTTGCCCAGGAGGGCTGCAGTCTGCCGGAATTGCAGGAATTCATGAGATTGTACGAAGCCCATCTGGACAAGAAAACCGCATCCTTTTCCTATGAGAATATCCTGATTGAATGGAATATAGATTCGCAGAAGTCCATGCAACAGGGCTCTATCTACGCAGACGGCGATGAAAATGTAACTGCTGTTATGGATTTTAGTGTGACGATCCGATGATATTTGAAAATATCCCCCAGATGAGGCGAACGTGCCTGCGTCTGGGGGATATGATTTTTGGCTTAAATAGTTAGAGGAAGGGAAGCAACTGAATATATGACGTTTGTAAAGATCTGGAACCATTGACATAACGAACGCAACAAAATAAACGTTTTGTTGAGGTACTCCCTGGAGATCCGGTACCCAGTCCGGGGAATGGGAATAGCCTTGTACCGGGAAGGAAGTACAGGAAGCTCATCCAGCTCCCAGGAATCGAAATACTTGTAATACCTCGGACGATAAATGCGCCTGGCGAAAAGCCGAGCCAATAAAGGAGGTTTGCAATAACCCTGGATAATCTCTCCAAGCTTCTCGCCACCTTGATTTTTCTTTGGATCCGGAATAATAATGCCATAAGGAATACGATAGCAGGTACTTATCCAATGACCCAAAAGAAGTCCTTTTTTCACATAATACACACGATCAGTAATTGTACGAATCTTACGGTCAACACCGTCCCACTGCTGAGTAAACAAAATAATATCTGCGTTACGATGGCGATGCTCCAGGAAATAGGATAATCTACCTTTACTAAAATTCTTATAGTCACGAGAATCAGCAAATAAAGTTGCTTCATCAATAAGCAACAGACAATCCTTTAACTCGAACTGACCAATACAATCATTATCAATAAAAGTAGTACCGGGAATATTAAGTTGAACATTAGTATATACGTAAGTATATCGGACATCTTTAACACCCTTTAAAGCTAACATAGATAGCATAGTAGTTTTACCACAACCAGGTAAACCGAAATAGAGTGACACAGCCATAATTACACCTCATAAAACAGGCCCCCGAAGCCGGCACAAGGCCGGGCCCGGGGGCCTCCGTGATCAGGCACCCCAAATAAAGGACCGGATCATCTTCACACCAGCGAAACAAATGGAAATACCGATGCCAAGAGCAAGCAGCGGGAAGAGGGGATTCAAAGCGCCCTCAGCTCCGGTCAGTGCATCGACCATCTGACCAAACCAAGTGATGATCTGGGTAAGAGTAGTACCAACATCAGTGAGCAGGGAAGTCATACCATTATACTCCTTTCATTATTTGATGCCCGTAAAACGGAAAAAAATTCTCACAACCATGTCAATAAACACGGCAGTTAAGACAATGATTAAAGCGCAACATGTATAAACAATATACTGTTGCAGACTATCCTGGGTAGTCCAGGCATGATCGATAATCTGGGAAATAAGATCGTACATATTACCTCCAGGAAAACAAAGAACGAATAAAACTGGGAAGAATAAACAATAACCCTAAACAGGCCATAGGCCATAAATACCACTGATACAAGTCACTGGAAAAATAAGAGCCTAATAAAGGAATAATATAACTAATCATGGCGACCACCTAACCGAATATAAATAAGGATAATCATAGAAATCATGACAAGGTAATAAATATTAGCCATAATCAATTATCACCTTCCTTAGATTTATGACGGGCATGAGCCAGATCCGAGCCTTTACCATGGAGCATAGGGGATAATATTTTATTAAAAACAATTGAGATAACAATAATTCCAACAAAGTAATCAAGATAACCTGAATTAGAAATAAGCTGGTTAGCCCAAGACAAACATGCAGCGAATGCCTGAGCGATCAAATCAAAAGCAACCATTAACCTTCACGCCCCATAATTTTATAAATCATGACTACCGTAAGAGTAAGTGTAATAATTGTAAGCATTGGTCCAGGAATCCAATTTAAAAATAGGGGAATAACACCAAGAGCCCACTGCAAAGAAGAAACAAGCCAGCCAAGATCAGAGAAAAATGAAACGATAAATTCAAAAATGGAAGTTATTACATTGCTAAATCCTTCAAAGAAATTAATAATTGCTTGCATCGGCTATTCCTTTCCGTAAAGAATATAGGCAATTAACCCCATAATACCACTAAGTAAAATGATCTGACTAATCCAGGGAACACCGGCAACCTGATTAAAAAAAGAAGACATCAAGTAAGAAGCACTGCTAATATCAATACCTGCAGTAATATCCATACCAACAAAATTGGGACGAACTACAGAATCCATGGAAGCAGTAATATCACCCAAATCACTAATCAAACCGGACGTGTCATTTTTAAATTCATTGCCGGAAGTAGAATTACCATTAAGAGCATCTACAATACGATTAGTATAAGTGTTCATCCAAGAACGAAGCTCGTTCTTCAGATCATAAAAATAATAAAAAAGAGGATCGAAAAAAGCCTGTTTAACATAACCGGAACAATTAGCAAAATCTATAGAATTAGTGCCTCCGGTATTGAGACGACCCATAAGAATAATCATAGGGTAATCAGCAGAGCCACGATCCAGGCCAGTGACATCCATACGCATAGAAACGTAAAAAGTATTGTTATCTATATTGGTGCCATCAATATAACTGACAACCAAAGGAACATTAACAGAACCCATAACAGCAGTGACAGAAGTGATATCAAAACACTCATACATTAATTGAAAATCAATGTAGTCGTATTTTCGCCAATCATCAGTCCAAATATAGGTAATAAAATAAGTATCCTGGAAATCAGAGGTAGAGCTAAAAATTCTATGGTTAATCTCATCAGTAGGAATGTAATGGATAGTACCATTGAACTCAGCAGAAGCTATTTCGCAATAAGCCTCAGTATCAAATCTAAGAAGTTTCGCCTTATATACGAAACAAGATAAAAAAGAAAGCCATTGTGTAGATTCAGAAGATTGAGGAGTAACAAAAATAATTTCTACAGATCGACCCTCATAAGCAATACCACCATAAATACGATAACAGTGCTCACCGATCGGAATGACAGTTAATTCATATTCACCACCATAATACACCTGATATACTGAACTAAGACCGGACGGAGCCTGAACAACAAAATCAAGATACTCGTATTTAAGATAACCAGGAAAAGTCAAAGTAACAGAATTACGACCAGGATCAGTATACTTCATGCCAGGATTAAAATAATCCAGCAAATTAATAGAATCATAGTTATCAATTTCAGTTGCAAAGGCAGGAACAGCCAAAGAGAAAGCCAAAACAAAGCAGATCAGAGCCAGGGACAATATTCTTTTCATAACCTACCCCTTTCCAGCCTGCTGTAAAAGCAATTGATATTTAAGTGATGTACGGACACCTCTGAGCTTGATTTTCTCCATCAACTCAGGGAAGCCATACAAATCATTGTAACAACGGATAGCAGCTCCGCACTGATCAACCAGGAATCTTTCCAAACGGAAGATATTATACTCCACGCCGGGAGCCGTCCAGAGCCGGACAGCTTCAGCACCGGCAAGAAGCTTTTCCCAATAATCCGCCAGGGGCCAGCGACTCCGGTTAGAGTCTCCATTAGGATCCCGATACGTCAAGTAATTCCGCAGCACACCGCAAAAAGAACGACCTACATTCAAGTCTTTAAGTATCTCAGCAGCCATGCTGGAAGCCAACTTATCACGGAGCTGCATTTCAACTCGAATCCAATGGCTGCCATCGAGCAAACCACGTTCAGCAGCTTTATCATAAATACGGAACCGAACATCAGACTTAGGAGAACCATGATAGATGGAAGTACCTTCAGAGCCATATTCCACTTTCCACCAACGAGACCGAGAAACATAATAGTGATCATCCGTATCATCCAAGAGCCGATTCATATCCAAAAGACCAGTGTGATCATCAAAAGCCAAATCAAGTCGAGTCATATTATAGGCATCCGGCGTAATAAACGTACCGAGAAGACCGAACCAATCACCATGACCATAGGTTTCGAACGTCCGGCAACCTTGACCGGACATGATAAGGCACACACCCATATCATCACGGCCACCATAGAGAATATTGACACCACCATACATCTGACGCATGGGATAACCGTTCATATAAGCTTCTTTCGTCTCCCAGGTAATGCCGGGACCATCCATTCCCAAGAGCGTTTTAATACCTTCTACAGAGTCTATATGAGAAGTGGCTGTAACCCAGTCTATAAGGATTAAATTACCGTGATTTTCCAACTTTTTCGCCCCCACTATGTAGATTGTACCCCCCTGTTAGTGTGGGGGGGCTCCGGGAACTCCGAAGAATTCCCGGAATTTTATATATAGTGGGCACTGTCTCACGACGTTCCCATATACTTAAATAATAGTTACAATAAAATGACAATAAGGAACAGAAAGAAAACCATGATACCGATAACCAGAGCTATACGCAGAGCAGCATGAAACAAGGGTAAAAGCCAATACAAGACCTTAACAGACCAGAATGTAACACGAAGTATAAATGTATTCATTTATAGGGCTTCTTTCCAGTGCGCTCCTCGTAGGCCTTAGCAGCAGCACTATATGACATTTCAGAAATACGTGTAGCCAGGGAATCTATCTTTGTACCATGTGATTTAATAATAGGATCTAACTTATCCAGGCGTTTCTCCAGGGAATCAATTTTATCGCACATAGCAATATTCAATTCCAGATTAAGCGCCATCTGTTCCAGGATCTGCCGGATCTGTTCCATTAGAGCAAAGTCACCATCCTGGGCTTACCATTACGGCCAAAAGCAACCTGAATATGGTCACCACGACGCAGCTGGTGGACATCTACAGCCATAGAAGAATTGGAATCAATCCAGAGCTTGAATACTTCCCAACCGTTCCAAGCGGGGTCAGAGGTCTGGCCAGTGATCCAGAGCTGCATTCCCTCAATCTGACGGCCAGTCTTTTCATCCTTGAAAGAAATGTCACGCACAGTGAGGACTTCAAATTTTTCATTCATTATTATTTGCCTCCTAAATTGAATTACTCCGCCCCAATTACCAGCCGTTGAGAATCGCGAAAGAGCCGACTGGTAACCGGGGTGATGAAGGTTATACCTTCTATTAATAAATTATACACACGTTTGAATGTAAAGTCAATACACACATTCGAATGTATGCTATCGTCGCCACAAGGAGGTGGCGATATGTATTACCATCGATTACGTGATCTCAGAGAAGACCGTAACAAGAAAATCGACCAAGCAGAAATAGCCAAACTATTGAAAACAACCCAGCAAACCTATTCTAATTGGGAAACAGGAAAAAGAGAAATACCCTTCCGTCATGTCATTACGTTGGCAAAGTTCTACGATGTATCAATCGATTACATCGCAGGACTAACCAACAACAAGAGGGGAGGGAAGTAAATGGAACTACTATTAGCAATTTGGGATTTTATCACTAATCCATTAATTTTATTTTTACTTGGAATAGGAGTAGTTAGAATTACACTGCAGTATCTTGCAAGCCGGCATTAAATAGCAAATTGCACAAAAGAAGCATCAAAAATAGATCTTCATGAAGCAGGATCCAATCTTCAATAGATCTAAATTTCGCTCCAGAAGTGTGCAAGATGCACAAAAAAGTTGCACGTACAAAAGAATGAAAAAACCCCTCCAAGATCTTGGAGGGGTAAAATTATGATCCGAGGCTCTGACATTCAGAAGTCAGAGCCCGCTCCCGGCGCATAAAGCGCCGAAAAGGGGAGGACTTAACAAGAGAACGAGAAAAAGCAACCTTGCCGGAGCGCCTGCGGTATCGCCTCACCGAACGCAACAAAATAAAAATTTTGTTGCGTTTAAGGTGGGCTTATGCTATAATAGAGCTATCGGATCAAGGAATCACTTTTCAGGCGCTTCCAGGACTGCTTTTCACAGATATAGTAAACAAATGTCTCGTCCCGGTGTGTTTCCCGGAATCCTACCTTATTCAGCACATGCTGACTTCTTCTGTTCTGAATCAGCGCGTCCGCATAAACTGTGTTCAATCCCATGTTGCTGAAGGCGTATTCCAAAGCCTGGAGCTCTGCCTCGGTTCCGCAGCCATGATTCTTGCGGCTGTCATTCTGCAGATGGATTCCCATGGTGTAGCAGCCTTTACTGCGGTCAATGTTTTTCAGTACGATCTCTCCAATGGGTTCGTCCCCAAGCATGACCGCCAGATGAACCCGATTCAGATCACGCTGCCGCTGCCAGTGAGCATCTGCCTGCTCCGGGCTATAGCTGTAGGGTTTGAACCGGCTCAGGTCCGTAAACATATCCGGATCATGAGCAAAGTCCTCAAAAAAAGCGGCGGCACAGTTCCTGCGTCATAGTTAATAAACAAATGTTCATATAAAATCAAAACCTTTCCGGAGGATAAAAATATGCGAAAATATTCTGATTGTCCCATTATTTTGAGGGATTTTCTAACTTATCACGAGACAATCAAAGGCCAGAGCCCGCTGACGATTCAGGAATATTACCTGGATCTGCGTATGTTCCTGAGGTTTATCAGGCTTATGCGTGAGGATATGCCCATCACCACGAACTTGGATGATATTGATATTAAGTCTGTGGACATCGATTTCGTACGGCAGATCACAACCTCGGAGATCTTTGATTTCCTGGCCTATCTCTCCAGTGAACGTCCCTTAAATCCGGATTCTCAATTCTCTGATCACGGCGTTTCCGCCTCCACCCGGGCCAGAAAACTATCTGCCATCAAGTCCTTCTATAAATATCTTACCGTAAGAACCAAGCAATTGCAAGAAAATCCTGTGGCAGATCTGGAATATCCGAAATTACGGAAAAGCTTGCCGAAATACCTGACAATGGAGCAGTCTGCCGCACTTTTGCGGTCAGTTTCCGGGCAGAATGAGGTCCGGGACTATGCGATCCTGATGCTGTTTCTCAACTGCGGTATTCGACGCAGCGAGCTGGTGGGCCTGAATATCACCGATGTATACGAGGACCGGATCCGTGTCATCGGCAAGGGAAACAAGGAACGGTTCGTCTACTTTGGTACCCCCTGCCGCAAGGCCATAGATGCCTATATGGAAGAACGAAAAAATAAGGTTCTGACGGATAATCGGGCGCTTTTCGGCTCCCGGAACGGCAACCGGATCAGTGTGACGGCGGTTCATCGGCTGGTGGAGAAGGCGCTGAAGCAGGCAGGCCTGGATTCCACCCAGTTTTCTGCCCATAAGCTGCGTCATACCGCGGCGACCATGATGCTCTCCGGCGGCGTGGATGTTAAGACCGTTCAGGAGGTTCTGGGTCACGAAAACCTGAATACTACCCAGATCTATACCCATATCGAGAACACGGAACTGAAGATCGCGGCAGAGGCCAATCCCCTTTCCAAACTTGACTTTTCCGATAAATAGTTATAATATATCTTAAAAGCAACCAATAGTTGACAGAAAACGAGGGATAAATATGTCAATCGGGCAACGAATTACCGAACTTCGGAAGGAAAAGAATATCTCCCAGATTCAACTGGCCCAGGCCCTTTCTGTATCACGACAGGCGGTGAGCAAATGGGAAAATGATCTCTCCGCGCCCGATTCCCTGAAACTGATTAAGCTGGCCGAGTTTCTGGACACCGACGTGGAATATCTGACCCAGGGCCGTCAGGTTGTTCCCTCCCGGCCTCCGGTGGTTCTGACCACGGTAGAGACGGTGGAAGTGGAAAAGATCGTTGAAAAGCCTGTTATTCAGGTGGTCGAAAAGATCGTGGAGCGTAAAGTGGAGGTCCCGGTGGAGGTTCCTGTGGTGGAATACGTGGAAAAGCCGGTGATCAAGCGCATGGTTCGCACCCAGTATCTGAGAAATCCGCTGGAATATGCTGCCATTGGAATCTGCGGCTTTTTGATCGGACTTTTGATCGGTTTTTTGCTCTAAAAATGGCGGTTAACCCTAAGTTGACGGATAGTTGCTTGATAAATTCAGGATATTCTGCTATTTTACCCGTGAGGTGATCGATATGAGCATGGGCACACGCATCCGGCAGGCCCGGAACAGGAAGGGATACACCCAGGAATACGTGGCAGAAGCTTTGGACGTAAGCCGTCAGGCGGTACATAAATGGGAGAAGGATCAGACAAAGCCGGATACAGCCAATCTGGTTGCCCTGGCGCAGCTTCTGGATACTACCGTGGATCAGCTGCTGGGGTCACGGATCGAGAAAAAGAATAGTACATCCGATAAGTATTTCAAGTCGAGTCTTCTGCCACTGATTCTGATGCCAATTTGCTGGCTGATCGGGCTGTTCAGCGGCGTGTATACCGAAATGGTACAAATTCCTGTGGGAAATGGCGCCCGGATGGGACTCCCCTTTCTGATGTACGGCCACTCCCCTCTTGCGGTGATACTTGTAACGGTCAGTATCATAAGTTTTCTCGTTTTTCTGCTGCTTCTGTATTTAGGTCATCAGGCAAATAAGGGTGCCGGTTCATAAGAACCGGCACCCTTTTCACTTATTACAGCTTCTTTTCCAGCCGCTGGATGTCCCGGAGGACCATATCCAGCTCTTCTCCGGAGATGTGCCACTGATTTTCAATCCGGTCTGCCTCTTCCCTTCTGGCTGCGATAGCGCCGGGGATATCGCCCCGAATCTCGCAAAGCTGGGCCATGGACTGTAGGGGATCCAGCATGGGTGGCTCTTTCTGAACAGACAGAGCCTTGCGGTAGTAGTCCATAGCTTTGTCATATTTGCCGCACCGTGCCAAATAATCGCCGATATTGTGGTAAACGCACCATTCATTGGGGAAATTGCGTTCCATCTCTTCCCAGATACGGAATGCTTCCTCCCTCTCCCCTCTCTGCCAGGCGATGATGCCGCGATACAGGGGGACCCGGTAGGTTTCATTGATTTGCGCGAAGCGTTCGCAGTAGCTTTCGGCTTCTTCCAGCCGGTAATCATCGATCAGCTGGTCCATGATCCACATAAGGGCACGCCAGTTATCCGGGTGTTCCCTGAGGAACTCCTGGTAGTAGGCAATTTGCAGATAGTGGTTGCAGCCGTTCCAGTCGGGATTGCGGCCGCCCATGGCTTCGTTCAGTTCCGCGTGGGCATCCCGCAGGTCAGGATCCCGTCGCAGGGCTTCCTTGGCGTATTCCTCAGCCATTTCCCGATGCTCCCGGGAAAGATGATTTTCCATATCCGCCAAAAGCTCATGGGGCCGTCCGTTGTCCGGCTCTCGTTTGGCCTTTTCCAGCAGGAACTCCCTGGCCGCGTCCACATCAGCCTGGGGAATGAAGCGAATATCCCAGAGCATATTCTGGATCCGCTCCATGCGGGTATCGTCGCTGAGGGCGAAAAGCTCATCAATGGTGACGCCGAAATAGGCGGAGATATCCGGGAGCATGCCGATATCGGGGGTCGCCACTCCCCTCTCCCATTTGCTCACCGCCTGAGCTGTGACGCCCAAATGCTGGGCAAGGGCTTCCTGGGTCACGCCCCGGCGGAGTCTGAGCGCTTTGATCTGATTTCCGATTTCCATGGTGTTTCTCCTTGTGTGTATTCCGGATCCGTTGGTATCAGCATACCAGCATTTCCCGGGAAACACAATGGCGCGGCTTTCGATGGAACTAAACCGCTGGTTTACAGTGCAGTTTCAATGGCTTCTCTCAGGTTTCTCACCCGGTAGACGGTGAGTCCCTGGGGAATTTCCAGCTTTTCGGCGCCGCCTTTGGGGATGACGCACTTCTTAAAGCCCAGCCGGGCAGCTTCCGCCAAACGCTGATTCATGTGGGACACGCTTCGGATCTCACCTGTCAGGCCCACCTCACCGATGGCCACCAGGTCGTCGGCAATGGGCGTATCCCGATAGGAGGAGGCCACTGCCAGCACCACCGGCAGGTCCGCGCCGGGCTCGTCTAAGCGCAGACCGCCGATGACGTTAATATAGGCGTCGAACAGACTCAGCTTCATGCCGGCACGCTTTTCGGCCACGGCCATCAGCAGTACAGCCCGGTTGAAATCGAAGCCGTCGGCGGTGCGCCGGGGTACATTGAAGGTGGTCTTGCTGACCAGAGCCTGGACCTCCGCCAACACCGGCCGGGTGCCCTCCATAACGCAGGCCACACAGGTGCCGGATGCACCCTCGGGACGGCCCTCCAGGAGCATCTGGCTGGGGTTAGGCACCTCCACCAGGCCAACATCCATCATCTCGAACACGCCGATCTCATTGGTGGAGCCGAAGCGGTTCTTGGCCGCCCGGAGGAGGCGGTAGGAGGTATTGGGGTCGCCCTCAAAATAAAGAACGCAATCCACCATGTGCTCCAGGACCTTAGGACCGGCGATATTGCCGTCCTTATTGATGTGGCCCACCACAAAGACGGTGATGCCCTGGGATTTCGACAACTGCATCATGGACATGGTGCAGTCCTTAACCTGGGAAACGGAGCCGGGAGAGCTTTCGTTTTCCTCGTTGTAAAGGGTCTGAATGGAGTCCACGATGAGAATATCCGGCTGCATCTCTTCCGTGGCGGCTACGATATCGGAAAGCCGGGTCTCCGAGAGGATGAACAGGTCCTCGGGATCCACCTTTAACCGCTCCGCCCGGAGCTTCAGTTGCCGCTCACTTTCCTCACCGGAGATGTACAGGACCTTTCGTCCCTTGCACAGACTGTTGCAGATCTGCAGCAGCAATGTGGACTTACCGATGCCGGGGGCACCGCCCACCAGGACCAGGGAGCCGGCCACAGCGCCGCCGCCCAGAACCCGGTCCAGTTCCCCCATACCGGTGGAAAAACGGATCTCGCCGTCGCTGCGGACTTCACGAAGCCGCTGAGGGTTCCGGGACTGGCCCACCGGGGCGACCTTGGCCCGTCCTGCGGGGACGGGCTTTTCGATATGCTCCTCCATGGTATTGAAGGCACCGCAGCCGGGACACCGACCCATCCATTTGGGGGACTCATTGCCGCAGCTGGTGCAGAAAAAGATGGTTTTCATTTTAGCCATTGTATTGCTCCTTATATTCTCGCTCGTAATCGCGCTGCATGTCATAGCCGTGCTTGTCCGCGTAAGCCAGGGAAATCTCCTCCGGGGTCACATGGAACCGCAGCAGCACATCATGATAATACATAAGTACGTCTGCCATTTCACTCAGAAAAGCCTGCCGGACTGCCGGGTCCTCCAGAATGGCCTCATGGCCCTTTTTCTTCAAAACGGCAATGACCTCGCCCACTTCCTCCACCATGTACAAAATGGAATCCCGGCCGAATTCCGGCTCCAATGGGCTCCATTTGTCTTTGTGAAGTTCGTAAAGCTCCCGCTGCAGCTGCATCATCTGAGAAATGGAAAGATCCATATGGGCTGCCTCCTTGGTGTTTTTGTCATTATAGCAATTATAGAACATTTGGTCAAGCGTTTGGATATGGTGAAAGGGCGAAGCAAATGCTTCGCCCTTATTCTATAAACGAAGCCACGGTGGCGGCTATGACGCAGCACAGCTGCTTCTGATATTCCGGCGAGCGTAGCTTTGCCTCTTCCTCCGGATTCGACAGAAAACCGCACTCAATCAGAACCCCCGGACAGGAGATATGCTCCATCAGGTATACTCCCTCTGCCCTCTTTGCGCTGCGCTTGCTGCCTGAATTCAGGACAGCGATCAGGTTGTTTTGAAGACTTTTTGCCAGCTCCTCACTGCCCTGGGAACTTGCGTGGAATACCTGGGCACCACTGTAGCGGCTGTCCGGGAAAATGTTCTGATGGATGCTCAAAAGTATGGCGCCGTCGGTTTTCTCGCAGATCCGCACACGCTCCTTCAGGTCAGACATCTTCTTTGCGGCGATGGTATCCCCCTCTGTGTAGACGGAAATATCCTCGGTTCGGATCATCCGGGTGTCATAGCCCAGGAAGGCAAGCAGATCCCGAAGCCGCAGACTGATCTCCAGATTGAAGGCGCTTTCCAGCTTTCCTGTGCAGGAGGTGGCGCCGCCGTCCACACCGCCATGTCCGGCATCGATGATAAAGCAATGCTCCCGCACCGGCGGCAGGCTCTGGGAGATGACCGTGACGGCCCGACTGCCAAGGGCTGTCAGCGTCAGGGTTGTTAAGATGGTCAGCATGTAGGCAACCTTCAGGGCCAGTTTCCGTTTCAAATCCATCACCTCGTCCCAATCTATGCAGGATCTGAACGAAAATGAACGGCCGCGCATAGGATGACACGGAGCGACACAGTCTCCCAATTTCCTGTAAGGAGGAATGAATTTTGGAACGCAGCAATCAGACCAGACCGGGCTGGGAGGGAAGGCTCCCCAACACCGCCCCGCTGGCGAACCCCTATGTTCCCTTCCAGATGGAGAACCCGCCCAAATATGAAGCGAGAAAAGCCCTGGTAAGAGGCACCCTCTTCCCCGGGCTGGATCTTCCCTTCCTGGGCATGGTGAACCGGAACGAGAAGCCCGTCACACCCTTGACAGAGCTGCAGGTCATGGCCTTTGCCCTTCAGGAGCTGGCCCTGTACCTGGATACCCACCGGGATGACAAGGAAGCCCTGGAAATCTACCGGGCCTACCAGCAGATGTATCACGACGCATCCATGGAATATTCCAGAAAATGCACACCCCTGACCCACAAGCACCCCACGGAAGGCCCCTACAAGTGGCTGGATGATCCCTGGCCCTGGGAATACGCCAAGAATAAGGAGGGCTAAAAAATGTTTATTTATGACAAGAAACTGCAATATCCGGTGAAGATCGACCGGCCCAACCCAAAGCTGGCAGCGATCATCATCTCCCAGTACGGCGGCCCCGACGGCGAGCTTGGGGCGTCCCTGCGGTACCTGTCCCAGCGCTACTCCATGCCCTTCGATGAGCTGAAAGGTTTGCTCACCGACATCGGTACAGAAGTGCCAAAATGACACCGTTGCTTTTGTGGGTTTGGCGTGCTACAATCGGCAGCAGAGAGGAGATGGCATCATGAAAGCCAAAATCAAAGATATGACCACCGGCGCTCCCCTGCCGTTGATTGTTTCTTTCGCCCTGCCGCTGATGGTGGGCAATATTTTCCAGCAGCTGTACACCGTGGTGGATACCATGGTGGTGGGCAAGGCTCTGGGCGTGGATGCCCTGGCGGCGCTGGGTGCCACAGACTGGCTGTACTGGATGCTTCTGGGTATGATCCAGGGTGTGACCCAGGGCTTCGGCATCCTGATGGCCCGGGAGTTCGGCGCCAAGCAGTTTGAGAACCTGAGAAGTGTGGTGGGCAGCTCCACTACCCTGTCGGCACTGTCCGCTCTGCTGTTTCTGATCCTGGGACAGGCGGTGGCGGAACCAGCTCTTTTGCTGCTGAATACTCCCGCAGAGATCATGGGCGGTTCCCTGCTGTACCTGCGAATTATGTTTCTGGGAATCCCAATCGTCATGGCCTACAACTTGTTGGCCACCATCCTCCGCTCCCTGGGTGACGGCCAGACGCCCCTGTACGCCATGATCGTGTCGGCGATCTCCAACATCATCCTGGACCTGCTGTTCGTGCTGGTGCTGCACTGGGGCATTGCAGGCGCAGCCATTGCCACCCTCATTGCCCAGGGCATTTCCAGCATCTACTGCCTGCTGAAGATCCAAAAGATCGAGTTTTTGACGCTGCAGAAATCCAATTTCGCCCTGAAGCCTGCCATGGCCGGACGGCTGCTGTCTCTCGGCTCTCCCATGGCGGCCCAGAACGCCATTATCGCCGTGGGCGGCATGATTATCACTGCCGTGGTCAACGGCTACGGCGTGGCCTTCATTGGCGGCTTTACCGCAGCAAACAAGCTCTATGGCGTGCTGGAAATCGCCGCTACCTCCTATGGCTACGCCATGATCACCTATGTGGGCCAGAATCTGGGCGCAGCGAAAATCGACCGGATCAGAATCGGCATGAAATGGGCCATCGTTGTATCCCTTGCAACCTCTGCCCTGATCAGCCTGGTAATGCTCACCTTTTCTCACCCCATCATCGGCGCTTTTGTTTCCGGTAGTGCTGAGGAAGTTACCGCAGCAACAGCCGTTGGCGTGACCTATCTTACAATTATGAGCATCTGCCTGCCCATCCTCTACATCCTCCATGTGACCCGGTCGGCGGTTCAGGGCATGGGCAATACGGTGCTGCCCATGGTTTCCGGCATTGCGGAGTTCATCATGCGCACCGGCGGCGTGCTGCTTCTGCCTGCTATCATGGGTGAAAACGGCATCTTCGTTGCCGAAGTCTCCGCCTGGCTGGGAGCGGACCTGATTTTGGTGCCCAGCTACTTCTTCATTCTCAGAAAAATATCCCGAAAATAAAAGCAGAGCCGCCCAACCCGGGCGGCTCATATTTTTAGTTGAAGGAAGGCGGATTTACCTTTGCATTGGGAAAGGGAGAATCCTTGGGAGACGGCTCAGAGAGGCTGAAATACATCTTTGCCGCCTTGGTGGTGCCGAAATCCCGGTTGGAACCGGTGTTTTGCACCTTGTTGAAGGCCTCCCGGAACATGGCGTTGTGGGCCTCCTCCCGGTTCAGAAGGAAGTCGATGGTCTGCTTTACCTTCTTGTCATCGATCTGACGGTACAGGTACTCATAGACCACCTTGGCCCGCTGTTCCGAGGCAATATTGCTGAGCAGGTCGGCGCAGAGATCTCCGGTGACAGTCACATAATCCCCGGTCCAGGAATAGCCGGAGGCGTTGATCAGCCCCGGATTCAGGCCCAACAGCACATGGGTCTGAATCTCCCCGGCAGGAACTTTTGCGGCATCCACATCGTGACCATTCAGCAGGTTGATGGTCTGGGCCACCATTTCCATGTGGCACAGTTCCTCGGCGGCGATGTCCAGAAACAGATCCTTGATCTCCGGGTCCTTGATCCGGAAGCTCTGGGACATATACTGCATGGCGGCTTTCAGCTCGCCATTGGCGCCGCCCAGCTGCTCCTGCAGCAGTGCCGCGTACTGGGGATTGGGGCGTTCCACCTCTACCGGGTGGAACAGCAGCTTTTCGTGTTTGAACATTGGAAAAACCTCACTTTCTGAGGATATCATTTCCAACTGAAGTAGAAATATGCATTGGGATTTGACGATCCTGGGCCCGTTTTACGATTTCCACCACTTCTTCAACGCTTTCCCGAAATTCCCGGGTTACCCAGACGCGGATGATGGCATCGATAAGCAGAACAGACCGCCGAATTCGGCGGTCTGTTTGCATATTAAGACGATTCAAATAATGCGGTCAGTTCCTCCGGGGAATACCCCTCCAGACCAAGGATCACAAGGCCCCGGTACAGCTTCATATCCCTTTCCTGACAGCGTTCAGAACCGGCGAGGGTTCGGATTTTGCCCAGAATGGAAAACTTGGCTTCCCGAATCTGCCGGGGCTCCCCTTCCAGAGTTTTCAGATCCAGCGCGGCGGTTCTGCCGCAGGGATTTGCGCAGTGGAAACAATCGGGCACCATTTCCCGCTTGGCGGCGTCGATTTTGCTGCTGTAGGCGGCATATTGGGCTTCACTGGAGACGTTAGCCATCAGAATTTCCGCGATGATTCCCGTAACGGCCTCCGTGATCAGGTGTTCATTTCCGTCCGTTGCCCGGGCAAGGCCCACAAGCTGGCCCAGGAGCTTTTCTTCCCAGATAGTCATAGCCTACCTCAGCGCAGGAGGGTGCCATCGGGCTTGATGGTCACAACGTGCAGCGGGATCTCCTTGCCGGACATGGCAAGGGCGTTCTTCACCGCAAAGGGCAGGCCGCCGCAGCAGGGCACGGTCATCCGGGTCACGGTAATGCTGCGAATGTTGTTGAGCCTGAAAATATCGGCCAGTTTCTCCGCGTAATTCACGGCATCCAGCTTGGGGCAGCCGATCAGAGTGATTCGGTTGCGCATGAAGTCGTTATGGAAATTGCCATAGGCAAAAGCAGTGCAGTCGGCGGCGATCAGCAGGTCGGCACCGTCAAAATAGGGTGTATTGACCGGTGCCAGCTTGATCTGGACAGGGAAATTGTTCAGCTGACTCTCCACCCGATGCGTAACAGCGGCTGACTTTTCTTTCTTGGCCGCCAGTACAGCTGCTTCGTTATAGGCGGGGGCTTCCCGCTCCTCAAAAGAAATGGCGTTCATGGGACAGGCCGGAAGACAATCCCCCAGACCGTCACAGTAGTCCTCCCGGAGCAGCGTTGCTTTGCCGTCCACAATGCCGATGGCACCCTCGTGGCAGGCGCTGGCGCACAGACCGCAGCCGTTGCAGCGCTCTTGATTGATGGTAATGATTCTTCGGATCACAAGATCAGCCTCCCCAGTATTTTTTACAGTATACCGAAAACGGAAGAAGATTACCGTGACATAATCACATTCCTATCCAGCCAGGGTGGGCAAGTTTCATCGGTAATATACCCTTCTTCCTGAAGCAAAACGATACCGATATCGGCGCAAACCAGTCGTTTTATGTAATTTCCGGCATTTTCCGTTACCAGTCCGGCTTTGACAAAGCCAATGGTCACGGTCAGATCAGACCGGACGGCCAGCTCTGCATCGCCGGTATCACCATTCATGCCGCTGTTGATGTCCACGCTGATGACGAAGGCGCCGGACTCGTTGATGGCTTCGATGGCATCCCGGTAATTGCCCCGGGGCGTGCCGGAAAAACCGGTGCCCAGCAGGCAGTCTACTACGGTGGAGAAGCCATTCAGACAGCCCCTTTCAAAAGGAACCACAGGAACACCCGTCTCCTTAGCCTTGGCAGCATAATAGGCGCTGTCGGAGGACATCTTCTGGCTGACGGTGAACACGGTGCAGCCGAAGCCCTTTTCCTTCAGGATCCAGGCCAGAGCGAAGCCGTCACCCCCGTTGTTGCCGGAACCTACCACAATAGCAGTACTGCCCTGCCAGTGGTGGGCCTTGAAAACGCCCATAGCAGCCCGGTACATCAGCTCCAGACTGGGTACAAAATTGGCGATGGTATGGGCGTCGCTAAGCCGCATATTTTCGACAGAAATACAAGGAATCATGTCAACCTCCGGTTGCATTCAGGATAAATACAAACAAATTGCTATCAGAACGAGCTGGGTCGAAACGGTAGCCCAGCCGGTCAAAGGACTTGATCTGCTCCGGATCAACGATCTGGTTTTCTGCCATAAAGCGCACCATCTCGCCCCGGGCCATCTTGCACATTGTGCCCTTTTCGATCACCTTACCGTCCTTTTCTTCGCCGAATACACAGGTAATGAAGCGGACATTCTCGGGCAGATATTTGGAAACGCAGATACTGTATTCTTTGGATGCAAGATTTATAATGCAGTCCGTTTCGGCCAATAGGGTCTTGGCAAGACTGTCGCCCCAGTAGGCGTACAGGTCTTTGCACTCCCCCACCCTGAGCTTTGCCTGCATTTCCAGCCGGTAGGGGGTGACACCGTCAAAGGGCTTCAAAATGCCGTAAAACCCGGACAGAATCCGAAGATGCTCCTGAATATAGTCAAACGCCTGCTCCGTGAATACGCCGGGCGCCATGTACTGATACTGGATTCCCTCGTAGGCCAGCACCGCCGGGGTCAGGCGGTTATGTAAGTCCATATTCTGAAGCCGCTGGATATTCAGGGCCGCAATCTGGTCATTGCACTTCCAGAGCTTCTTCAGCTCTGCATCAGACATGGACTGCAAAACGTTGCAGAGCTGCTCCGTTCTGGACAGAAATGCAGGAAGCTCCCGACAGGGCATGGTGTCCGTATCCACCCGCATTTTCTTTGCGGGAGAAATGATGATTCTCATATCTTATTCCCCAAGATAGCTCAGAATTTCCGCAGCATTGGTATCGGGCTTCACCTTTGGCATGACTTTTTCGATATTGCCCTGCTCGTCGATGATGAATGTGGTCCGAACCACGCCGTAGCTTACCTTGCCGTAGAGCTTCTTCTCCTGCCAGACGCCATAGCCTCCAATGGCCTGTAACTCCGGGTCAGACAGCAGAATGAAGGGCAGATCAAACTTCCGGGCGAATTTCTGGTGGGAAGCGACACTATCCTTACTGATGCCGATGACTGCAACATCCTTTTCTTTGAAACCCTCATAGGCAGCGGCAAAGGCGCAGGCCTGCCGGGTGCAGCCGGGGGTATTGTCCTTGGGATAAAAATAAAGCACGACTTTCTTTCCCAGGAAGTCGGACAGGCTGACAGTTTTGCCGTCCTTATCCAACAGAGTAAATTCCGGTGCTTTCATACCAATTTCCAGCATAGTTCATTCTCCTTTGTGTAAGTGTTCGATCACGCTTTCAGCGAAGGCTTTGTGGCCCTCCTCAGTCAGGTGTACGCCGTCGTAGGCCAGGGGGGTATTCCAATCCACAGCATCGGCAAACCGGACTCCCAGACGCTCTGACAGGGCTTTGTAGTGTTTTGCAAGGGCAATGGAATCGTCGATTAGTTCCTGGTCCTGAACCCACTGACCGAATTTCATGGGCGGCGGAGCGATCAGCAGGATCTTGTTACGATCCAGCGTCAGCGATTCCAGAAAGAGCTTCATTTTCTCACAGGCGGCTTCCGGTGTCCAGAATTGCAGCAGATCGTTGGTACCCAGCATGATGATCAGAAGATCTGTATCTGCCGGAAAATCCGCGGTTCTTCTGGGAATTTCCCGGCCATTCTCGCCCCAATTTAAAACGGTACCGTCCAGCTTCTCCGCCAGAAGTTCCGGCCAGGGATGGTCGTACTGCCCGCCGAAATACCCTCTGGGATCGTAGCCGTAGGTATTGGAATCGCCGTAGCAGACCACTTTCATGAGATTGTCCCCTCCTGAATCCGCTTTTTCAGATCCAGCACCTTTTCTTCGATCCGCTGCATGGTGTAGAAGAACGCTGCGTCCTCTTTTCCGCTGGGATCATCCAGACCCCAGTCCTCCCGGTGGGAACAGGGCAGGTACGGACACTGGACATTGCAGCCCATGGTGATGACAATGTCGATTTCCGGCAGTTCGGATAAGAGCTTGCTGTATTGGGTCTGCTCCATATCGATGCCGTGAACTTGTTTCATCAGACGAACCGCATCCTGGTTGATCTGGGGTTTGGTTTCCGTTCCGGCGGAGTAGCTTTCAAAAGTATCGTCGCAGAGTTTCTTACCCAGAGCCTCCGCCATCTGACTGCGGCAGGAATTATGGACGCAGATAAAGGCGACATTCGGTTTGTTCTTCATAAGTTTCACCTCAAAATCCAATCCTGAATGATTTTCACAGCTACATCGGCAGCGCCGCTTGCCTGTTCGCCAAGAATCATGTGCCGGGAACCGGGCAGCAGATGAAACGTAACATCCAGTCCGGCCTGTTTCATAGCCTGCATCACGGCTTTGGCCCCCTTGCCCATATTGCCCACGGGATCATTTTCGCCGCAGATCAGCA
>SVMD01000029.1 GCA_015067615.1 Oscillospiraceae bacterium
CGACAGGCAATATGTAAAACTCCTTCACTGATACGGCCGCTCTTCCAACGCAATAGGTAAGCAACATATTGAACTTCAAACCGTGTCGTTTGCTTATCTTCACCAGATTCGTCACATCCACAGTTTTGAAAAATGTGACCATCGGATTCGGTGCCTTCATCCAGAGCTCATAAGCTGACGCTCTGGATGTATCTTTGGGGTTGATTTCTTTAGACATTATGACCTCCTGTCTGTTCCAGAAATTTATTGACCGCCCGGCGGGATCTCAGGATGTACACCTGCTTGTCTTCCAGATCGTTCAGCAGTTCATAATAGCGTTTGCGGTTCTGCTTATTGAACTTCCATATCCAAGCTGCCATCTCCGGGTCAAACCACTCGGCGCAGCCCTCGGCCATATCTGCCCTGGCATGGCCCCAGTTTTTGATAACACGGCCGATCCAGTTTTTCAGACAAACAAGTCGGGGCATATCCAGATAGAGGACCGTATCGCACCGATCCAGCCGCAGCTCCATGGTGCGGTTGTAGTTACCGTCCATGATCCATTGGGGCTTCTCCATTTCTTCCAGCAGCCGCCGGTCAAATTCTTCCTTCTCCATATGCTGCCAATGCCCCGGCGCCCACCAGATCTGATCCAGGTGAACCACCGGCAGCCCTGTCTTCTCTCCCAGTTTCCGGGCCAGGGTGGACTTACCCGCTCCGCCGCAGCCGATGATGATGACTCGTTCCATATTTCCCTCCTTAAGCGTAAAAAACGACGCAGCCAAACTCGGCTGCGTCGTTTTCAGAATGCTCTTAGATACGACTTTGCTTATTCAAAAACATTTTGCATTATGCATTCTGCATTTTGCATTAATAAGCGATGCCCCAGTAGACCATCTTGCTGGCGGGCTTGCCGCAGCAGGGGCACTTGTCGTCCAGGTTCTCCTGGGCGAAGGGGATGCAGCGGGAGGACATGCCGGCCTTTTCCTTCATTGCAAGCTCGCACTCCAGGTCGCCACACCACATGGTCTTGATGTAGCCGCCGTTGGCATCCTGCAGAGCCTTTGCCTCCTCGATGGAGTGAGCCTCAAAGATGTGCTCGTCCAGATTCTTCTTGGCCTTGTCGAACATCTGCTGCTGCACAACCTTCAGCTGCTCAGCAACGGCAGTTTCCAGGTCCTCCAGCTTGATGACGACCTTCTCCCGGTCGGTACGGCGGACCAGGACGCACTCGCCCTTCTCCAGGTCACGGGGGCCGCATTCCACACGCAGGGGCACGCCCTTCATCTCGTACTCGGCGCACTTCCAGCCCATGGAGTTATCAGAATCATCCAGCTTGACCCGAATATCGGCATTCAGCAGGCGGTTCTTCAGCTCCTTGGCGGCGTCCAGAACGCCGGGCTTGTGCTGGGCAACAGGCAGAATGACCACCTGGGTGGGTGCAACCTTGGGAGGCAGCACCAGGCCGTTGTTGTCACCGTGGGTCATGATGATGCCGCCGATGAGGCGGGTGGAAACGCCCCAGGAGGTCTCGTGGGGGTTGGTGCGCTTGTTGTTCTTGTCGGTGAACTCGATGCCGAAGGCCTTGGCGAAGCCGTCTCCGAAGTAGTGGGAGGTACCGGCCTGCAGGGCCTTCCGGTCGTGCATCATGCACTCGATGGTGTAGGTGGCCTCAGCGCCGTTGAACTTCTCCTTGTCGGTCTTCTGGCCCCGGGTGACGGGCATAGCCAGCACGTTCTCGCAGAAGTCGGCGTAGACGTTCAGCATGGTCTCGGTGAATTCCTTGGCCTCCTCGGCGGTGGCGTGGATGGTATGGCCCTCCTGCCACAGGAACTCACGGTGGCGCAGGAAGGGCCGGGAGGTCTTCTCCCAGCGCAGCACAGAGCACCACTGGTTATACTTCATGGGCAGATCCCGGTGGGACTGCAGCACATTTGCGAAATGCTCGCAGAACAGGGTCTCAGAGGTGGGACGGATGGCATAGCGCTCTTCCAGATTCTCGCCGCCGCCCATGGTGACCCAGGCGCACTCGGGAGCAAAGCCCTCGACATGGTCCTTCTCCTTTTGCAGCAGGGATTCGGGGATCAGCAGGGGCATATAGACGTTCTCAACGCCCTGCTTCTTGAACTCCTTGTCCATGATGTTCTGGATATTCTCCCAGATGGCATAGCCGTAGGGACGGTAGATGAACACGCCCTTGACGGAGGAGTAATCGATCAGCTGTGCCTTCTTGCACACGTCGGTGAACCACTGGGCAAAGTCCACCTCCATATCGGTGATCTGTTCTACCTTCTTATCTTTCGCCATAGTAAATTACCTCTCTTTGCATTGGTTACAATGCCTGATTTCGTACTGTATATTATAGCATATCTGTCAAGAGGTTGGGCAGATTTTGGAAAGAAAAATTATCGTTTACATTAGATAGTTGGCTCCCCCTCTGGGGTGGTGCTCCGCGCAGCGAATCAAAATCCATCGCTTGCCGGTGGCAAGCGCACTTTAATTCCATGCTGGCACAGCGACTCGCCAAGTGCCGCTCTCCGAGCGGTTGCTCGCTTGCATGGCGCCTGCGGGCGCTCACGCCTTTGGCGGTGACTGAGAGGGCAAAAGACTTTGCGACACCCCCTCCGAGCCGCCGTTCGGCGGCCCACCTCCCCCAAAGGTGGAGGCAAGGGCGCTCCCGCGCCGCAGCAACCATAGTAAGCGAAACGATAATTTACACTCTCACATTATTTCGGAAAAACATTGTAATTTCCGGCAGCATTTGCTATACTGAATGATGAAAATAAACTATACGGAGGTTTTTCCATGAAATCCATCCGCGAGATCTACAAAATCGGCAAAGGCCCCTCCTCCTCCCACACCATGGGCCCTGAGCGGGCTGCCAAGCTGTTCCTGACCCGCTGCCCCCAGGCGGAGCGGTTTGAGGTCATCCTCTACGGCTCCCTGAACAAGACCGGCATCGGCCACGGCACCGACAACGTGCTGAAGGAGACCCTGGGTCCGGACCGGACCAAAATCATCTATTCCTCCCTGGAATGGGACGGCATGCACCCCAACACCCTGGACTTCAAGGGCTTCGCGGGCGATAAGGAAGTGGGCTTCCTGCGGGTGGAATCCGTGGGCGGCGGCGACATCCGGGTCCCCGGCGAGCCTGCGGCTGCCGCCGGTGAAGAGGTGTACATCGAGCATTCCTTTGCGGAGATCCACGATTTCTGCAAATGGCGCTACATCGACACCCTGTCCGAGTATGTGGAGCTGAATGAGGGCCCCGAGATCTGGGACTTCCTGATGGAAGTGTGGCAGACCATGAAAAATTGCATCGAAGAGGGCCTTCAGGCCGAGGGCATTCTCCCCGGCGGTCTGAAGATCAAGCGCAAGGCCAAGGAGCTGCGGGATACCCAGCTGGCCATCCGGGAGCCCGCATTGGTTGAATTCCACCAGATCGCCTCCTACGCCTTCGCCGTTGCCGAGCAGAACGCCTCCAACGGCACCGTGGTCACCGCACCCACCTGCGGCGCCTGCGGCGTGCTGCCCGCTGTGCTGAAATACGCCCAGGACACCAAGGGCTACACCGATGAGGAGATCTGCCGGGCCCTGGCCACCGCAGGCATCATCGGCAATCTGACCAAGACCAACGCCTCCATCTCCGGCGCCGAGTGTGGCTGCCAGGCAGAGATCGGTACTGCCTGCTCCATGGCCGCTGCCGCTCTGGCAGAGCTTTACAAGCAGGACCTGGATCAGCTGGAATACGCTGCCGAGGTAGCCATGGAGCATCACCTGGGCCTCACCTGCGACCCCATCTGCGGCCTGGTGCAGGTGCCCTGCATCGAGCGCAACGCCGTTGCCGCCATGCGGGCCATGAACGCCTGCAACATGAGCTACTTCCTCACCGGCTCCCGTAACATCAGCTACGACATGGTCTGCCGGGCCATGAAGGAAACCGGTGTGAACCTGAACCACCGGTTCCGTGAGACCAGTGAGGGCGGTCTGGCCAAGCTCTACGACCGCCGCCGGGCCGGCAACCGATAAGAACCACACAGCGGATGCACCTGCCCGGTGCATCCGCTTTTTTGCCGATCATATGGGTTTACTATCGTGTTTTCCGATTCAGCTTGACAAATTCCGGCCTTACATACTATTATTCCTATATACTAATTTATATAGAAAGGCAGATTCCGTTATGAATATCATTACCGTCAATGCTCTGGGCGATCAGTGCCCCATCCCCGTAGTCAAGACCATGAAGGCTGTGGCCGCCATGACCGAGCCCGGCACTCTGGAGATCCATGTGGACAGCGAGATCCCCGTTCAGAACCTGATCCGCTTCGCCGCCGACCGGGGCCTCAGCGTTGCATCCGAGAAGATGGATGAGAAGCACTATGTGGTCAAGATGATCGTCACCGATCCCACTGCCACCGCCTCCAAGAACGAGGAAACCGTCTCCTGCATCCCCGACCAACGGGGCGACCTGGTCATCGCTGTGGGCTCCAACTGCATGGGCTCCGGCGACGACGCTCTGGGCGCCACCCTGATGAAGGGCTACCTGTACGCCGTTTCCCAGCAGGAAGAGCTGCCCAAGACCATCCTGTTCTACAACGGCGGCGCCAAGCTGACTGTTGAGGGTGCTGTTTCCGTGGAGGACCTGAAGAACATGGAAGCCCAGGGTGTGGAGATCCTGACCTGCGGCACCTGCCTGAACTTCTACGGTCTGGGCGACAAGCTGGCTGTGGGCTCCGTCACCAATATGTACACCATCGTGGAAAAGCTGACCCAGGCTGCCAAGGTCATCCGCGTATGATCTACCTGGACAACGCCGCCACCACCCAGAAAAAGCCCCCGCAGGTGCTGGAAGCGGTGGTGGAGGCTCTGCAGAGCATAGGCAATTCCTCCCGGGGCACCCACGGCGGCGCTCTCCGCTCCGCCCGCTCCGTGTTCAATACCCGCGCCAATCTGGCAAAGCTGTTCAACGCTCCGGGTCCTGAGCAGGTGATCTTCACCACCAATGCCACGGAGGCCCTGAACATTGCCATCAATGGTCTGTTTCATCAGGGCGACCATGTGATCACCACCGCCTTGGAGCATAACAGCGTTCTGCGGCCCCTGTTCCGGCTGGAGGACGAAGGGATCATCGAGCTGTCCATCGTCCCGGCGGACAAGCGGGGCTGTGTGGATTACGAGGATTTCTCCCGGCTGATCCGGCCGAATACCCGCGCCATCGTCTGCACCCACGCCTCCAATCTCACCGGCAACGCCCTGGATCTGATGAAGATCGGCGAAATCGTCCAGGAAAAGGGATTTCTGCTGGTGGTGGACTCCTCCCAGGGAGCAGGTGTGCTGCCCCTGGACATGGAAGCCATGCATATCAGCGTGCTGTGCTTCACCGGCCACAAGGGCCTCATGGGCCCCCAGGGCACCGGCGGACTGTGCGTAGCCCGGGATGTGGAGATCCGGCCCTTCAAGGTTGGCGGCTCTGGTGTCCAGTCCTACAGCCGCACCCACCCGGAGGAGATGCCCACCCGGCTGGAAGCCGGAACCCTCAACGGCCACGGCATCGCCGGTCTTGGGGCCGGTGTGGAATTTCTGCTGGAAACCGGCATTTCCACCATCCACGCCCGGGAAACGGAACTGGCAAAGCGGTTCTACGAGGGCGTGAAGGATGTTCCCGGCGTTACCCTCTACGGCGATTTTTCCAGCTGGAACCGCACCGCCGTGGTGACCCTGAACATCGGCGACTATGACTCCGGCGAGGTATCCGATGCCCTGTGGGAGGACTACGAGATCGCCACCCGCCCCGGCGCCCACTGCGCCCCCCTGATGCATCAGGCCCTGGGAACTGTGGAGCAGGGTGCGGTCCGGTTCAGCTTCTCCTGGTTCAACACGGAGGAGGAAGTGGACACCGCCATCAAAGCCATCAAGGAGCTTGCCCAATGAGACAGAAAACCTTAAAATTAGTGGTCACCTTCCACACCACCACCGCCGCCATGGCCATGGAGAGCGCCTGCACCGCCGCCGGACTCCCCGGCCGCCTGATCCCGGTTCCCCGGGAGATCACCGCAGGCTGCGGCATGTCCTGGAAGGCTGAGCCCTCTGACCGGGCCGCTCTGGAAGCCTTCGTAAAGGAAAAGGGCATCACCGTAGCCGGCTGGTACGAGCTGATGCTATAAAAAGACATAAAAGAACGGATGCACCGAAAGCGGTGCATCCGTTTTGCTTTAGAAATCATCCACCACATCGTAGCCGATGCCGTTGAAAATGGCAGGCTTTACCGGGCGGGTCCGCAGCAGCTCCACAAAGTCCTTCAGGTTGTCCACCCGCTCCGGCAGCCAGGTGGCGTACTTGCCCACCTGCTTCACCACATGGGCGTCGCTGCCGCCGATGGGCTGCAGCCCCAACTCCCGGCACCAGCGCAGGGCGATCCGGTTCGTGTCCATGGGGGTGGAGCCGTTCAGCACCTCCACGCCGTGGAGGCCCTTTGCCAGGGCCAGATTTTCTTCCAGGCCCCGGTTGTTGTTCCGGAAGGGATGGCAGGCGCAGCAGAAGCCGCCGGAGGCGTTTACATGGTCGATGTACTTCTGGGCCTCGATCCGGTGGTCCGGGAAGGTCTCAATACCCCAGGTGGTGATATCACCCCAGAGGGAATAGTATTCCAGGCCCACGAAAATGGGAAAATCCACTTTCCGGCTGTATTCCTCGGCGAATTCCTTGCCGCCCATGCTGTCATGGTCGGTCAGGACCACGCCGTCCAGACCCTTTTCCTTTGCCAGGTACACGATCTGTTCCAGGGTGATGAAGCTGTCCGTGGAATGGGGCAGTGCGTGAAGGTGCATATCAACCAGCATGGGGATTCCTCCTGAATCATTTATGTTTCGTTCCAGTAAGTCAAGAATTTATCGCACAGGGCAGTCCAGCTGAGCCTGCCCACCTGCTTCGGATCCGGCAGGGGCATTTCGGCTACCGCCTCCATGGCTTTCGCCAGCCGCAGCTCAAAGCCGGGCAGCTCCAATGCCACAGGCTCATCGGCATTGCGCATTTTGGGGGGCTCCACAAACAGCGTACCGTTGCCGGGCAGGGCTTTGTCCAGCCAGGGACGGATGCCGGGCAGGTCTGTGCAGATGGTTTTCAGGCCGCAGGCCATGGCCTCGATGAGTACCAGCGGCAGGCCTTCATAAAAAGAGGGCAGGATGAACACATCATTCTCATTCATCCGCTTCGCCAGGGTCCGCTGGTCCAGCTTGCCCAGGAAATTGACGGTGCAGGGTGCTTCCGCCCCCAGGTATCGGAATTTTTCCAGTTCTTCCGGACTTCCGCAGCCGCCGGCCAGATTCACTTCCACCTTTTCCGGGTGCCGCAGCTGATCCAGGCACCGGAGCAGGCTGTATACGCCCTTCTTTTCGGAGATTTTTCCCGCGAAGAGGAAGCGGATCTTCCGCTTTTCTCCACTTTCTCCGGTTTTTTCCCCGATAAAGAAAACATCGCTGTTGTAGCCGGTGCCCATGACGGTGACCCGGTTTTCAGGCAGATCAAACATGGAGCAGATCTGCTTTTTCTGGGCCTCATGCAGGGCGAAAATGCCGTTTAAGTTCCGGATCTCGCTTTTGATCCAGTCTGCCTGCCAGGCATTGGTACCCAGCTGCCGCAGGTCGGAGCCATGGCACTGGCCGTATACCGGGATCTGCGGATACATCTGCCGGGTCAGGGCTGCCAGAAAATACAGGTGGTGGCACAGTATCACGTCAGGCCGAAATGCCTCCACCGCTTCAGAAAGGGTTTTCCGGAAAGCCTGCATCAGCTGCCGGGTCATTTTTTCCGTTAAATCCCGGTACCGGGTGGATTCATAGGGCATCTCGTCGGACATACCGCAGACCGGAAAGGGCAGCTCCCGGCTGCTGTAGCACACGGGAAAGACCTGAACACCCTGAGGCAAGAGGATCTCCTCCCCCGGAACCGTGCCGCAGACCACCGCCTGGGTGCAGCCCAGCTTATCAAAGCCCCGGACCAGCTCCGTCAGGTAGACGCCGGAACCGGTGCTGTCCGGCTTCTGGGCGGTAACGCTCAATATTCTCATAGCTTGCTCCTTGATGGTTTTTCTATAGTATACCATCAAATTCTCCGCGAGACAACGGTTGTTTGTGTTTCTCTTTTCAGGAAATCCCACCTGCCCCGAAGGGCAGGTGGGAAAGAGATTCAGACAATGAGATTAGTCCAGGACGGGGATCCAGGCCAGCTCCATGATCTCAGCAACATCATTCATGTTGGTGATCAGGCCCAGGCGGACATAACGGCCAACGACCTCTTCCAGGGTCTTGGCGGTGAAGTCCTGAGCCAGACCAAACTGCAGGGAGTTGTTGATCATGATGTTCATCTCGTAGTCGCCGCCGTTCCAGCCGCGCTCCAGCAGCAGGGTGGTAGCCTCGTCGGGGTTCTCACGCATCCAGGCATGGGCCTTCTGGACAGCCTGAACGATCTTCTTGGCGTGGACGGGGTTCTCCTGAACGAAGGTACGATTCATGGCGATGACGCAGCAGTTCTCGTCCTGGAAGTCGGAGTCCAGCAGAGAACGGACAGCGCGCAGCTTGCCTTCCTTAACCATGGCGTAGGCGAAGGTATCGGACAGCAGAGCGGCAGAAATCTCACCGCGCTCCATGGCGGCCACGCAGGCGTCGGAGGAGACCTGCATCAGGTTCACGTCGGTCTGGGGGTTGATGCCGTCAGCATCCAGCAGCAGGCAGGTGATGTTGTAGTCGGAAGCGCCGATGCCGTTGGGAACAGAGATGTTGGTGCCCTTCAGGTCCTCGGTGGTCTTGTACTCGGAGTCGGCCAGGACGTACAGGGTCTTGCAGCCGATGTGAGCGCCGCCCACGAAGGTCAGGTCAACGCCGTTGGTGATGGGAACCAGCATGGTAGCGATGTGGCCAACAGCCACGGTAGCCTGCTGGGTGCCCAGTGCTTCGGTGTAGGAGGTGCCCTTGAAGCCCTCACCGGTCAGGCCGGCCTCGGCGTAGAAGCCCAGGTCGTCAGCCACGGTGGGACCGGAGGTGCAGCCGTCGGACATGTAGAACTTAACGCTCTGGCCGTAGGCAGGCTCGTTCTTCATAGCTTCCAGCTCTTCAGCGGTGGGGGTCAGATCAAAGTTTGCCATGTCGATGGCGCGCTCGGGGATGTCCACGGGGGTGAACAGAGCTTCCCAGCTGCCGGACTCGAAGGCCTCGACGCAGTCCATATGGACGTCGGACACGTTGACTTCGACCTCAACGCCGTCCTGGCCCATTTCGATCTGGCCGTCGTTGTTCAGGTCGCCTTCCAGCTGGCCCTCTTCCTTGGGGGCGCAGGCTGCCAGGGACAGGACCATAACCATGGCCAGCAGCAGAGCAATCAGTTTCTTTGCGTTCATGTGTGTATCTCCTCTTTTAATTTATTTATTCAAATGCAGCTTTCACCAGTCTGCATCTTGAATCGGTATTATTCGCCCTTTTTGCCGGCGAAGTGGAGCTTGTTCAGGATATCGTTCCGGTATTCCACGAATTCCCGGGAGGAACGGTCCCGGGGGAAGGGCTGCTCGATCTCGATATCGGCAATGACGCGGCCGGGATGGGCGTCCATCACCAGCACCCGGGTGCCCATGTAGATGGCCTCGTCCACGTCATGGGTAACCATGATGGCCAGCTGCTGCTTCTCCTGCCAGATCTTCAGGATCTCGTCCTGCATGTTCATACGGGTGAAGGCATCCAGTGCGCCCAGGGGCTCGTCCAGCAGCAGAATGGGGGGCTCGTTGATCAGGGAGCGGACCAGGGCCACACGCTGGGCCATACCGCCGGAGAGCTGGCCGGGGTAATCATCCCGGAAGCCTTCCAGGCCGATGACCTTGATCATATTTTCCACCTTGTCCTCGTTGCCCTTGAGCTTGCCCTGCATCCGCAGGGAGAAGGCGATGTTGTCATACACTGTCAGCCAGGGGAACAGGGTGGCCTTCTGGAACATCATGCCCCGGTCGGGACCGGGATCGCCGATTTCCTTGCCGTTGACGGTAAGGGTGCCGGTGGTGGGCTTGATAAGGCCGGCAACCAGCCGGAGCATGGTGGACTTGCCGCAGCCGGAGGGGCCAACCAGGGAGATGAATTCGCCGCTCTCCATGGAGGTGGTCACGGAAGTCAGGGCGTGGGTGACCTCGTCGGTTTCCACCTTGGCAAAGCTCTTGGATACATCCTCCAGCTTCAGGACTACTTTCTGATTCTCCATTACTTCTCTCCTCCATTCTGCCAGCGCAGCACATAGCGCTTCACAGCCTCCAGGGATTTGGTGACCACAGTGAAGATGATGCAGATGACGAACAGGGCCGCAAACATCTTGTCGTAGCTGGCCCAGGACTTGCTCCAGTTCATGTACCAGCCCAGGCCGGACTTGACGCCCAGCATCTCAGCGATCATGATGGCGGTGCAGGAGGAGCTCATGGCCTGGGTCAGGCCGGAGAAGATGGAGGGCATGGCGTGGGGAATGGCCACCCGGAACACCAGCTGGCGGCTGGAAGCGCCCAGGGTCCGGGCTGCTTCAAAGTAATCCTGGTCCACATTGGCAATGCCGTTCATGGAAGCCACGGTGACGGCAAACCAGGAGCCCAGAGCGATGATGAACACGGCGCCGCCAAACAGGGAGGATGCCACCACCATCATGATGGGGATCCAGGTGGAGGTGGGGATGGGGCCCAGGAACTTGATGATGGGATCGATCCAGTAGCGGCAGCGCTTGGAATAGCCGCAGGTAATGCCGGTGACCAGACCCAGGGCGGAGCCGCTGAAATAACCCAGGAACAGCAGCCACAGGGTGTGTATGGTGCATTCAAAGATCATGGTCCGGTCCTTCCAGAAGGCGTTCAGCACGAAGTTCAGGCAGGGCACGAAGGGCTGGGTCAGGATACCGGTCTTCAGGGTCAGATAGTCATAGAAAGCCAGCAGCAGGAACAGGGCGGCGAACAGCGGTGCCTTGTAGCGCAGCTTTTCGTAGGGGGTCTTGTCCCCCTTCACCCGCTTGTAGGCGGTGTACCAGCCCCAGACATTGTAGGCCACCACCAAAATGATCAGGCAGGTCAGGTACACGCCGGGATTTGCGTTTCTGCCCTTGTCGGGGATCAGCAGATATTCGGCAATGGCGATGAGGCCGCAGGCCAGGGGCAGGATCATGATGATCAGCTCGAAGAACCGCTGGATCGGGGTCAGTTCCTTCCGTTCCAGATCCTTCAGCTGCTGCCGTGTCAGCTTCTGGGGCTGTTCGGCAGAAGTGGGGGTGTTTGACATGGATTTCTCCCTCCTGTTCATAATTCGGGCACTATAATTTTTATCTTTACCATAAAAAAGACCCGATGTAAAATCGTGAAATCTGATACGTATAACGTATCATTCTTATTTTCGATTTTTGTTGGCTTCAAAGCAGGTTTTTGTGGAAAATCCATCGTTTATGTCGATCATATTGTTTCTTTATTGCAGTTTGGAATAATGCGGGAGCATCCCTTTCTCACCTGGGATGGGCTCTGAGGATTTTGGAAAGATTGCTGCCGGAAGCCCAGAAATAAGGATTGCACTTCCAAAACTTTTATGCTAAAATAAGGTGTCAATCTATGCCGCAATAAACATAAGGAGTTTTGAAATATATGAAATTAGGTATCGGAACCCGGTACTGAAATTTCATAACTTTCTATATCCCTATAAGGCTCCATTTTTTCCCTATAATACAGTGTTTTTCTAACTTTTGCAGTTCACATATCTCTACATATCTCCACAAGAATCAACGCCATTGTGGTGTAAAAATGGTGTAGCAGCAGAATGAAATTACTGAGAAAAAGCCTTTGCAACATATGTTATAATAACGCCCCGTCTTCGTACGAGTCATGCGAAGACGGGGTTATTTTATCATTTAGCTTTAGATTTTTCTAGGGTTCGAGTGGTAAATGTAGACAAGCATAATAGACCATATGCACATCACAATTCATGTAAGCAGGCCAAAAATTCTCTATGCGCAAATACCATCTTAAGCTTATCACCACCTTAAGCTTATCACCACAACCCATAACAAATTATCTTTTCCAGTCAGCTACACTGTGCATTAGCTTGGCATTCACAGGATACAGCAATTCATAGGTTTCCTGATATTTTATATATAGCTTATGCTTCTCTATGTCTGGCTGAAAGGTAACACCATCTCTGATATAGTTTGCCAGTGCACTGTAGCTTTCAAATCCGGGATGCTTCACCGCCAGCGCGGCCATCAGGGCATCACCGAAGCAGGCACCCACTGTGACCGCAGGGGTAGACACCGGTGTTCCCAGAATGTCCGCAATGATCTGCA
>SVMD01000012.1 GCA_015067615.1 Oscillospiraceae bacterium
CATCAGCATCAGGCCGAAATGCTTGGAGTGTTTTCTCTGTGTCATACCTTTTTCACCGCCTTATAGCCAAGTCCTCGGACAGATACGATCTCAAACTCATCCCAGCCATCGAACCGTTTGCGAAGCCGTCCCACATGTACTGTAACCGTCTCCCAGCCGGTTTCGCTGTCGGCACCCCAAATTTCATCCATCAGCTGGATGCGGGTGAAGATCTTGCCGGGATAGGACAGCAGCTTATACAGCAGCATAAACTCCTTCTGGGGCAGTTCCTGCACCTCACCGTTTCTCGATACCGTCAGGGAATCGTAGTCCAGGATCACATTTCCAACAACGATGCGCCGCTCGCTGGCAATTCTGGCCCGGCGAAGCAGAGCTTTGATACGCCAGAGCATTTCCTCCTCGTCAATGGGCTTTGTCATATAATCATCGGTACCTACCAGAAAGCCATGCTTCTTGTCTGAGGGAAGCTGCTTGGCAGAGACCATCAGAATAGGCAAATTGTTATTGCTCTCCCGAAGAGCCTTCGTAAAGGTATAGCCGTCCATCCTGGGCATCATGATGTCCAGCACAACCAGGTCAATATGGTTGGCGTCCATAACGGAAAGGGCATCTTCTCCGTTTTCCGCTGTGAACACAGTATAGTTTTCAGCCTCCAAAACCGCTTTCAGAAGCATGCGGGTATTCTTATCGTCATCAACAACCATAATCTGAAACATATATTTTCACCTCGTAAAAAGTGTACAGCCCGTTCCTAAACTGAAAAGAAACATTTGTCATCATTATATCAGGACAAGATACCTGAATTTGTAAACAATTTATGATGTTTCGTTTCAGTTTATCTTTTATACATATACTTTTGGAAAATGTTTCAGGAGGTTCCATGTGGACAATACGCAAACCATATGTCTGTTGAATGATTCTTTTCCGCCGCTGATCGACGGTGTTGCCAATACTGTAGTCAACTACGCAAAACATCTTCCCAAACAGGGTCTAAAATCACTGGTCATTACACCGGATCATAATGATGCTGAGGATCAGAAATTTGAGTATCCGGTGATCCGCTATCCCAGCATCAAGACACAAATGGTGGAAGGCTACCCTGCCGGTGTTCCCTTTTCCCCGAAGATCGCACGGGCTACGGAAACAGAAAACATCACATTACTTCATTCTCACTGTCCTGTGGTCTCGACGCTGGTTGCCAGAGAATTGCGCCAAATCAGAAATGTGCCGATCGTGATGACCTATCACACAAAATTTGACATTGACATCGCGCACATTGTAAAGAATACCCATTTACAGGAGGTCTGCAAAAAGGTGCTGCTCTCCAACATCAGTGCCTGCGATGAAATCTGGGCGGTGAGTAAAGGAGCCGGTGAGAATCTGCGTGCTTTCTCAAATTAGTTATCAGATATTCAAATTTTCTAAGTATCCTATGGTTATGAAAGGATACGGAAGCCGTGAGCCGTTCCTTTCGCCCGTAGATCCTCTTTTCTACCTCTCTTCTTTCCAAAGGTCAACGATCGCCGTCAAAATTGGCAGCGGTCGTTGATCTTTTTTATAATCAATGGCTGTTCAAATCATTTTATAGTAAGCGTTCCCTCCTTATCTCCAAAAACTGCTCAATATCTTCCATCTTTACCGCAGACAATTCTACCATTTCACCGAAATACTTCTGAAGAAAAGTAATCTGCTCCGAATAACAGATAACCTTAAACATGCACATCCTTCGGAGCAGCTTTACTGTCAGTATCTTCTTGATTGATCCGATAGAGTTTCCGAAGGTACGCATCAAATATTGTCCGCCGGATCAGCACCTTCTTACCGATTTTATAGACGGCACCGGCTTTATGGGCAAGTCTGGTAAACATTTTCAATCCAAGGCCATAGTAGTCAGCACCTTGATAGTATGTAATAAATTCATTTTTCAAAATTTCGATATCTTCATCGTCCAGTTTATCCGAGAACATCCACAGATTTCCGCTCATGGCTTGTCCTCCGCTGCAAGGGTGCTGGGTTCATGAAACTGTTCCAGATACTTATCAAAGATATCTCGATTGATTAAAACCGTTCCATCAATGCGGTAAATAGCGCCAGCCTTACTGGCCATCTCCAACAGCTTCTTATGCTGGATGCTGTAGACGATTTCAGCATCCTTGTAGCGCAGATACTGCCTGCGCAGCCTTTTGGCATTCTCACGCACATCATTCCGCTTGCCCAGAGAGTAGTAATCCCGTGTCTCTTCACTAATCATAGATACAAATCCTTTCATAAAGATTTGCCAAGACAGATGCAGTAACCTGCAAAAAAGAAAGGACACTTTCTGAAAAACTTACAGAAAGTGTCCTCAAATAGTACGTGCTATATTGCGCTGTGGTCTAACAAAAATTCATCCTGCGTCACAATCCCTCGTATTGATATACGGAATTGTTGTCAATTTGTTGTCAACCGAAGGTGCAGCATTCAAAAAGTCATTGCAGCGCAACGCTTTTTACTCCTGAGGCTTCATTGTGGGGAACAGGATGACCTCGCGGATGGAGTCGGAGCCGGTCAGCAGCATGACACAGCGGTCGATGCCGATGCCCATGCCGCCCGTGGGAGGCATGCCGTATTCCATGGCGTTCAGGAAGTCCTCGTCCAGCATTTCGGTCTCGTCGTCGCCGCGCTCACGCTGCTCCACCTGCTTCATGAAGCGCTCCCGCTGGTCGATGGGATCGTTCAGCTCGGAGTAGGCGTTGCCCATTTCGCTGTGGCAGATGAAGGCCTCGAAGCGCTCGGTCAGCCGGGGATCTTCGGGGCTGCGCTTGGTCAGAGGGGAAACCTCCACAGGGTACATGGTGATAAAGGTAGGCTGGATCAGATGCTCCTCCACCTTCTGGTCGAAGCAGGCGTACAGGGCATTGCCCCAGGTCTTTTCTGCGGCGTCAGCCAGCTCCACGCCCTTTTCCTTGGCGGCAGCCACGGCCTCGGCATCATCGGTGATGGCACCGAAGTCGATGCCAACGTACTCCTTGACAGCCTCCACCATGGTCATCCGGCGCCAGCCGGGAGCCAGGTTGATCTTCTCGCCCAGCCACTCCACCTCGTAGGTGCCCAGGATCTCCTTGGCAGCGCCGGAGATGATGCCCTCGCAGATGTCCATCATGTCATGGAAGTCGGCGTAGGCCTGGTACAGCTCAACGGAGGTGAACTCAGGGTTGTGCTTGGGATCCATACCCTCGTTGCGGAAGATACGGCCGATCTCATAAACCCGGTCCATGCCGCCGATGATGAGCCGCTTCAGGGGCAGCTCGGTGGCGATGCGCATGTACATGTCGATGTCCAGCGTATTGTGGTGGGTGATGAAGGGGCGGGCGGAAGCGCCGCCGGCGATGGTGTTCAGAACAGGGGTCTCCACCTCAATGTAGCCCATGTTATCCAGGTAGGAGCGCATGAACTTGATGAACTTGGAGCGGATGATGAAGTTCTGCTTCACCTCGGGATTCACCATCAGGTCCACATAGCGCTGACGGAAACGGATCTCCTTGTCGGTCAGGCCGTGGTACTTTTCGGGCAGGGGCAGCAGGGACTTGCTCAGCAGCACGATGGAGCTGGTGCGGATGGAGATCTCGCCGGTCTTGGTCTTGAAGACCTCGCCCTCAGCGCCCACGATATCGCCGATGTCGTTCTTCTTGAACCGGGCATACTCCTCCTCGCCCATCTCGTCGATCTTCACGAAGAGCTGGATGCGGCCGGTGGAGTCCTGCAGGTCGCAGAACATGACCTTGCCCTGGCCCCGCTTGGACATCAGGCGGCCGGCCACCTTGACAATCTTTCCCTCGAAGCCTTCGTAATCGGCCTTGATGGCAGCGGAATCGGCATTGAAATCAAATTTGGTGATCTGGAAGGGATCACGGCCTTCAGCCCGGAGGGCCGCCAGCTTGTCGCGGCGGATCTGGGCCTGCTCGGAAACAGGCAGCTCAGCCTGGGGTACAAACTTTGCCATGATTAGCCCTCACGAGTGACGCTGACCACCTTGCGGGTGAAAGTGCCGGCGGGAGCGGAGTAGGTGAAGGTCTCGCCAGCTGCCTTGCCCACGATGGCACGGCCGAAGGGAGAGTCATCGGACAGCTTGAACTGCATGGGATTGGCTTCCTGGGAGCCGGTGATCTTGTAGGTGGTCTGGTTGCCCTTCTCGTCTTCAACAACCACGGTGCAGCCCAGGCCGACACGGCCGGAGGCCTCGTTCTCGTCCTCGATGATGACGGCGTGGGACAGGATGTCCTCGATTTCGGCAATGCGGCCGTAGAGCTTGGCCTGCTCGTTCTTGGCGGCATCGTACTCGGAGTTTTCGGACAAGTCGCCGTAGGAGCGGGCTTCCGCGATCATGGCGGCAACCTCGCGCTCACGGGTGGTCTTCAGGTAGTTCAGTTCCTTTTCCAGGTCGGCAAGACGCAGGCTTGTAATCTTAAATTCCTTAGCCATATTCAAAAATCCTTTCTTAGATAAAAGTTTCCATAGCTCCCTGTATTATAGGGCATTTATCCGAAACAGTCAAGGTTTTTTTGGGAGTTTTGCATACAAAAGGGGGAGCAGACAATCTCTGCTCCCCTTTGCTTATTGGTTCAGCGCCTCAATGGCAGCCTGAAGCTGCGGATCCTGGTAAGGCTCCAGCGTGCCTCCGTAAATGGCGATGGCGGTTTCCTCATCCACCGTTACCACCACATCCGGGGTCAGGCCACCCACCTCCGCCAGGCTCACGCCCTTGGGGGTGAAGTACTTGCCTGTGGAAATGCCCGCGGCAGAGCCGTCCACCAGCTTGTAGGTCTGCTGGAAGTAGCCTTTGCCCACAGTGGGCTCGCCCACCACGATGGCATAGTCGTATTCCCGCAGAGCAGCGGCAAAGAATTCCGCTGCGGAGTAGCTCTCGCTGTTCACCAGCACTGCCATGGGAATTCCCTGGATACAGGCCGCATCAGAGACCTCCAGGTCCTCCTCGCCCTTGTAGTTCACAGCCCGGAACAGATCACCCTCAGGCAGAATGTGGTCCAGCACGTCCACCAGCTCGGTGACATAGCCGCCGGGATTGAACCGCACATCGAAAACCAGCTTCTGCGCCCCCTGAGCCAGCAGATCGTCGATCGCAGCGATGGTCTCCTGGGCGCAGCGGGTATCGAAATTGGCAATGGTGATCAGGCCTACCCTGCCCTCCAGCATCCGGGCAGTGGCCACGGGCGTATCCACACGCATCCGAGTGATGGTCAGGGTAATCTCCATGCCTCCCCGGTTCACCGTGATATCCACCGTGGTATTTTCCTCACCTTTAACCAGGCTGCTGGTTTCGTTTACATCCAGGCTGCGCACATCGGTTCCATCCACTGCCACAATTCGGTCTCCGGGACGCATACCGCCCTGGTCAGCGGGACCACCCTCGTTGACCTTTGTCACAAGGAAACCGTCCTGGTCCTCCGTCACCTGAATGGTCACGCCGATTCCCACATAGGAATTGGCCATGCGGTCTGTATAATCACTATACTCCGCCGCAGGGATATAGTAACTCCACCGGTCTCCAAGGGAATCGATCATGGCGGCAGCTGCGGCATCCTCCATGGCAGTCTGGTCCTTCTGGCCGATGAATTTTTCCAGAAGCAGCTGTTCCAGCTGCTCCAGCTTGGTAGGCCGGGCCTCTGCGCCGGGCCCCGGAAGCATATCAGATGCAGCCAGTGTCAGCATGGAGGCCAGCACAGCAACCACCAGATAGGACATAAATTTCTGAAATTTTTTCATGGCTCATTACCTCATAGAAACTTTCCCACAGTCCGAAAACCCAGACTGTGGGAAAAGACGATCAATACAGGGGAACGTAAGCTGCCGGATTCACATAGGAACCATTCAGCGCAATGCCGAAATGCAGGTGGGAGCCGGTGGAAATACCAGTGGAGCCCATGTAGCCGATCACCTGACCCTGGCTCACCTTCTGGCCCACGCTCACCGTATAGGTGGTCATGTGCATATACACCGAGGAGAAGCCGTCACCGTGATTGATGGTGACATAATAGCCGGCGGAATTGGAATACCGGGCAATGGTCACAGTTCCGGATCGGGCGGCATAGATGGGGGTTCCCTCAGGTCCTGCCAGGTCAACACCCTGGTGGTAAGTAGATGCGCCGGCAGTGGGCGCGTCCCGGTCACCGAAAGGACTGGTCAGCTTGGTGTAGGTACAGGGCCGAATCCAGCCCTCCTTAGGCGGAGCCGTGGTTTCTGGAGGCTGGGTCGTCTCCGGAGGCTCTGTGGGATCCTCCCCGTCGCTGTCTGCGGGCTTTGTGGTCTCCTCAGAGGGATCCGCGGGCTTCGTTTCAGGTGTTGTAGTGGTGGCAACAGTAGCGGTGGCTATATGGGCCAGCCACTCCTGATACTTTGCATCGTTGTATTCCTGTTCCTTTTTGGCGATCTCGGAGAGCAGTGCTGCCTCTTCCTGTTCGATGGCTTCATAAAGGCTTTCCAGGTCCGCAGCCTTTTCGATCAGTTCTGTCAGCGTGGCTTCCGCTTCCTTCTTTTTATCCGTCAGCTCTGCCTGGGTTTCATCCAGTTCCTGGCGGGTGGCTTCCATATCCATCAGTTCCGCCTGAAGCTCCTCCTTGGCAACCTGTACAGCATCTGCAGCCTCTGCAAGAGTCTGAAGACGCCTGCGGTCAGCGGCGGCAATCTCCTGGATCATATTCAGCCGGTCAAGAAGATCCGCAAAGCTGCTGGCTTTGAAGATAACCTCCCAGTAGGACATGGACCCCTCTTCCTCCATGATCCGGATCCGCGCCCGATGCTCCTCATTCACACTTAAATAGTGTGCCTGGGCCACGTCCAGCTCATCCTGTTTGTCTGCCACCAACAGGGCGAAGGCATTGATCTGCTGGTTCATCAGGTCTATCTCAGCACACAGGAGGAATATCTCATGATCGATCAGGACCTTTCTTGACACCAGGTCCGCGATCTCATCTTCATTTTGTTCGTACTGCGCCTTAAGGGAGTTCTTCTCCTCCCGGATCATGCTCTGCTGAGCCTTCAGATCATTGATCTGGTTGCGGATCTCGCCGGAGGACGCGGCATGAGCCGCCGGGATCAGACTCAGGATCAGGCTCAGAATCATCACCGCAGCCATAATTCCCGCCAGAATCGAGATCAGCTTTTTGCGATTTCTCATAGTGTTACTCCTCCCGGAATACCCCGGAGAACAGAAAGGGGTTATCAGATATAGTTCATGGGGTTAACATAGCTGCCGTTGTAGGAAATGCCGAAATGCAGGTGGGGACCGGTGGAACCGCCGGTGGAACCCACATAGCCAATGACCTGACCGGCAGTAACATACTGACCGGGAGAGACGATGAAGTGGGTCATATGCATATATACGGAAGAAAATCCGTCACCATGGTTGATGGAGACATAGTAGCCCGCACCGCCTGCCTGATAGGAGGCCGTGGTGACCTTACCGCTCTTGGCGGCATAGATGGGGGTTCCCTGGGCAGCAGCCATATCCACACCGTTATGCATCTTCCATTTACCGCTGATGGGATGGACCCGCATGCCGAAGGGGCTGGTCAGAGTATAGTAAGGCACCGGGCAGACCCAGCCGGAGCTGGAAGGTGCGCTTGTGCTGGGGGTAGTGTCATTTCCGGGACGGGTGGTGGGCGGCACATAGGTTGCCAGCCATTCCTGATACTCCGCCTTCTTCAAATCCTTTTCCGCCTGGGCGATCTCCGCCATCAGCTCAGCCTGAAGGTCTTCAGACTCATCGATCAGCGCCTCAAACTCCTCGCCCTTGGCGATCAGCTGCCGCAGCAGTTCGTCCGCTTCAGCCCGCTTTTCCGCCAGTACGATCTGGGCTTCATCCAGTTCTGTGCGGGTCACTTCCAGGTCAGCCTTCTCATTGTTCAGCTCCTCCTGGGTGGTGGTCACCCGTTCGGCAGCCGCGGAAAGCTCCTCCATACGGCGCTTGTCCGAAGCGGCGATCTCCTGGATCATATTCAGCCGGTCCAGCAGGTCAGAGAAGCTGTTGGCCTTGAACAGAACCTCCCAGTAGGAGAGAGTGCCCTCTTCCTCCATGGCCTGGATCCGTTCCCGGTTCTTCTGGCTCAGCTCCGCCAGATTCTCCTGTGCCTCATCCAGCTCATCCTGCTTGTCGGCGATCAGAACACTGTAGGTGGCGATCTGGGTGTTGATATTGCGGATCTGTTCGTTGAGAATGGAGATTTCCTGGTCGATCAGATTTTTCTCATCCACCATGTTGATCATTTCATTCTCATTTTCTTTGAACTGACCCCTCAGTTCATCCAGTTTTTCCTTCAGTTCGGCATTCTCTGCCTTCATTTCCTTGATCTGTGCCCGAATTTCACTGGAGGACGCCGCCTCAGCGGTGATGGGGAACATGGAAGCAGCCATCACGGCCGCCAGAAAACCTGCCAGAATGGATCTTCCAAATTTCTTGATTTTCATATGTATCTCCTTGAAAGGGGTGCGCGGGGATGAATTATACATCCATAAACTTGCGGATAGAGGTCCAGCTGCCCACGATGCCGACGAACATACCGGCGGCCACGAAGGTGATGATCATGGGAATCAGCAGGGTATCAAAGGGAACCAGCTTGAACAGGTTCAGAGAGTCCGCCGCAGAGATCTTTTCCACCAGGGCATCATACATCATCCACTCCAGGCCAAAAGCCAGAGCGGCACCCATCATACCCAGGGTGAAGCCCTCCACCACGAAGGGCAGGCGGATAAAGCCGTTGGTGGCACCCACCATTTTCATAATGGCGATCTCATCCTTGCGGTCGTACATGGCCAGCTTAACGGTGTTGGAGATGATCAGCAGGGACACGATCAGCAGCACGGCAATGATGGCAACAGAAACGATCTGCAGCACATCCTCGATGGTGGTAAAGCCCTCGGCCAGCTCATACTCAGCATCGGTCTTGGCAACGCCGGGAATCTCCTGGATTGCAAGATCCGTCTGCTTCATAAGCCGGTTGTCCTCCAGAATCACCACGAACCGGTGGCGAAGGTCAGAAGCGGCCACGCCGGAGAAGGCGGGATCGTTCTCATGATCCTCGATGAAGTTCTCCAGGGCTTCCTCCCGGGAGACGAAGGTGGACTGAAGCACATTGTCCAGCAGATTGATCTTGGTGCCGATGGAACGGGCCTCCGCATCGGGGAGGTTTTCATCCACATAGACCAGGATCTCATTGGTTTGGTTCAGCTCTTCCACCATAATGCTGACGTTGTAGGTCAGCAGAGAGAAGCTGCCCACGATAACGAGACACGCCACGGTGACGCACACGGCGGCAAAGGACATAAAGCCGTGGGTAAAGATGCCACGGACACCTTCCTTCAGAAGGTACGCAAGGTTATTAAGCTTCATGGCCGTAGTACGCCTCCAATCCGTCATTGACGATGACGCCGTCGTTGATGGTGATGACACGCTTGTTGAAGCTGTCCACCAGATTCTGGGCATGGGTGACCACCAGCATGGTGGTGCCCAGGTTGTTGATCTGTTCCAGCAGACTCATGATCTCGAAAGACATCTGGGGATCCAGGTTGCCGGTGGGCTCGTCGGCGATGATCATGGAGGGGTTATTCACCAGAGCCCGGGCAATGGCAAGACGCTGCTGCTCACCGCCGGACAGCTCACTGGGATGGCGCTTTTCCTTGTCGGAAAGGCCAACCAGGTCCAGAACGTAAGGCACCCGTTCCCTGATCTCCTTCTCCCGGGCGCCGATAACGCGCATGGCGAAGGCCACATTCTCGTAAACGGTCATTTTGCTGATCAGGCGGAAGTCCTGGAACACGACGCCGACGGTGCGGCGCATATAGGGAACCTCACGCTTGCGGATCCGCTCCAGGGAATAGCCGTTGACATGGACGGTGCCGGAGGTGGGCTTCAGCTCACCGGTGATCAGCTTAATGATGGTGGACTTGCCGGAACCGGAGGGGCCCACCAGGAAACAAAACTCGCCGTCCTCAATCTGCATGGTCACGCCATTGAGAGCATTATTGCCCTCATGATAGGACTTGACTACATCGGTAAATTCAATCATATATATATATCTCCTGTTCTGGGAAAAGGGCATAGTATCCCTATAAAATCCCACAGTGTAACCGAATTGTAACACGTTGTAAGAAGAATGTCAATCCAAAAGCGGTATATTCCGTTCCTCGTCCTTGAAATTTACAATTTCTCTATAATTTATTCACAGACCAAACGGGTTAATCATCCCATACTGACGCCAGTTATTACCTTTTCGACTGTAAGACGCCTCACAACGGGATACGTTACAAAAGGACTGTGCGGTAAAATCCGCACAGTCCTTTGGTTATTCAGAAATCGTCCGAAAAATTATCTGGTTTCCCGGCTGCTGAGGTATTTGCGGACCATCAGGGCCACCTTGAAGACGATGGCGTGGTCGAACTGGCGCAGATCCAGGCCGGTGAGCTTCTTGATCTTCTCCAGGCGGTACACCAAGGTGTTGCGGTGGACGAAGAGCTTCCGGGAGGTCTCGGACACGTTCAGGTTGTTCTCGAAGAACTTGTTGATGGTGAACAGGGTCTCCTGGTCCAGGGAATCGATGGAGTTCTTCTTGAACACCTCGCCCAGATAGATCTCGCACAGGGTGGTGGGCAGCTGATAGATCAGACGGCCGATACCCAGGTTCTCGTAGTTGATGATGCTCTTCTCGGTATCAAAAACCTTGCCCACATCGATGGCAGTCTGAGCTTCCTTATAGGAGTCAGCCAGCTCTCGCAGATGCTCGGCCACGGTACCGATACCAATGACGGTGCGGATCCGCAGCTCGTTCTTCAGGGTCTCCTCGATGCCGGAAGCCAGCTTTTCCAGCTCCTCAGCGCTGCCGGAGCCGCTGATCTGCTTGACCACGGCAATATCGGTCTCGTTGATGGACAGAACGAAGTCCTGGAGCTTGTCGGGGAACATGCCGGAGAGCACATCCACCGTGGCCACATCACCGTGGCCAACCTGCCGGATCAGGAACACGGCCCGGGGAGCGTCGGTGGCAAAGTGCAGCTCTTTGGCGCGGATGTAAATATCACCGGGCAGAATATTGTCCATGATGATGTTCTTCACGAAGGTGCCGCGGTCGTGCTTCTCTTCGTAGAAGGTCTTGGCGTCGTTCAGGGCGATGTAAGCCAGCTGGCAGAAGCCCCGGGCTGCCTCGTCATCGCCGGTGCAGAACACCGCGTATTCGAAGAAGTTGGAATTACCGACAATGGCCTTGAAGGTCTTCTGGGCAAAGGTCACAATGCTGTCGGAGGCATTGCCCACCTTCAGGGCAGCATCTGCCCAGCGCTCGCCCAGCAGGGACACATCGGTGCTGGAAACCACGGTACCTTCCACGTCGATAACGCCGAAGGAGCGGTCAGAAATTTCTTTTAATTGTACGATAACACTCTGAAAAACACTGTTGGACATTTTCCAGGCCTCCCTATAATCATGCACAAATGCGCATTTCACAAAATAACACCATTATTATACATAGCTTTTGCGCATTTTGCAAGTACCTTTTGACATTTTATTGCAAAATAGGCGCACTTTTTTATGTATTATTCCAACCGCAACCACCTTTTCAATGCTGTGCAATCGTTTTTGTTGATGCAAAATGACTGTTTACGGCCCTTTGTGTCTACATTTTGTCCAAACTGGAAATTTCTTCCTTGGAAAGTTCCCTTACTGCCCCCCGAGGCAGATCGCCCAGGGTCAGGCCGCCCTCCTGCCGCCGTTCCAGGTAGAGAACGGTCATGTTCCGGGATGCCATCATCCGCCGCACCTGGTGATACTTGCCCTCACAGACGGTGATCAGGCTCTCCCCCGGCCCCAGTGGCTCCAGCTTGGCACTCAGGCAGTTCAGCCCGTCCCGGAGGGTCAGGCCTGCGGCGAAGGCGGCGATGTCCGCCTCCCCTGCCGTGCCCTCGTGCCTTGCGTAGTAGACCTTGGGCACTTCCTTTTTAGGGGAAATCAGCCGGTGGAGCAGGTCGCCGTCATTGGTAAAGAGGAGCAGGCCCTCGGTTGCCTTGTCCAGGCGGCCCACGGGCTTCAAGTCAAGATGCTTATATTCCGGGGGCAGCAGTTCCATGACGGTGCGGTCATTTTTATCCTCCGTGGCGGTGACAAAGCCCTCGGGCTTATTCAGCATCAGAACTACCCGCCGCTTACCGCCCAGGGGTTCCCCATCCAGGCAGATGACCTGCACATTGGGATCGATTTTCCGGGCGCTGTCCTTTTCCGGCTTTCCGTCCACCGTGACCCGGCCGGATTTTAAAATGACCTTCACCTGGCTGCGGGTGCCGACACCGCTGTCGCACAGGAATTTATCCAGTCGTTCCATGTTTCCTCCGTTCTTTTCCTACCTCAGCGGACATAGGCTACCATACCTACTATCAACTACGGGAGGGATAAAATATGATGTTTATGACCGCAAGGGTCGACTTAAAAAAGATTCTTCTGATTTTGGGGATCATTGCTGCGGTGATCGCCGGGATTCTCTGGATCACCGGCGGCGATGAGGACGTGACCACTGCCGCCCCATCTGTGGGCACCAACGAGGGCCGGGTAAAGTTTTTGCAGGACTTCGGCTGGGAGGTGGCCGCTTCCCCGGTGGAAAGCAGTCAGGTGAAGATTCCAAAAGAGTCCAGCGAGGTCTTCGAGCGCTACAACAATCTTCAAAAAAGCCAGGGCTATGACTTAAGCCGGTACGCCGGGAAGAACGTGATGCGCTTCGTCTACAAGATCACCAACTACCCCGGTGCAACAGAGCCGGTATATGCAACACTGCTGGTCCATAAGGATCAGGTCATCGGCGGCGATATTACGGATACTGCCGCAAAGGGTCAGATCCGGGGCTTCAAAATGCCCGCGGGCACAGAGCAAACCGCCCCCAGTGAGACTGCAGCAACACCGTAAATTATCGTTTAGCTTTAGAAGTCAGTACCGCACCAAAGCCTCCCTTGCCTAAAGGGAGGTGCCCCGAAGGGGCGGAGGGATTCTCGCCCGTAGGGCGATGTGCCGCTAACGCGGCACAATATCCCCCAGTCAGCTTCGCTGACAGCCCCCTTTAGGCAAGGGGGCCTTATTAGGCTAAACGATAATTTATCTTACCACAAAACAGTTTTCTTGACAAGCGGACTTCCGCATGGTACACTTTTTTCAAGTGAACAGAGTATCTTCAGGGCGGGGTGCGATTCCCCACCGGCGGTTACAGTCCGCGAACGCAATTTGCGCCGATTCGGTGAAACTCCGAAACCGACAGTATTGACGAAAGTCTGAGTCTGGATGGAAGAAGATACGCGTAATTTTTGCGTATTTTATGCCCTGAGTGTATGCTCAGGGCATATTCTTGTTTTGAGGTGATACCATGACCGAACTTCTGACCCAGGCAAAGGAAAATCTCAGCTTTATACTCATGTGCATTCTGATCGTGGTGGCATTGTCACTGCTGTCCAAATTCGCGGAAAAATTCTTCCCCCAGAAGCGCTCTGTAACCCCCGCCCGGCGGATCACCATCATTGCCATCTGCTCCACCATTGCCATGGTGCTGCATGTGCTGGACTTCCCCCTGCTGTTCCTGGCCCCCGGTTTCTATAAGCTGGACTTTTCCGAACTGCCTGTCCTGCTCTGCGGTTTTTACCTCGGACCCAGCGCCGCCGTCACCTGTGAGGGTGTGAAGGTTCTGCTGAAACTGCTGGTGAAGGGCACCTCCACCGCCTTTGTGGGCGATTTCGCCAATTTCGTGGTAGGCTGCTCCTTTGTGATCCCTGCCACCATCTGGTACCACATCCATAAGAGCAAGCACAGTGCCGTCATTGGCCTGATTTTGGGCACCCTGTCCATGGCCGTGCTGGGCTCCGCCTTCAACGCAATTTATCTTCTGCCCAAGTTCAGCCAGCTTTTCGAGCTTCCCCTGGACGCCATCATCGCCATGGGTTCCGAGATCCACGGCTCCATCCACTCCGTTCCCACCTTCGTACTGCTGTGCGTGGCACCCCTGAATGTGGTGAAGGGCGTCATGGTCTCGGTGCTGACCATGCTTCTGTATAAAAAGGTAGCCCGCCCCCTCTTCGGCATCCGCTCCTGATATGATTTCACCCCGGAACTTACCGTTCCGGGGTGTTGCTTTACAGATTCGTGTATTCGGCTGCTTCCCGTCTGGGGGGCATGCCGTCGTCCCGGTCCCGGCAGAGGAACAGGAACAGGGGCCGCGCGATCTGGCTAACGCCGGGGATGATGCTCAGTACCAGGTAGAGCACATTGTTGGCAGGGTCACAGGAGGTGTACACATCGTACAGCGCCATGATCTGGACCACCAGTCCCACGATTCCCAGGATCAGCACCGGGATATAGAAAGCCAGGCTGGTCAGCAGCTGCCGGACAATTTCCATCCCATCAATGCCCCGGGGGCCGGAGGTGATCAGCATCACCACCGTTACGATCAGCCGGACAAAAGCGACAATGGACAAGACTGCGTTGAGGATGCTCACCGTCAGCAGCACCTTCCGCCTGGACTTCACCTCTCCCCGGACCACATACCGGTACTGGTCAGAGATACTGCCCAAAATCCACACGCTCACAACAGGAACCCAGGCCAGCCAGGCCTTTCGGATTCCCCGGCGCTGGGCAATGGTGTACAGGGCCAGCGCGGAAAACACATAGGCCGCAATGCTCACCAGGGAACTGATACCGCCTAAGGAAGCGGTACTTTCCAGGGCATTCTCAACGGCATAAATATATTCATGGGACATGATAACCCCTCCTTTTCTCTTTCTGGGCTTAGTTTACCACAGCGCTGAAAACTATGCAAGAAAATAATCTTTGAACAAAAAAGAACCGCCTGAAAGCCAGGCGGTTCTTGGCATTTTTACATCTTCTCGGGAGCGGAGAAGCCCAGAATATCGATACAGGTTTCCAGGATATTCTTTGCCAGGCCGATCAGGGCAATGTGGCCGGCCTTCAGTTCCTCGTTCTCCTCCTTCAGGATGGGGGTCTCGTGATAGAACTTGTTGACGCAGCCGGCAAGCTCATAGATATAGGCGCAGACCAGGTTGGGTGCCTCGGCCTTCAGTGCGGCTTCCAGGGAGGGGCCGAACTTGGTAATGGCCAGCATCAGATCCTTGGCCTCGCTATTCGCGGGGTTCTGGATGGGCAGGTGTTCCCAGGCGCCATAGCGGCTCAGGATGGACTTGATGCGCACGATGGTGTAGAGAATATAGGGACCGGTGTTGCCCTCAAAAGCGGCGAAACGCTCCAGGTCGAAGTTGTAGTCCTTGGTGGGCTGGTTGGACAGGTCGCCGTACTTCAGGGCAGCCAGAGCAATCTTGGCAGTGGTGACTTCTACTTCGCTCTCGTCCACGATCTTATTCTCAACAACCTTGCTGCGGACGAAATCGGTCATGTCAGCGATCAGCTGCTCCAGACGCAGGACACCGCCGTCGCGGGTCTTGAAGGGCTTGCCGTCCTTGCCGTTCATTGTGCCGTGACCCACGTGCTCCAGCTCAGTAGCTTCATGGACGATACCGGACTTCCGGGCGGCACGGAACACCTGCTCAAAGTGCAGGTTCTGGCGCTTGTCGGTGACGTAGAGCATCTTGTCGGGGTTCCAGTCCTGCATACGCTGGACCATGGTAGCCAGGTCCGTGGTGGCGTAGATGGCGGAACCGTCGGACTTCACCAGAATCATGGGAGGAACTTCCTTCTTGTCCTTCTCCTCGGCAACAGGCACGACCCAGGCGCCCTCGGACTGGACAGCCAGGCCCCGGTTCTTCAGGTCTTCCACCATGGCGGGGATGTAGGGATCGGCGTCGCTCTCGCCCAGCCACTTCTCGTAGTGGACATCCAGCAGATCATAGATCCGGTGCAGGTCGGGAAGACTGACACCCATAATGTGGTCCCAGATGGCCCGGTAGCCCCGGCGGCCCTGCTGCAGCTCGAAGGTGGCGGTGTGGGCCTTCTCAGCGAATTCAGGATCCTTCTTCTTGGCAGATGCGGTGGGGTAGATCTCCTCCAGCTCAGACAGGGTGAAGGGAGACTCGGCGGGATACTCGCCGGTGAAATCAGGATCAAAATAGGGCAGGTCGGGCTGGCGCTCGTGGAGCTCCGCAATGATCAGACCCATCTGCAGACCCCAGTCGCCCAGGTGGATATCGCCGATGGTATTGTAGCCCAGGAACTTGTGCAGCCGCTTCAGAGCCTCGCCGATGATGGCGGGGCGCAGGTGGCCGATGTGCAGGGGCTTGGCCACGTTGGCGCCGCCGTAGTCCACCACAATAGTCTTACCCTCGCCGATTTTGGCCACGCCAAAGTCGGGAGCGATGCGCATTTCTTCCAGGTAAGTGCGCAGGAAGGCATCGGAGAGCTTCAGGTTGATGAAGCCGGGCATGACAGCCTCCACCAGGGAGTAGTCCTCGGCATTCAGCTTCTCCACTACAGCCTTTGCAATCTGGATGGGGGCGCACTTATAAGTCTTGGCAGCGGACAGGGCGCCGTTGCACTGGTATTCACACAGGTCAGGCCGGTTGGACACGGTGACCCGGCCAAAGGATGCGTCATAGCCCGCGTCCGCAAAGGCCTGCTGCATCTTGGCAGTGATAATGTCTAAGATTTTTTCCATTTTTTGCTCCTAAATGTGGGTCATCCTGGGCGCCAAAGCCTCCCTTGTCTAAAGGGAGGTGCCCCGGAGGGGCGGAGGGATTCTCGCCCGAAGGGCGATGTGCCGCTAACGCGGCACAGTATCCCCCAGTCAGCTTCGCTGACAGCCCCCTTTAGGCAAGGGGGCCTTTTGACGGATGCCACAGGGATGACAGATTCTTACTTATTCTTCTGCTGATCCATCCAGTACAGGTACTCATCGTAGGTACCGTAGCGGTCCACGATGGTGCCGTCGGGCTGGAAGGCAATGACGCGGTTACAGGTGGATTCCAGCATCTCATGGTCGTGGGAAGCCAGCAGCACAACGCCGTTGAAGGCTTCCAGGCCCTTGTTCACAGCCTGGATGGATTCCATATCCAGGTGGTTGGTGGGCTGGTCCAGCAGGACCACGTTGGCGCCGCTCAGCATCATCTTGGAGAGCATGCAGCGAACCTTCTCGCCGCCGGACAGGACGTTGACAGGCTTGAACACGTCGTCATTGCCGAAGAGCATACGGCCCAGGAAGCCTCGCAGGTACACATCGTCCTTCTTGGCGGAGTACTGGCGCAGCCAGTCCACCAGCTCCATCTTGTTGCCCTCAAAGTAGGCGGTGTTGTCCTTGGGCAGGTAGCTGCGGATGGTGGAGACACCCCACTTGATGGAGCCTTCATCGGGCTCCAGCTCGCCCATCAGAATCTGGAACAGAGCGGTCTGAGCCTTCTCGTTCTCGCCGACGAAGGCGATCTTGTCGTTCTTGCCCACGGAGAAATAGACCTTGTCCAGCAGCTTTTCGCCATCCACGGTGACGGAAACGTCCTTGACGGTCAGGATATCCTTGCCCAGGTCACGTTCAGGCATGAAGCCCACGAAGGGATAGCGGCGGGTGGAGCAGGGCATTTCCTCGACGGTCAGCTTGTCCAGCAGCTTGCGGCGTGCGGTAGCCTGCTTTGCCTTGGACTTGTTGGCGGAGAAACGCTGAATGAACAGCTGCAGCTCTTCGATCTTCTCCTGGTTCTTCTTGTTCTTGTTGCGGATCATGGCCTGGACCATCTGGGAGGACTCGTACCAGAAGTCGTAGTTACCCACGTACATCTTGATCTTGCCGTAGTCGATATCCACAGTGTGGGTGCAGACGGTGTTCAGGAAGTGGCGGTCATGGGACACGGCGATGACCATGCCGGGGAAGTCCAGCAGGAAGTCCTCCAGCCAGTTGATGGCCTCGATATCCAGGTTGTTGGTGGGCTCGTCCAGCATGACGATGTCGGGGTTGCCGAAGAGTGCCTGGGCCAGCAGGACCTTGACCTTCAGACGGGGGTCGGTGGAGCCCATCATGTCGTAGTGCATGTCGGTGGGGATGCCCAGACCCTGGAGAAGGCGGGATGCGTCGGACTCTGCTTCCCAGCCGTCCATTTCCGCGAACTCGGCTTCCAGCTCGGCAGCCCGCAGGCCGTCCTCGTCGGAGAAGTCCTCCTTCTCGTAGATGGCGTCTTTTTCCTTCATCACGTCATACAGGTGCTGGTTGCCCATGATGACGGTGTCCAGAATGGTGTAGTCGTCGTAGGCGTTCTGGTTCTGCTTCAGCACGGACACACGCTTGTCGGGGTCCACGGTAACAGCGCCGGTGGTGGAGTCCAGCTCGCCGGTGAGGATCCGCAGGAAGGTGGACTTGCCGGCACCGTTGGCACCGATGATGCCGTAGCAGTTGCCGGGCAGGAACTGCAGGTCCACGTGCTGGAACAGCCACTGGCCGCCGAACTGCATACCAAGATTAGAAACTGTGATCATTTCGTACTCCTTATATCTTCATTATTTTTATCAACAAATTATAGCTGTATGCGCATAGTCATACAGTTTAATGATAGCACAAATTCAAAAATAATCAATGGTTTCCGGCACAAATTCGGAGAAAAAAGCCGGGAGCTTTTCAGCCCCCGGCAGAAATTCTGCTTATATTCAGGAATTTAAGTCAATGATCGCTTTGGCGCAGGCCACCACCCGGTTGGGGTCGGTGTAGTCCGTTTCGTTCAGGCTGAAGGCCACTTTTCTCTCTTCATCCACCCAGTGGACCCAGCGGGTATACACCGTCCGGCCATCGGATTCGTAGTGCCAGACGGTATCGCCCACCTGTAGGGTAATGCCCTTGTATTCGATGGTCTGATAGCTCCCCGGCACATTCCAGGCAGTCCACTTGCCATTTTCGTCAATTCCAAAAAAGTACCGCCACAGTTCATTTTTCGTGGTGCCAAAGTTCAGGCCAAATACATCCTTGTCATACTGGGATTCGGTTTTTCCGTCGGGGCTGACATCCCGGATATGGAAGCCATAGTCCACGCAAACCGGCTTGTACAGCGGATTCAGCATCGCCTGGGCCAGGGACCCGCCCTGGGGCACATGGCCGTAAACCTGCATTTGCAGGAATGGGATGCCGTCCAGCTCCCCGGGCAGCACAATGTCATGCTTCTTCACCTGTGATTCCAGGTCGCTCCAGCTATAAGAATCGTACAGCAGCCACATGCCGTACCGGCTCTTGGCCCAGCCCATGCCGCACAGCAGCAGTGCCAGCACCGCCGCGATCAGCACCACCGTTCGTTTCCGCCGCCGTACAGGTTTGGGCTGTGCATACATCGCTTCCAGGGCTTCAAAGGAGGTTACCGGCTCCGGCAGGGCTTCCAGCTCCATTTTCAGCTTATTCTCCATGATTCTCCTCCTGTTCTTTGAGTTTCTTCATGGCCCGCTCGTAGCGTTTTTGTACGGCGGGCCCGGTCATTCCCATTACTTTTCCTATCTCCCTGCTGGTCATACCGCTAAGCACCTTCATGGTCACGATCTCCCGGTCGGACAGGTCCAGAACCGAGAGGCGCTCTATGTAGGCATATTGCCCGTCCTGGCTGGGCAGTTCCGGAGGAAGTTCCTGCTCCCGTTCCCGCCTTCGCAGGATATCATAGCAGCAGTTCCGGGCCACCCGGTAGAGCCAGGCCTGGATTTTCTCCTCCTGCACCACATATTTCCCGGAGAGCAGCCGCAGGAAGGTCTCCTGCAATACATCCTCGGCCCCATGGGGATCTTTCAGAATCGACAGGCAAAAGCGGTAGATGCCGGTTTTGTATTGCTCGTACCAGCTGTATACAAGCGCTCTGTTCATGGGCATCCCCTCCTTTCTGTCTATATGACGAATCAGCACCCCAAAAATCGGACAAGATGCCGAAAAATATTTCCACCCTTGCAGGTTCGATTGATGGTAGATATAATATAGTTGTCTATATCAAAAAGCAAGGAGAAATGCCAAATGAAATTAGCAGTTTACACCGTTTCCCTGCCCGAGTACGATCTGGAGCAGTCCGTTGCCGTTCTGAAGGAAATGGGCTACGAGGGCGTCGAGTGGCGCGTGGACAAGACCGAAGGCGAGTCCCCCCTGAAGGCCATGTTCGCTAACCTGCCCAAGGAGCAGCAGTTTGCCTTCCGTTACTGGACCGAGAACCACGCCACCCTGAATGTGGATGACATCATGAATGAGTGCCAGAAGGTCAAGAAGCTCTGCGACGAGGCTGGCCTGACCATCTGCAACCTGGCCACCACCCTGAAGGGCGCTCCCGAGGAGATGGAGAACACCATCGCCGCCGCTGCCGCCATCGGCTGCAAGACCGTTCGCGGCCCCATGGCTACCTACGATCCCAACAAGCCCTACTGGGACCAGTTCAATGAGTATCGCGCATATCTCAAGGAGTGCGAGCCTCTGCTGAAGAAGTACGGCGTCAAGTTCCTGATCGAGACCCATCATGGCATGATGATCTCCTCCGCTTCCTCTGCCCTGCGTGTGCTGGACGGCTTCGATCCTGAGTACTTCGGCCTGATCTACGATCCCGGCAACATGGTCTACGAGGGCTATGAGAACTACCAGCTGGGCTTCGAGATGCTGGGCAAGTATCTGGCTCATGTCCATGTGAAGAACGCCGCCCTGGTTCCCGGCGGTGAGGGTGAGTTCGGCGAGACCAAGTACAACCAGCTGTGGTCCCCCATGAAGAAGGGCTCCGCCAATATCCCCGCCCTGATCAAGGCCCTGAAGAAGGTTGGCTACGATGGCTGGCTGTCCGTGGAAGACTTCTCCAACGAAAAGCCCACCCGGGAAAAGCTGGAAGAGAACATCGCCTACCTGAAGGAGCTGCTGGAAAAGGCTTAATTCCTGTACATACCAAAAGAGACCGCCATACGGCGGTCTCCTTTTTATGAATCAGATTGCATTTTCATCGATCCTGCGTACCACACTGTGGGTATATGCAGTAAAATTCTTGCTCCAGAAATGCAGGGCCGTGGGATTAAAGCTTTCGCAGTCCACGCCCAGCCGGGAGTACCCCTCTGAAGCCAGGGTCCTGACGATGTGGCGCAGCAATCCCTGGGCCACGTTCTCGCCGCGGCATTCAGTCAGGCAATAAGCACCGCAGATATTCCGTGTTTCCGGGCCGTTGACAGCAAAGTTATCTCCTTTTTCCGTGACCTCGATGTAGGCTATAATCTTCCCGCCCCGGGCCGCTGCGAAGGTTCGGGGCGGATTCTTTTCCCGTCCTGCGATCCAGGCCTGAAAGTTTTCTTCGGTCTGACACATAAAGCTGGGGCTCTGGGCAAGATGGTCTGACAACGCCCTACGCATGGGCCGAAGTTCCTGCTGGCAGCCAGAGGGAAGCTCCAAATATTCACATTGTGTGTTATTCTGCCCTTCCGGGTCCGACAGATCCCTAATCAGATCCATGCAGCGCATCCCGAAGCCGTAGGTATAAAATGCATCCTTTGCCTGCGCATCATGGGCATAGAGGGAGATGGCATGGCTGGAAGCCCCTGCTTTGACCCATTTTTCCGCCGCAGCCTGATACATCCGCTGGTAGATTAGACTGCGGTTCTCCTGCCGTGCGCCATGGGCATGGATGGGCGAAAACACGCCGCATACATCCGGCGTGCAGAAAACTGGTCCGAAGGGGCCGTAAGCACCCAGAAATCCCAGCAGTTCCTCCCCTTCCACCGCGGCAACTCCCAGGCCATTGGCTGCCAGGGTCTCCAACGCCGGCATTTTTACATCTTTCGGCAGCGCAGGCACCGCCCGGCGCTCCTCTTCATAGTTCTCCTCCGCCAGCCGTACAGCCGCCGGAAGCCATACTTTCGTCAATTCAACAATTTTCATCAAAATACCCTTTCTGAAAAACAAAATGCACCCCCGGAAACCGGAAGTGCATGATTTGCTGGTCATTCAGGGCCCCAGGGGCGAATTTACCTTGTGCGGCCAGGGCGAACAGCAGAGCTTCCATATTTCCTCAAGACGTTCTTTTTCATAAAGCTGTTCACCTGCCTTTCTTTTATGAAATCACTATACCACCGTCTGAGGCGCAAGTCAATAAAAAAGGCAGTGTCCTCAGGGACACTGCCTCAGTTTTCTGTTACTTCATGGCTTCCAGGGCCAGGGCGTTCTGGGTGGTATAGAGATCGGAGTAGATGCCGCCGGTCTTCAGCAGCTCCTGGTGGGTGCCGCATTCGGTGATGTAGCCGTCGGCAATGGACACGATGCGGTGGGCAGCCCGGATGGTGGACAGCCGGTGGGCGATGATCAGGGTGGTTCTGCCCTTGGCCAGAGCATCGAAGGCCCGCTGGATCTTGGCCTCCGTCACGGAGTCCAGAGCGGAGGTGGCCTCGTCCAGGATCAGGATGGGCGGATTCTTCAGGAAGATCCGGGCGATGGCAACACGCTGCTTCTGACCGCCGGAGAGCAGGGTACCCCGCTCGCCCACATAGGTGTCGAAGCCCTGGGGCATGGCCAGAATGTCATCGTAAATTTCCGCCTTTTTGGCAGCTTCAATGACCTCTTCCATGGTGGCATCGGGCTTGCCGTAGCGGATATTCTCGAAAATCGTGTCAGCGAAGAGGAATACCTCCTGCTGGACGATGCCGATATTCTCGTGGATGGACCGCTGGGTCACATCCCGGATATCCTGACCGTCGATGGCGATGGAGCCGGTGGACACATCGTAGAACCGGGGGATCAGCTGGCAGAGGGTGGACTTGCCGCCGCCGGAGGGGCCAACGATGGCCAGAGTCTCACCGGGATTGACAGTCAGGGACACATCATGCAGCACGTCCAGGTCACCGTCGTAAGCGAAACTTACATTCTCCACCTTGATTTCACCCTTGACGTTGCGGAGGTCAGGGGCATCGGGCTTGTCCTGGAGGGTGGGCTCGGTGCGCATGATGGAAACGAACCGGTTCAGACCGGCGAAGCCGTTGGCGAACATCTCGGAGAAGCCGGAGAGCTTGCGCATGGGGCCAACAAAGCTGGAAATGTACAGCGTAAAGGTCAGCAGGTCCCGGTGGTCCATCTCGCCCTGCATCACATAGAAGCCGCCCACACCGATGATGATCACATTCAAACTGCACAGGAAGAACTCGGTGCAGCTGTGGAAGCGGCCCATAGCCTTGTGAAATTCCCGCTTGGAGGTCTTGTAGATCTCATTGGCAGCAGAGAACCGGGCGTTTTCCACCGGCTCATTGGCAAAGGCCTTGGCGGTGCGGACACCGGAAAGGCTGCTCTCGATCTCCTGATTGATATGGCCGGTCTTTTCCTTGGCAGCCTTGGAAGCCCGGCTCATGGACTTGCGCATGGTCATGACCACCACCAGGAACACCGGAATGGTCATCGCCACGATCAGGGCCAGCTCCCAGCGGATGCCGGTCATGACCCACAGGGCGCCGATGATGGTTAAGGTAGAGGTCAGCAGATCCTCCGGGCCGTGGTGGGCCAGCTCCGTAAGCTCAAAGAGATCGGAGGTAAGCCGGGCCATCAGCTGACCGGTGCGGTTCTCGTCGTAAAAGTCAAAGCTCATTTCCTGCATATGGGTGAACAGGTCCTTGCGAATATCCGCCTCCACCCGGATGCCGAAGGTATGGCCAAAATAGGCCACGATAAACTGCAGAACAGATCTGAGCACATAGCACAGCACCACCGCCACCATGATGGTGAAGAAGGTCTGGTACATCTTATTGGGCAGCATCTCATACAGGGCGTTGCGGGTGACCAGGGGGAACATCAGGTCAATGGCAGCAATGCCGCAGGCGCAGAGCACGTCCAGGGCAAAGAGTTTTTTATGGTTCTTGAAATAACTCAGAAAAATCATCAGAGGTGACTTTTTCTGAAAATCTTTGGTGGTCATTTCGATACCTCCCTTTCTACCCCTTTATTATACATATTTTTCTCACCGTTGCAAGCGCAACATTTTGATTTTTCCGAAATCTGTGCTATACTGACTGTATTGAATTGTGGTAAATTATCGTTTATCTTAGTTGGTTGCTGTGGCGCGGGAGCGCCCAAAAGGCTTCTCCTTGAGGAGAAGCTGGCACGGCGTAAGCCGTGACTGATGTGGTGTGCGGAAGAAGGTTGCGAATATTTCTGCATGTTGGCGAAATCACACTGCGGTAACGCCGTCGAAGGCGGCTACACCACATCCGCCCCCTTCGGGGGCACCTTCTCCTCAAGGAGAAGGCTTTGATACGCTAAACGACAATTTATCTTCCCGACAGGAGGAATCTCTATGGAAATTCTCTATTCCGACAAGCACATCGCCGTCTGCGTCAAGCCTGTGGGCCTGGATTCGGAGCATGAAGTCCCGGAAGCCCTGAAAGAGGCTCTGGGTGGTGAACTCTTCCCCATCCACCGGTTGGACAAGAATGTAGGCGGTGTCATGGTCTACGCCCGGACCAGGCAGGCCGCCGCTTTCCTGTCCAAAGCCGTCCAGGAGGGCACCATGGTGAAGGAATACGTGGCGCTGGTCCACGGCACGCCCCCGGAATCCGGCGACTGGACGGACCTGCTTTTCAAGGACAGCACCAAAAATAAGGTCTTTGTGGTCAAAAAAGAGCGCCGGGGTGTGAAAAAGGCCCGGCTGGAATTTGTGCGACTGTCTGAAGGAGAAACCTCCCTGGTCCGCATCCGGCTCCACACCGGCCGCAGCCACCAGATCCGGGTCCAGTTCTCCTCCCGGGGCTTCCCCCTGGTGGGCGACCATAAATACGGAGCAAGAGACAACTCCCCTGCCCCCATGCTGTTCTCCTGCAAGCTGACCTTTCCCCACCTGGGCAAGACCGTATCCTACGAAAAGCTGCCGGACTGGGCATAAAAACTGCGCTGCACGTTTCCGTGCAGCGCAGCTGTATTTAAGAGGGCTTGTATTTGCTCTTCCACTTTCCGGAGATGACCCGGGGCACAAAGAAGGAGGTACGGACTACCCAGTCGGTGATCATGGCGATCCAGACGCCCACGGCGCCCATTTCCAGCTGGACGCAGAGGATCCAGGAACCGAAGATCCGGCACACCAGCATGGAGAAGATGCCCACCCACATGGTGAATTTCACATCGTTGGAGGCCCGCAGCGCGTTGGGCAGCACGAAGGACACCGGCCAGAAAAGGATCGCCATGGAGGCATGCATGGTGGACAGCTTCATGGCCAGAGCCCGGGTCTCGGGACCCAGGGTGCTGTAAAAGTCCACCAGCTGGCCCACAAAGATCACGATCAGCAGATTGGTCAGACCCTGGGCAAGGTAGGTCCAGCCCAGAAGCTTTTTGATGTAGTACTTGGCCTGGTCCGTATCCCTTGCGCCCACGCACTGACCCACCACCGTCACCATGGCGAGGCCCATGGCCTGGCCGATGATGATGCCCAGCCGGTCGATGTTACCCGCCACAGCATTGGCGGAGACCTGGGAGGTGCCGAACAGGGTGATCATGCTGGCCACGATCAGCCGTCCCAGGGAGAAGAAGCAGTTTTCGCAGGCGGAGGGAATGCCGATACGCAGGATGGAGCCCATCATAGGGCCGTCCAGATGGGAGATGCCCTGCTTCGTCAGCCGCAGCTCCTGCCGGGGCCGGGTGACCTTCCACACCATGTAGATACCTGCGGCGGCCCGGGAGATCAGGGTGGGCACGGCCACACCGTACACGCCCCACTTCAGCACATAGATGCAGAAGGCGTTGCCCACCACATTGATGATATTCATCACCATGCTGGCCTGCATGGAGACTTTGCTGTTTCCGGTGCTGCGGAAAATGGCCGCTCCGGCATTATACAGGGCAATGAACGGGAAGGAAACAGCGGTAATACGAAGATATTTCAGGCAGGCTTCCATCACGTCCGCCTCAATGGAACCGAAGCAGAGCCGGATCAGCTGCTCGTCAAACAGGATGCAGGGCACCATGGTGGCAATACCCAGAGCCACCGCCATCAGCACCAGCTGACCCACGCTGCGCTGGGCTTTTTCGTAGTTCCGGGCACCCAGGAACTGACTGGTAACCACACTGCCGCCGGTAGCCAGGGCCGCGAACAGCACCAGGATCACCGCGTTGATCATATCCACCAGGGACACGCCGGAAATGGCCGCTTCGCCCACCGAGGAGACCATAACGCCGTCGGCCATGCCCACCAGAATGGTCAGGCCCTGCTCAATCACCAGCGGGATAATCAGTTTGATCAGCCGCTTATTGGAAAATAACCGATTTTCCATGGGAACACCTTCCTAATTTACACATTATAAAAAGTATAGCATCCCTTTTCGTCAAATTCAACCTTTCTTTCGCAAAAGTAAATGCCCGCCGCAGGCGGGCATTTACTGCTATACGATTATTGATTTACCAGAAGGTCCTCGTCTGTCAGGACTTCTCCGGCCAGAGCCCGGGTCAGCAGGTCCTTTGCCTGCTCCACCATGTAGTCATGGGGATACATGACGTATCCCTTACCGCCGCCCTTGGCCCAGCAGGTGTCATTTCCGTTGTCACCTGTGACCGCAAAGCTCTTCACGTCCCAGGAAGGGGCTTCCGTCAGCTGGAACTGGACCAGCTTGCCGATATCCTCCGCCGACATGCTGGTGGCAAACATTCCCTCCAGGCTTTTCAGAATTTCCGAATAATTGGAAATCAGGTTGCCCACGGAAAGCTGATCGATCATGGCGCTGATCAGCTTCATCTGATTTTTACCCCGGTCATTGTCTCCGCCCCGCAGATTCTTCCGCTCCCGGGCAAATTTCAGCGCCTGATCACCGTTGAGATGGTTTTCGCCATATCGGATGTTCACATCGCCGGCTGTGAATGCTTTGTCAGAATAGACCGTGACACCGCCGATGGCGTCGATCAGCGTTCGGAAGCCGGAGAAATTGATCCGGGCATAGTAATCGATGGGTATACCATACAGCTCTTCCATTGCCCCAACACAGTTGTCGATGCCATGGAGACCGCAGTGGGACAGCTTATCCCGGGAACCGTCTCCGCTGGCAGGATTCACCACATAGTAATCCCGGGGGGTATTCAGCAGCAGGATCTGATGATCCTCCGGATTGACCACCACCAGAATGTTCACATCACTGCCGCCATCTGCCAGCAGCTCCCGCCGGGCATCATTGCCGCTGATGTATACCAGAAACGGCTTTTCGGTCACATCCACTTTTTCCGGTTTCTGGGGCAGGGGCAGCCAGTTGTTCTGAACCACTTCCTTTTCCACCACATATTCATGCAGCACCCGGATCCGGCTTTCCACGTCCCCATAGCCTTCCATGTCTTCAAAAACCATCAGGTACGCAGTATCCAGAATCAGAGCATCCGCTTCGCCAGTCAGCAGTGCGTCCACCGCCGCCACCGATCCGGGATAGGTACGGATCTGCACGGGATGTCCGAAATGAGCTTCCAGCTCGCTGCACATCTTCGCGGAAACCTCCTGTGGAATATCATCGCTCATGGCGTAGCTATAGCTGTCCGTATCCTCAATACATTCCGCAGGATCATCGCTGCGGACATACACCTCCAAAACCACATTGACCTTTTGGGGCGCAGTGATGGCGCCGATGGTCCCAAGGACCCGGCCCACAGCGCCGCTTCCTACCAGGCAGCCCGCCAGAATCACAATGCTCAGCATAATTCCGATAATTTGCTTTCCCCAGCTTGCCTTTTTTTGCCATTCACCCAGCTTTCTCTGACGCAGAAGCAGTCCCAGCAACCCGGTAATCACCAGGCAGGCAGCACACAGGAGCAGAAAATACTGTGTCGGCAGCATGTGCAGGCTCCATACCTGATACAGCAGCAGTCCCTGGACCGCAACCAGCAGCGCCAGGATCAGGAGACTGATTCTGTTCCAATTTCGAATTTTGTTGTCTTTGTTCAATTCCTTCACCCACTTTCAATTTCGAATTATTATATCACAGCCCTACCTGCAAATCAAGCGGAATACCCTGCCATGGACATTTCCAAAACCATATGATATTCTGTCACAAATCGCGTTTTGGAACGTTTATGGGGTGAAAGGAGGTTGGAGACCACGGAAACAGATATTTTAGAGCAGCTGTACCACCGGTACTACAGCGCCGCGTACCTGTACTGCCTTTCCTTAAGCGGTGATGCGCACACCGCTCAGGACATTACGGCAGATGCTTTCGTCAAAGCCTACCTGAGCCTGCCCGATGAAGTCCCCTCCTTTCGCTATTGGCTTTTTCGGGTATGTAAAAACCTCTGGATCGACCATTGCAGAAAGCAGCGCCATCTGGCTGAACCGGATGCGCTGGAATTCCTCCCGGACCCCAATACCCCGGAGAGCATCTACCTGCGAAATGAGCAGAAAAAAGCTCTCTGGGCAGCTCTGAATACCCTGTCCCCCACGGACCGGGAAATCATCACCCTGCACTATTTTTCCGGGCTTCCCCTGAAGGAAATTGCCCCATTACTGGGAAAAAGCCACGACGCCGTGCGGCAGCGGATGGTACGCTTACGAAACAAACTGCGAGAAGAATTGGAGGCACAAGGCTATGGAAGATAAGGAACTGTTTGAAAATGAATGGGAGCAAATTCCGTCCCCGGAAAATGAAATGGAGATGATTCAGAAGAGTATCCGCAAGCGAAGCCGAAGGATCATTGCGCTTAGCGTTGCGACAGCAGTGGTGCTCCTTGGTCTTCTGACCTACGGTGTGATCCCCCTGGCAGAGCGTATTTTCTGGCATCCCGCTGAAACCACCTACGGGTCCCATACAGATCTGGAAACCATGCTCCACGTCTACACGGACCTGTTCACCCCTGGCTACAACGTATCCTACGTAAACTATCGGCGCAGCGGATTTGCCAGCTATGAACTGGAAGTCCCGGTTTTCTCCACCGCCCAGAGGACTGAGCTTTCCGCCGCAGGCGCCCTGAAGAAAAATATCCTGAGCCTGGATCAAAATTTCTTCAATCCCATGAACAAGCATTATCCCTTCCCCAGGTTTTCCACTCCAAATTATGTCCCCATCCCCATGGATATTGACGCCCTGCGTCAGCGTCTCAGTGAACTGCCGGAATACATCCGTCTGGAGGCCACCATCTGTTTTCCCGAAGATCTGTCCATGGAAGCGCTGATGGCATTCCGGTCCACACGCAGTGATCTGCTGATCACCTGGGTTGGGGTCCGCAGTGCGGAGGCTTCTGATCCCCTGCCGCCCCTGATGGGCATGGACCCGTTCACCGGCGGAAGCGTCTTTGACGGATTTTTGATGGAGTACCGACATTTCGATGCGAAACAAATCACAGAACCAGCGCATCTGGAGAAGCATTTCAAAACCCGGCTGCAATACTATATCGATCAGCTGGCGAAGGACCGGGCATTTTACCGGTACGATGGAGAGACTCTGAACAGAGCCCTTGCCTATGTGGAAGAAAACGGCGTATATACCTACGGCTGCGTTGTCACCGCAACGCCCCAGGTCCTCCTGGATCTGCTGGACAGCGGAATTGTCTGCACAATGGATCTGGTAGACTGCTGGATCGATATTATCACCAAATAAGGAAAGGGCACCCCATGGGGTGCCCTTTCCTCATTTCATAATCAGCTCGCCATTTTCCGCGTCGACCGTGACAATCTGTCCCGGCAGGACTTCACCCCGGAGGATGCGCTTACTCAGCATGGTCTCCACGGTGTGCTGGACGTACCGGCGCAGGGGCCGGGCGCCGTACTGGGGATCATAGGCCGCATCCACGATGGCGGTCTTGGCATTTTCCGTCAACTGAACGGAAATCTGCTTATCCTCCAGCCGCTGGTTCAGCTTTGCAATCTGCAGGTCGATGATGGCAGTGACATCGCCCTTGGTCAGGGGCTTGTAGAAGACAATTTCGTCCAGGCGGTTCAGGAACTCCGGCCGGAAGGACCGGCGCAGCAGCATCTGGACCTGATCTTTAGCCGCCTCATCGATGGAGCCGTCGGCGCTGATACCGTTTAAGAGATACTCAGAGCCCAGGTTGGAGGTCAGGATCAGGATGGTATTCTTGAAGTCCACCGTTCTGCCCTGGGAATCGGTGATCCGGCCGTCATCCAGCACCTGCAGGAGGACATTGAACACATCCGGGTGGGCCTTCTCCACCTCATCGAAGAGGACCACAGAGTAGGGCTTCCGCCGCACCGCTTCCGTCAGCTGGCCGCCCTCCTCATAGCCCACATAGCCGGGAGGGGCACCGATCAGCCGGGACACGGAGAATTTCTCCATATATTCGGACATATCGATGCGGACCAGGTTGTTTTCGTCATCGAAAAGGGCCTGAGCCAGGGTCTTGGCCAGTTCCGTCTTGCCCACGCCGGTGGGACCCAGGAACAGGAAGGAACCAATAGGCCGGTTGGGGTCCTGGATGCCTGCCCGGCTCCGCTGAATGGCTTCGGTGACAGCCTGAACCGCCTCGTCCTGGCCCACCACCCTCTTGTGGAGGGTTTCATCCAGGATCAGAAGCTTCTCCCGCTCACCCTGGACCAGCCGGGATACCGGGATTCCGGTCCAGCGCTGGACAATCCGGGCGATCTCCTCTTCCGTAACCCGGTCCCGGAGCATGGTGTTCTCCTTAGCGGTCTGAGCCTTGGCCTCCTCCGCTTCCAGCGCCCGCTGGGCTTCCGGGAGGCGGCCATATTTCAACTCAGCGGCCTTTTCCAGATCATAATTCTGCTCCGCAGCCTCGATCTGCCGGTTCAGGTCCTCGATCTGCTCCCGGAGCTGCTGCAATCTTCCGATGGCGTTCTTCTCATTGTCCCACTGGGCCTTCATGGTGTTGAAGGCATCCCGCTCCTCAGCCAGTTCCTTTTGAAGTTCAGCCAGTCGGGCTTTGGACAGGGCGTCCTCCTCCCGCTTCAGGGCCGCTTCCTCGATCTCCATCTGGATGATCTTCCGGGACACGGCGTCCAGCTCTGTGGGCATGGAATCCATCTCCGTACGGATCTGGGCGCAGGCTTCATCCACCAGGTCGATGGCCTTGTCCGGCAGGAACCGGTCGGTGATATACCGATGGGACAGGGTGGCTGCGGAGATTAGAGCCGGGTCGGCAATCTTCACGCCGTGGAACACCTCATACCGCTCCTTCAGTCCCCGGAGGATGGCGATGGTGTCCTCCACCGTGGGCTCATCCACCTGGACCGGCTGGAACCGGCGCTCCAGGGCAGGATCCTTCTCGATATACTGGCGGTATTCATCCAGAGTGGTGGCGCCGATGCAGTGGAGCTCACCTCTTGCCAGCATGGGCTTTAAGAGATTGCCTGCGTCCATGGCGCCGTCGGTTTTACCGGCACCCACAATGGTGTGCAGCTCGTCGATGAACAGGATGATCTGTCCGTCGGATTCCTTCACTTCGTTCAAAACAGCCTTCAGCCGCTCCTCGAATTCGCCCCGATACTTGGCACCGGCCACCAGGGCGCCCATATCCAGAGAGAAAATGGTCTTGTCCAGCAGGGACTTGGGCACGTCCTTCTTCACGATCCGCTGGGCCAGGCCCTCGGCGATGGCGGTCTTGCCCACGCCGGGCTCACCGATGAGGACGGGATTGTTCTTGGTCTTTCGGGACAGGATCCGGATCACATTCCGGATCTCCTCATCCCGGCCGATGACCGGATCCTGCTTCTGCTCCCGGGCACGCTTGACCAGGTCCGTGCCGTATTTTTCCAGGGCTTCATAGGTGCCCTCGGGGCTGTCAGTGGTGACCCGCTGGTTACCCCGAATGCTCTGCAAGGCCTTCAGGACATTTTCCTTGGTGATTCTATAGGTTTCAAACAAATCCTTCACACTGCCTCGAGCCGCATCCAGCAGACCCAGGAACAGGTGCTCCACGGAAACATACTCGTCCTTCATCTGCTGAGCCTGCTCTTCCGCCGCTGTAAAGACGGCGTCGCAGTCAGCGGTTACATAGAACCGGTCCATATCCCGGCTGCCGGAGACTGAGGGAATCTTCCGCAGCAGCTGATTGGCGGCAGCCTCCAGGCTCTCCACGCTCACTTCCATTTTCCGCAGGAGCTGAGGAGTCAGTCCTCCCTCCTGCCGCAGCAGCGCCAGCATCAGATGCACCTGCTCCAGCTGCTGATGACCGTTCTGGATCGCGGTCTTCTGTGCCCACTGCACAGCTTCCAGAGACTTCTGGGTGTAATTGTTAAAATTCACAGCAATCCTTCCTTTCGTCTTTTAGCACTCTTCCTTCTAGAGTGCTAAATTATTTGCCTTTATCATACTCTATTTTTCCCAAAAGTCAAGGGCTGCAACAAATTGTTTACAACTGTGCATCCTGCACAAAACGCATAGCCTTGTTTTTCTCCGCTTCATACTTTTTTAATAAACTTACCCTTATTTTTTAAAAGTAACAGGTTATAATATAGATAAATAAATTGTTTTCTTTCTTTTTCATTTTCTTACCTCTCTTTTTCTCTCGAAAAATCCCCGATGCGGTCTGGTCAACCACATCGGGGATTTTTCACGTTTTATTTTGCCAGTCGTTCCAGCAGCGTAATGTAGTTCTCGGAATTGAGCATCATGGGATAGTTGATCACCAGGCACTGGTCCACACCCTGGGCATCCGCAAAAGCCTTCAGATCGATATCATTGTTGTCACTGAAATATTCGCGGGGATCGATCAGGATGATCTTGGAATAGTGGCTGGTAAGCCAGGAGATCAGGGCATTGCCGTAGGATTCCTTGATCACCAGAATGGTGGGGCCCTGGCTGTCGGTGGTGACAACGGTCACATTGTGGTCGCCGCCCATAAAGGTCAGATACTTGTTGGATTCCTGTTCATTGACCCGACAGATGGTGCCCATCAGCACGCCATTGGTCAGATTCGTGTTGGAATAATAGTAGGTTTCGCAGTTGGCGTAGGGCTTCCAGTAATCCAGCGTATCCGGATTGTTCTTCAGGACAGAACTCTGGGGATAGTTTGCCAGATAGGTATACATGGAGCCCACAAAACTCTCATGGGAGCCTGTATCGAATTTGCTGCGGGGCTCGGCAGTAAAGCCCACTGCGTCACACAAGGCTGTGTAGGCATAATAGGCACCCAGATGGGTCCAGTGGTGATCCGTACGGAAATAGAGGTACTCATCCATATGCCGTGCCAGCGTGGTGTAGGCATCGACAAACTTGACATTGGCATCCAGCTCATCCCGAACCAGATCGAACATAGCCTTCTGATCCCGGGCACCGGTACGGTACTCTTCGCTGGCATAGAAAGCGGCGGCATTGGGTACGGGCATACTGATGGTCTGCACATCACTGCCAAGGAGCGCGGCCAGAGCATTTACCGCGGCAGCGTAGGAGCGGATCTGCTCACCGTTGGCCACGGGAATATCCATGGCCCGGTCCCCCACCAGGATCAAGTTGCCCAACTGCTCCGTTTTGGCGCTGGGTTCGGTGATCTCCGGGATCTTCTCCTCCGAGGGCGAGGTGGAATCCGCAGGCGAAGTGTCGGCACTGGGGTCGGTGGCCTCCGGATTCTGCAGTGCCTGACCATGCTGCGCCGCGTTGGAATCGAAGTTGATGACAAGAGAAGCGTCACCCTCACCGGAAAGGCCGCTGAAATAGTAGAAAGCATTGAGCCGCTTATTGTTTTCCATCAGGTTCTCACGGCCGGGGAAGGTATCGGCGTAGTACTCCTGAAGGGCAGTGGTAAAGCTGCCGTCGATGAGACTGGACAGGGTGATCTTGGGAAAACTCTTCAAATTTCGGTTTTCTGACTGGGAGAAGGTAGGGTCCTTGTCAAACAGGGACACCACACCTACGGACAGCAGGAGCAGAAGGAGCAACCCGCACAGAATATTGTAGATTTTTTTCATCCGGGCACCTCCTTAGAAATTGCCATAGATGGACGGGGCGCTGGTGGAACCCACCAGAGAAATGGTACACAGCCACAGAAGCAGGCACATGACGAGCACAGAAACAACCAGATGGACAATCCGCAGGGACGTAATCTGATTGGGCTTCTCCCGACGGCGTCCCATACCGCAAATACCGCTGAAAATCTGTTTTGCGTAAACAGGGGCAGGAGTACAGCCGATGAAGCAAACCAGCAACAGGGGCAGACTGTTCAGGATCCGGGTACCCAGACCAGGGGCACCAAAACCGCCGAAGCCCAGCATGGCAGCAAACGCAGCCTGCAGGTCGGTAAAGTTCTCATGAGAGAAGATGATCCAGCCCACCAGCACCAGCCACAGGGTGATGCAGCGGCAGACCCAGTCAGGAAGTGCCTCCAGGGTGGACATGTAGTGCTTTTCCACCACCAGGATCACAAAGAAGTACAGGCCCCAGATGACAAAGTTCCAGCTGGCACCGTGCCACAGGCCAGTGAGGGTCCAGACCACAAACATATTGAAAACCTGACGGGGTTTGCCCATCCGGTTGCCACCCAAGGGGATGTACACATAATCCCGGAAGAAACTGCCCAGGCTCATGTGCCAGCGGCGCCAGAATTCGGTAATGGACAGGGACAGGTAGGGACGGTCAAAGTTCTCGCAATACCGGAATCCAAAAATTTTGCCAAGACCGATAGCCATATCGGAGTAGCCGGAGAAATCATAGTAGATCTGGAACATAAAGAGAACCGCAGCAAACCAGACACCCACCAGGGTGGTATCCGCACCGCCGGAATTCAGCTCAGCGAGAATTTTGCCACAGTAATCGGCAAGCAGCACCTTCTTGGCCAGGCCAAAGAAAAACCGCTGCATACCCTCAAACATGGCCCGGGGATGATGCTTCCGGACCTCAAGCTGATCCACGATCTGTTCATAACGAACAATGGGGCCCTGGAGCAGTTTGGGGAACATCATGAAGTACAGAAGCAAATTTCTGAATTTTTCTTCCGGATCAATTTTACGGTTGTAAACATCAACCAGATAGGAAATTGCGGAGAAAGCATAGAAGGAAATACCAATGGGCAGGACAGTTGTGGGTTCCCGAAAGCTGAACCCGATTCCGTTGAGCGCCTTAATCAGCGCTTTCAGACCGCCCAACAGCAATCCGCCATCCACACCCAGGCCGATGGTGCTGAGGAAAAAATCCAAATACTTGAACACTGCAAGCACCGCAATGTTAACCGCTACAGGAATCAGAAGGCTGCTTCGTTCCTCAGAATTGATCCGGAGAGCAAATCTGTAGTTCAGATAGCTCAGTCCCACCATCAATACCATATAAACGGGCTGTCCCATGGAATAGAACACAAGACTGATTATAGTCAGCGCCAGATTTTTCCGATTCATATCCCGCATCAGAAAGTAGATCAGAAGCACTGCAGGTAACAGTAAATATAGAAACAGCAAATTGGAAAACTCCACGTATGGTCACCTCACTGAAAAGTCATTTTTCGTCTATATTTTACATTTATACCACATAATGCTGCCCGTTTCAACCCAAAATTCTGCAGAGAAAAAAGCGTGCTCCGTTGCCGGAGCACGCTTTCTTTTATTTTTGATAGAGGCTGTAGAACAGAATCATGAAGATCAGCGCAAAACCCATACATACCAGGCCGGTCACATACAGGAAACCATAGCCCTTTGCACGATTGGCCCGCTTGTACTCCACGTACTCATAGTAACGTTCCATTTTCAGCGCCATACCGGGGATCAGCATTCGAACCGCGTTTTTCAGTACATACGTCACACCATCCAGAGCACCCTGGCTGCTCAGGGTCATCATACACCCAAGCATCAGAAACAGCAGGCCGGGAATTGTAAACGCATCACACAGGATCAAATACAAGTCAACCTGTTCCGTGGCTGAGGGATTGGTAAAATCCACACGCATATACACAAAAGCAAACGCAAGTACAAGGCTGATACCCATTGAAATACCATACTTGATCAGCGCCTTGGAAAGAGGGGTTCTCACAGACCCAGCTCCTTCTTGTACTTTGCCTCCTCTGCATCATTGCAGTAGACAAAGTGGCCGGGCTTGATCTCACGCAGGGTGGGCTTGTCCACAGAGTAGTCATGCTCAGCCAGAGAGTTGTAGGTGATTCTCTGGCGATTCTTCTCAGAGTGGGGATCAGGCAAAGGAATGGCGGAAAGCAGGCTGCGGGTATAGGGATGCAGGGGGTGCTCAAACAGCTCATCAGAGGAAGCCAGTTCCACCATCTTACCGAAGTACATAACACCGATACGGTCGGAGAAGTACTTAACCACGGACAGGTCATGGGCAATGAACAGGATGGTCAGATCCAGGGTGTCCCGGAGCTCATTGAGCAGGTTGATGACCTGAGCCTGGATGGAAACGTCCAGAGCGGAAATGGGCTCGTCGGCAATCAGCAGGTCGGGGCGCATGATGACCGCACGGGCGATGCCGATACGCTGACGCTGACCGCCGGAGAACTCATGGGGATAACGGCCCGCATGCTCCCGAACCAGGCCAACCAGTTCCAGAATTTCAAAGACCTTCTCATCAATATAAGCCTGATCCTTGATGCCGTTGATAACCAGGCCCTCGGCAATGATCTCCTTAACGGTCATACGGGGATTCAGAGAAGCGATGGGATCCTGGAAGATCATCTGGATCTGGGTAATCAGCTTGGTGCGCTTGGCGATCCGCTGCTGATCCTTAAATTCCTTCTGCAGCTGAGCCTGCTTCTCGGCATCACCGGAAGCGGCAGCCAGCTTAGCCTGGTACTCTTCTTCGTTCTTCTTCTGCAGAGTCTTGGCGTACTCTCTGTCGGAATACTTGTGATCGAACTTTGCCTTCTCAATCTCCTTCTTCAGCTCTGCGATCCGGGCCTCGCCCTGGGCGATCTTCTCGGAAGCATCGGCAGCGCCGGAAGCCTTGATTTCCTTGATCTCGGACTTAATCTGCTTGATCTCGTCCTTGTAAGCCTTGGTGCCGGCGCAGATGCGCTGACCCTTGAAGTAGATGCTGCCGGAGGTGATGTCATAGATCTTAATGATGGAACGGCCAGTGGTGGTCTTGCCGCAGCCGGACTCGCCGACCAGGCCGAAAACTTCACCCTTCTTGATCTCGAAGCTGACATCGTCGACGGCCTTGGTGGGGCCGAAATACTGGCACAGATGCTCAACCTTCAGCAGAGTCTCTCTCTCATTCACATTAGCCATTCTGTGCACCTCCTGCCTTCTGCTTCATTCTTGCAATACGGTCGGTAATAATCTTGGGGATCTCAACCTTGGGTGCATCGGGATGCAGCAGCCAGGTTGCGGCCCTGTGGGTCTCGGAGATTTCGAACATGGGGGGCTGCTCCTCAAAGTCGATCTTCATTGCGTACTTGTTACGGGCAGCAAAGGCATCGCCAACGGGAGGATAGATCATGTTCGGGGGAGTACCGGGGATGGCATCCAGCTTTTCCTTGGTATCCAGGTCAGGCATGGAGGACAGCAGCGCCCAGGTATAGGGGTGGCGGGGATCGTAGAAGATGTCGTCAGCAGTGCCGTATTCCACGATCTTGCCGGCGTACATAACGGCAATGTCGTCTGCCATGTTTGCCACAACACCCAGGTCATGGGTGATGAAGATAACAGACAGGTTGCGCTCTGCCTTCAGACGGTTGATCAGCTCCAGGATCTGAGCCTGGATGGTCACGTCCAGAGCAGTGGTAGGCTCGTCACAGATCAGGATCTCGGGGTCGGCGGACAGAGCAATCGCGATAACAATACGCTGACGCATACCGCCGGAGAACTCGAAGGGATACTGATTGTAACGCATACGGGGTTCGGCAATACCGACCTCTTCCATCAGCTTGATGGCCTTCTCCTTAGCCATGGCGGGAGTGACCTTGTAAACAGCCTTAGAAGACTTGTCCTTCAGGCTTTCGATAATGGCAACACAGCGCTCGTGATAATCCACGTTGGCAGCATCGGCAATGTAGCCTTCGTAGCGGGACTTCAGGCCGGTAATAACCTTGACCAGTTCATTCTTCAGCTCGTCCAGATCAAAGACCATCTTGGGAACGACCTTCCAGTCAACGTTCTTACCTCGGGCGATCAGAGCTTCACGCTTCTTGGACTGACGGGCGAAGCGTGCCTCCTCCTTGGGGTTGTTCTTCATATAATAGAAGTACTTTTCAATTCCGCTGACCAGTCTGCTGCGGAAGGTATATGCCAGGGAGTCCTTGTTGATCTCCAGCGGATCAATGGAATCCTCAACCAGCTTGGCCAGGGATTCTGCGTAAGCCAGAGCAGCCTTCTTCTCAAAGTCAGCCTGGAAGTAAGGAACAGCCTTTTCCAGCTCGCCCAGGACATTCTTCTTCTTTTCCAGAGCAGTCTGGAAAGAGTTCTCGACGCCCTTCTTCTGGATGGCCATGAACTCAGTCATGAAATTCTCTTCCAGATACTTCCGGCTCATAGCGTTCAGCTCAGCAACAGGCATGCTGTAGATATTGGTCTCGGGATTCTTGAGGGCATAGAAGCCGATCTCGAAGAAATCGGGACGGTCCTGCTCAACCATCTCCTTCATCAGGTCCCGGGCAGTGTTCAGCACAGACTCCAGCTCGGGGGTCAGGCCCTCGGTCTTGGAATCATAGCTGCTCACGACAGCCTCCAGCTGCTTGGAAACAGCGGCAAGGCGGTCAGTAAAGTTATTGGTCAGGAAGGGAGAGTTCAGGTTCTTGATATTCTTCAGATAGCCCCGCAGCTCAGCCTTAACATCCAGCTTCTGCTTCTTGTCCAGACGGAAGGTAACATCTTCGATGGATTCCATCATGGCCAGGGCATTAGAATGGGCGTTATTATAGGTGTTCTCCAGCTTGTTGGCTTCCAGGGAGAACTTCTTGAAGGTATCGCACAGAGCCTTCACCTGGGCTTCGTTGCCATTGGCCTGAACCATAAACTTCTGCAGCAGGCCCAGCAGCGCATCAAACTCAGCCTTGGCCTCACGGCGGCTGGTCTTGTTCTTCAGCAGCATAGCCTCGGTGATCTGCTTGCCGATCTTAACGATGGGGTTCAGGGAAGACAGGGGGTCCTGGAAGATCATGGAGATCTTATCACCACGGATCTTGCACATTTCCTCTTCCGTGATCTTCAGCAGGTCCTTGCCGTCGTAGAGGATCTCGCCGCCCTCGATGATGGAGTTACCGGCCAGGATGCCCAGAATGGCCTTGGAGGTTACGGACTTACCGGAACCGGACTCGCCGACGATGGCGACGGTTCTGCCCCGCTCCAGGTCAAAGGAGATATTGCGGACAGCCTTCACAGTACCGCCAGAGGTACGGAAAGAGATTTTTAAATTTTTAACTTCCAAAATCTTATCCATAATTATTCCTCCACGCCGCGCAGTGCGGGGTTGAATGCATCCCGCAGGCCGTTACCGAACAGGTTGAAGCAGATCATCAGCAGGCTGATCACGATTGCGGGGTAAATCATCAGATGGGGGTAGTTGGTCCAGATACCGCTTGCGTCGGCCAGCAGAGTGCCCAGAGAGGTGGACTCAGCGGTGCCCAGCTTCACGATGCCCAGGAAGGACAGCATGGACTCAGAGAGCATGGTGCTGGGGATGGCCAGAGCGGAAGAGGTGATGATGGTACCCAGAGAGTTGGGGAAGATGTGCTTCCAGATGATTCTGCTGTCCCGGGCGCCCAGGGTCCGGGCTGCCATGACGTATTCCTGGGTCTTGAAGCGGTAGAACTGGGTACGCACACGGCTTGCGGTGCTGATCCAGCCGGTGACCACGTAGGCAAACAGCAGGCAGGGAATTGCGCCCAATTTCTGCGACAGATGGATCTGGAACAGAGTTGCCACAACGATGAAGGGAACGTTCCACAGAATATCGGAGATACGCTCCATGACGATATCCACGGTGCCGCCGTAGTAGCCTTCGATGGCGCCGTAGATGGAGCCCAGAACGAAGTTGATCACACAGACGAACACAGCGACCAGCAGGGACAGCTTAATGCCGCCGGCGATACGCAGGGCCAAGTCATAGCCCTGGGAGTCGGTGCCCATGATATAGTCGGGGGTGGAGCCGTACAGGTACTGATAGTAGTTGTAGTACAGAACACGAACCTTCAGCTGAGCGGTTTCGAAGGTGCCGCCGCCGGTGTACTCCCAGTAGATGGGATCACCGTTGGCATCACGCTTGTAGTTGTCCTCCAGCATCATGCCTTCGCCATACTCGATAGTCTTGGCCTTGCCGTTTTCATCGGTCACAACGGGAGTACCCTTGTTGGACTTGTACCAGTAGTTGGCATCCTGGTTGTCCATGCACCACTTGTTGTTCTCGATCAGGGGATACAGGACCTTCTTGCCGGTCTCGGCTTCCCAGTCCAGAATGTTCTGCAGCTCATCCTGCTTGATGGAGCGGTAGAAGAAGCCGACTTCCAGGTAAGAGTCGATACGGCCGGAGAAGGACTTGGACTCCTTCTTGCCGGGGCCGATGACGGTCTTGGGCTCGCCAATCTCCAGCATGGGCTGGTATTCGCTTGCCAGACCCTCTTCCAGAGAAACGCCTCTGCCGTCCCAGTCCTCAGCACCGATGCCCATAGCAACAGCCTTGACCAGGCCCTTTTCGGAGAAGTCGCGGTCAACACCGCCGTCCATAATGCCAAACTCACGAAGAGAAGCAACACGGGAGGGCTTCTTGGCGTACATGTTAACCATGAAGGTGGACTCGTGGCTGGTGATCAGCAGAGGAGCCAGGAATGCGTACAGGATGATGCACACAATGATCACGGTAGCCACGACGGAAGCCTTGGACTTGCGGAAGCGGATCCAGGCATCCTTGAAATAGCTGACGGGCTTGTCGTCAAACTTCTGGTCAGTCAGCCGCTCACCCTCGTTGACAAAGGTGAACTTATCCGTGGGAATATGATTATAATTCTTTTCTGCCATAATATCACTCTCCCATTCTGATACGGGGATCGATAAAGCCGTAGCTCAGGTCGACCACAATGCCTGCCAGCAGACCGATGAAGACGTAGAACACACAGTCGACCATAAACACGTCATAGTCAAACAGGGTGATGGACTGCAGATACAGCTGACCGACGCCGGGGATGGCGAAGATCTTCTCGATAACGAAGGAGCCGCCCAGAATACCGATGAACTGAGAGATGATCATGGGCAGGATGGGCACCATGGCGTTCTTCAGTGCGTGACGGGAGGTGGCCTGGGCACGGGTCAGACCCTTGGTCCGGGCCAGCAGCATATAGTCGGAGGTCAGGGTCTCCGTCAGCTCGGCACGGGTGAAACGGCACATGCCGGCGATGGTACCGAAGGACAGTGCCAGGATGGGGGCGATCATGGAGTAGAACATCTTCCAGGTGAACCAGGAGCCGCCGGCATCTGCCAGGGAGTAGACCTGCAGAGGCAGCCAGCCCAGCTTAAAGTACAGGAAGTACTGCACCAGGAAAGCATAAACATAAGAGGGAACGGAGACAAAGATCATAACAGAGGTACTGATCAGGGAGTCCTGCCACTTGTTCTTCTTGATAGCGGCATAGATGCCCAGCAGGATGCCCACGGGAATGGAGATCAGCAGGGAGTAGAAGTTGACCATGACGGTGGGCAGCAGACGGCCGGTCAGCAGATCCCACGCGGGCTCACGGAACTGGATATACCAGGAGGTACCCCAGTCCCACTCGGTGAAGATATTCTTCAGATAGATCCAGAACTGAACAAGAAGGGGCTCGTTGTAGCCCAGGGCGTCCCAGCGTGCGGCGATGACCTGAGCCAGGTTCTTATCCTGCGGCAGCTCACGGGGCAGGATGCGGATCAGTACAAAGCAGATCGTAGAGATGACAAACAGAGTAAAGAACATCAGTACAATACGCTTCGCAGTGTACTTTGCCATTTTCATAAGCTTTTTTCTCCTTTGCGTTTATTTTCAGAGAAATCTCGTTTGTTGAGGCGCTGCTGTTCTTCGCTACAGAATTGTTCGCCGGGGGCAAGTCCATAGCGAAAAACAGTAGCAAAAAATAAGAAGTTAGCCAAAAAGTGGCTCAAAGCCAGGAGGGGCTTATGCCCCCCCTGGCCTTTCATTTGGGGTTCGCTGTTAGAGAATGTGAGCCAAGAATTATTCGTAGCTCAGAGTGCCACCCTGCTCAGCAACGTAAGCTTCCCACTCAGCATCGGTGTAGTTGAAGTGAACCAGCTCGATGCCGCCGAAGCCGTACATGATGTTGTAATCCTGGGTGTACTGATCACACTGATAGGACATCAGGAAGGGAACAGTGGAGGATGCCAGGGGGATACGGTAGAAGAAGTTCATGTAGTTCTCCTCCATGGCAGCCAGGATCTGCAGCTTGGTCTCGAAGGACTTGTTAGCCATGTCGCCGGAGCCGACCATGCAGCCGGACCAATCCTGCCAGGTCTTGGTGACTTCCTCACCCTCAACGTTCAGGGTCAGAGTAACCTGGGAGGGATCCCAGCAGCCAGCCTCGTGGATGGCGTACTGATCGGGATCGCAGTAGACCTGGAAGTTACGGAAGGGATAGAAGGCAGCGCCGCCCCATGCACCGTAGCCGATGGCGTACTCGCCGTTGGCAACGTCGCCGTAACGGTCATTGATGTTGCCGATGGGCTCCAGGGTCAGAGCGCCGAAGCCGGAGCCTTCCATAGCTGCGTTGATGTACTTCTCGATCAGAGCAGCCTGCTGGTTGTCGGGGGAGCCCAGAGCGCCCTTTGCCCAGCCGATACGGATGTGGATGGGCTCGCCGGCGGTGTACAGACCCTCAGCGACCAGCTCGTCGCAAGCCTGCTTCATCAGGTTCTGAGCCTCGGTCAGGTTGTAGCCGTTGATGGAGTCGTGAGCGGCATCCAGGTCGGCGTAGGGAGTGCCCTCGCCGTACTCAACACCGTAGAAGTTCACGATAGCCTGCTTAGCAGGATCGGAATTACGGTAGGAGGAGGTGGGATCGTTGTAAGCGTCGTAGTAGTACAGGCTGTTCAGCATGGAGAATGCGGGAATGAAGCCTTCGGTGGCGCCGACCCACTCGTTACGGTCAATGGCCAGGGACATTGCGCGGCGGAAGTTGACGTTGGACAGAACCACGGAGTTGGTGTTGCCCTTGGAGTTATCCATTTCCTTCAGGTAGTCCAGACCGGTGCAGAAGAAGAAGGACATGGTGAAGGTCTCGGGAGCCTTGTACATCTGGTCGGAGGTAGCGTAGGTGACCATGTCGTCAGCAGTGGGGGTCCACTCGGACAGCTGGCCCTTCAGGAAGGCCTGCTTGGTTGCGTCAACGTCCATGACGTCGTACACAACGCGGTCAGCCTGGTAAGCCTCGACGGACTCGCCGTCAACCAGGTACTCGGTGTAGCCGACGTAACGGCCGGACTCGTCCTGGGAGAACAGGTAGTAGTTCTCGTTCTTGACGTAGACCAGCTGCTTGCCGGGCTGCAGGGACTCGATGCGGTAGGGACCGCAGGACATGGTGGTCTCCTTGGAGGTGCAGTAGTTGGTGGTGACCAGGGTACCGGAGGTATCCTTACCAGCCTCGTACAGGCCCTCGTGGACCAGCCAGTTGGAAGCGCAGGAAGTCAGGAAGTAGTTGATGTCCAGAGCGGTCTTGGTGACGTAGCGGATGGTGTACTCATCAACCTTGTAGCAGCCGACCTGGTCATAGGTGGCGCCGAAAGCCTCGTTGGCCTTGAAAACAACAGCGTAGGTCTCGTAGCCGCCGCCAACTTCCAGGTTAGCAGCGTAGCCCTCGTACAGGGACTTGCCGGAGAACTCGTCGTTGCCCTTGCCGTCAGCGGAGTAAGCAACTTCGTCGGTAATGGAAACGTACTGAGGAGCCTCGTTGCCGTCGGCATCGATGTAGCCCTTAGCGCCCCAGAAATCCCAGCAGTTGATGAAGACTTCGCCGGCAGCGGTAGCGTCAGCCAGGGAAGCGTAGACATCGGTGTAGGGAACGTACATACCCTCGTCGGTGGAGTAGTAGTACTCGTAGCCACCGGCAACGGCGGACTCACCAGCGATGTACAGGTTGGCACGGTAGTTCTTCATGGCAGGATCCAGCAGAGCCTTCATGGAGTAGATGTAGGAATCGGCGTTGATGACATCGCCGTTCTCCCACTTCATGTCGGGGTTCAGCTTGATCTCGAAGACGAAGCCCTTCTCAGTCTCTTCGGCAGTCTGGCCCTCGGGCAGAGTGACGTTGTACTTGGTCAGGTCGTCCTTGTGCTCAGCGGTGACGTCGGTGACGGAGTCAGCAGCGACGTAGATCCACTGATAAACACCATTGATGGAGTCCTCGATGGACATGGTAGCCAGAGGAGCCAGCACGTAGCTCATCATGGTGTCCTCGTTGGACATTTCCCAAGCGTGGGGGTTCCAGTTGTTACCCAGAGCGGTCATGCTGGTATGGAAGGTATACTCGTACACAGGACCGGTGGGAGTGACGACTTCAGCGACAGGGGCGGTGGTGCCCTCAGGCTGCTGAGTCTCTTCGTTGTTGGAGTTGCCGCAGGCAGCCATGGACAGGACCATAGCCAGAACCAGCAGCAGCGCAAACAGCTTCTTCATTTCTTTTCCTCCTTTTAAATTTATTTACTCATGAAGTTTTCAACGTTTTGTATCACATTTCACGAATAAATTTGTATATATTTTATCCTGTTAGCCATGGGATGTCAAATATTTTTTGGTTTTTCATGATTTTCTATAGTTAAGACTTTATTAAGATTGATTTTTTGTGCAAATGGACGAAAGGGGCGTTTTTTGTATCGTTTCCAAACTATTTTATAACTATTTTGTCCTCTGTGGGCATACTTTTCCGTTTTTACATTTCGTTCGTTGCGCCCGCAACCACCTTGCCGGGGGACCTTGCTTTTCTTCCCTTGTACAATTTGTACATTTCCTCCGCGGCCAGCCGGGTCTTGGCGACCACGTCACCTGCGTTCTTGGGGAAGCAGTAGTAAAGCACATCATTGTTGCCGATGCAGATCATATCCGCGATTTCGTACCAGTAGTAGTCGGCATACAGGCCGTAGCAGGCCTGGGGCTTCTGGGTGTAATTGAGCTTTCCATCACAGCCGGTGAGGGTGAAGCCCTCCGCCGGGTCGTGGGTCAGATGGCCCTGGCCTACCATATAAATATGCTTGATATCCACCAGCATGCCGATGTCCACATCCAGATCCAGCCGATAGGTGCCGTCCAGGATCTCCTGCCGGACCTGCTCCCGCTCCCAGGCATACCAGTCCGGGATGTGGGAAAACTCCGTTTCCCCTTCCAGTGCCCGCATCTCGCCCAGGGGCGTCAGTTCCCACTTCTTGCCGCAGCCATGGCAGGTCAGGTGCACTCCCCTGCCCTCCATTTTTCCCTCCGCGCCGCAGTGGGGACATTTATATAGTATACGGTTCAGGCCGTCAGCCCGGAAATCATCGTGGATCTCAATGCCGTTTTCTTTCTGCCATCTGAAATGGTCGAAGCCGAAGGCGGCGTCCAGACCGTCGGAAAGCTCCTGCACGCTCTTTTCCTTGATCTCTTCCCGGGTGTAGAGCAGCGTAGCCTTGGCGGTGACCTTCACACCCTTGCGGACCTGCAGTTCATTATACAAAGGATTACGGGAGAAGGCGCCGAAGGACTCGATCATCACCACCGGCACATCCAGCTTCTTTAAAATAACGCCCATCTTCCGGGGCAGGGGCGTACAGGTGCCGTCGAAGGAGTAGCTGGCTTCCGGATACATCAGCACGCTGGTTTTCAGTTCCTTGAAGCAGTACTGCATATCCCGGATCAGGGTCAGATCCGTAACGAATTTCTGGGTGGGAATACAGCCGATCTGCCGCATGACCCAATTCATCAGGCCGCCCAGACCCACGAAGGAGTCGGAGGTGGCGATGATGGAAAAATGCCGGGGGTACAGGATCCGGTGGACAATCTGCATATCCAGGAAGCAGGAGTGGTTCATCAGGATCAGGCAGGGCTGATCCTTGGGCAGCAGCTCCATGCGCTCCGTCTCGTATTCAAATTTGGTACCGGCCATACCGAACCAGGTGAGGCCCTGGATCAGGTTCCTCCAGAAGAGGCTGATCTTTTTGGGGTCTTTATGCTCCGGCCGGGGCAACGCCATAGCCTGTTCATAGGGGAGGGTTTTTACGCTGATCTTCAAATTCAGCACATCCTTCCTTATTATTAATGTATTGCAGACTGCAATATCCGGATTCATTATACAGAAGAACCTTACCTTCGTCAAGATTTGTTCACATTTGGCAGAAACGGCAGTTCTTCCCGACAGTTCCCGGGCATTATTCGCATTTTCATGTATATTATGCATATTTATGCATTCTATTTCCACGTACAGAATACGTTCATCCGTTATTTTTATGCATTTTCACGCACTTTTGTGCAGTCTTACCCAGTTCTGGAAGTAATTTGAATGCATGATTGTATGTTTAACCAATTGACGATGAATAAAAATCAGGTTATAATGCATTCATTCTTCTTTCCCGCTGACCCCGGGAATTCAATATTTGAGATTAGGAGAGTTTATTATGAAAAAGTTTATCGCAATGCTGATGGCTCTGACCATTATGCTGTCCCTGGCTGCCTGCGGCGCCGGTTCCGGCAATGGCGACGAGCTGAAGACCGTTACCGAGGGCAAGCTGACTGTGGCCCTGTCCCCCGACTTCGCTCCCATGGAGTTCGTTGACCCCACCAAGGAGGGTCAGGATATGTATGTGGGCTTCGACGTGACCCTGTCCAAGTTCATCGCTGAGGAGCTGGGCCTGGAGCTGGTCATCATGCCCATGAGCTTCGACGCCTGCCAGACCGCTGTTTACGCCGGCACCGTGGATATGTCCGTCTCCGGTTTCAGCTGGACCGAAGAGCGTGAGCAGAACTACAACATGTCCGACTACTACCATGCCGGTGACAACGAGGATGAGCAGATCCTGATCACCCTGGCCTCCAACGGCGACAAGTTCGCCACTGCCGAGGGCCTGAAGGGCGCCAAGATTGGTGCACAGAACGCCTCCCTGCAGCAGTCCCTGACCACCGAGCAGCTGCCCGACTGTGAGCTGGTGATCTTCACCGACATCGGCACCGGCGTCCTGCAGCTGAAGAACGGCGATTTCGACTGCATCGCTGTGGCTGACGGCAACGGCGAGGCCATCATCGCCTCCAACCCCGAGATCGCCAAGTCCGGCTACAAGTTCTTCGTGGACGAGAAGTACACCGGCAACGTGATCCTGATGCAGAAGGGCAACGACACCCTGACCGAGCTGGTCAACAACATTCTGGCCAAGGCTGAGCAGTACTACGACAAGTGGTATGAGGATGCCAAGTCCACCGCCGGTATCGACGTTTCCTACGACGACGAGGGCAACGCCATCACCGAGTAATTCCATACCGACTTACCACGGACCGGCAGCCGAAACGGTTGCCGGTCCTAAGTGATTTATAGAAAGGAATCATCATTCATGGATTTCAGCCTGTTTCTTCCCAATATGGTCAAGCTCTGGACCAAATACTGGCATATTTTCCTGCTGGAGGGTCTGAAAAACACCCTGATTCTCACCTGCATCTCCGTGGCCCTGGGTACCGTTCTGGGCGCTCTGGTTGCCATGGCTAAGATGTCCAAGTCCAAAATCATCCGTTTCCTGATCTCCATCTACATCGAAGTGATCCGCGGTACCCCCATTCTGCTGCAGCTGTATGTGTTCTACTTCGTGTTGCCCAATGTTTTTACCTTCATGAAGCTCTCTCCGTTCATGTGGGTGTCCATCGCCCTGTGCGTCAACTCCGCCGCCTACGTTTCCGAGGTCATCCGCTCCGGCATCCAGGCCGTGGATAAAGGCCAGGCGGAAGCTGCCAGAAGCCTTGGTTTAAGCGAAAAGCAGACCATGATGAAGATCATTCTGCCCCAGGCGGTGCGCAACATCCTGCCTGCCCTGGGCAACGAGTTCATCATGATGCTGAAGGAGACCTCCCTGGCCTCCACCTTCTTCCTGGGTGACCTGATGACCTCCTACCAGATCGTCAAGGGCGCCACCATGCTGACCCTGGAGCCCATGACCATCATCGCCATCATCTACCTGTGCATGACCTTCCCCCTGAGTAAGATCGTGGAGCGGTTCGAAAAGAAGATGGCAAATCCCAACAGCTACCGCAAGCACAAGAAGCTGAACAAAGCAAAGTAACGAGGTGCAAACAATGGAAATTATCAAAACTGTTGATCTGCATAAGAGCTTCGGCGACCTGCATGTTCTGGTGGGCGTCAACGAGACCATCCATAAGGGCGAGGTCGTCTCCATCATTGGTCCCTCCGGCGGCGGCAAGTCCACCTTCCTGCGGTGCCTGAACCTGCTGGAGAAGCCCGAACAGGGCCAGATCTTCTTCAACGGCCAGGATATCACCGATAAGAACGTGAACATCGACATCCACCGTCAGAAGATGGGCATGGTGTTCCAGCAGTTCAATGTGTTCCCCCACCTGACTGTGGCAGAGAACATCACCCTGGCCCCCAAGCTCCTGAAGGGCATGTCCGAGGCTGATGCCAACGCCATGGCCAAGGATCTGCTCGCCCGTGTCGGCCTGCTTGACAAGTACGACGAAATGCCCAACAACCTGTCCGGCGGTCAGAAGCAGCGTCTGGCCATCGTCCGGGCCATGGCCATGGAGCCGGAAGTCATGCTCTTCGACGAGCCCACCTCCGCGCTGGACCCCGAGATGGTCGGTGAAGTTCTGGACGTTATCAAGGAGCTGGTGAAGACCGGCATGACCTGCGTCATCGTCACCCACGAGATGCGCTTTGCCGAGGAGGTCTCCGACCGGGTGCTGTTCATCGCTGACGGCAATATCCTGGAGCAGGGCACCCCCGCCGAAGTGTTCCATAACCCCAAGCATCCCCGTCTGCAGGATTTCCTGAAGAAGGTTCTGTAACTTTTCAGCCGCCATAGAGCCCTTTGCGTTGCTTATGGCGGCTGATTTTGCAAACATTTTCCCATTAAAATAATTATCAAAGGTTGTGATCCTATGGATAAGCAGAAACTCTATGACATCATCGAAGCCAATTCTCCCCTGCTCACTGATCTCAGTGACCTGATCTGGGAATACGCTGAGCTGTCCCTGCTGGAATATAAGTCCACCGCCGCCTATGTGCGGATCCTGAACGAACAGGGCTTTACCGTGGAGGAGAATCTCTGCGGCATTCCCACCGCCTTCAAGGGCAGCTTCGGCTCCGGCAGCCCCGTCATCGGAATCCTGGGCGAATATGACGCCCTTTCCGGCCTGAGCCAGGTTCCCGGCATCGCCGAGAAGCAGGAGCTTGTTAAGGGCGGCTGCGGTCAGGGCTGCGGCCACCACCTGCTGGGTGCCGGTTCCCTGGGCGCCGCCATCGCCGTCAAGGAAGCCATCGCCGCCGGCGAGCTGAGCGGCACCGTGGTATTCTACGGCTGCCCCGGTGAGGAGGGCTGTGCCGGCAAGGCCTTCATGGCCCGGGACGGCCAGTTCCGGGACCTGGATGCCGCCCTGACCTGGCACCCCGGGGACACCAACGAGGTCACCGTGGGCTCCAACGCCGCCTGCATCCAGATGGAATACACCTTTACCGGAATCGCCGCCCACGCCGCCGGCGATCCCTACAACGGCCGCTCCGCCCTGGACGCAGCGGAGCTGATGAACGTGGGCGTCAACTTCCTCCGGGAGCATATGAAGTCCAAGGAATCCGTCCACTACTCCTTCTCCGATGCCGGCGGCATCAGCCCCAATGTGGTGCAGCCCATCGCGAAGCTGGTGTACATGGTCAGAAGCGACACCGTCCGCCACGCCAAGGCGCTGCTGAAGCGGGTGGAGAATATCGCAAAGGGCGCCGCGCTCATGACTGACACCCAGGTTACCTGGCGGCAGATCGACGGCACCTCCGACACCCTGAGCAACCAGGTGCTGGAAAAGCTGCTGTTCGATAATCTCAGCGCCGCTCCCCTGCCCGAATATACCGAGGACGAGGTGGTATTCGCCAAGCAGCTGAAGGCCACCTTCGTGGACAACGGTCTGCCCGGCACCCTGACGGAGGAGATTCCCTCACTTAAAAAGTTCGTCAAGGAGCACACGGACGACGGCCACGCTCCCCTGAACAACTTCGTCTTCCCCTACCACCCCTCCTATGCCTACTCCCCCGGCTCCACCGACGTGGGCGATGTCAGCTGGCTGACCCCCACCGCCCAGTTCAACACCGCCACCTGGCCCTCCGGCTCTCCCGGCCATTCCTGGCAGAATGTGGCCGTGGGCAAGTCCGGCATCGCTCACAAGGGCATGCTGCTGGCCGCCAAGGTCCTGGCCGCCGCCTGCGCCGATCTGATGGAAAAGCCCGAACTGCTGAACGAGGCAAAGGCCGAGTTCGCCATCACCGCCGCCGAGGGCTACGACTGCCCCCTGGATGATAAGGTTGTGGCTGGTCCCCAGTAAAAAAATCAGCGGCGGCTGCGAATGCAGCCGCTGCTTCTTTATGCTTCTGAGCTAAATTATCGTTTATCTTAGTAAGTGGCACTGCGCGGGAGCGCCACATAAACCTTCTCCCGGGGAGAAGGTGGCCCGGCGTTAGCCGGGTCGGAAGTGGAATGCGGGCAGAAATGTTAGGTGCGGTACGCAGAAACAGACGTAAAAAACGTAGGTTTTCAGCAAGCCTTTATATATACCACAAATCAGGTTATCTCCCGCATTCCACTCCCGCCCCCTTCGGGGGCACCCTCTCCCCGGGAGAGGGGTTGGCGGCGTTCGGCCGATAAACGATAATTTTCCTCTCTATCTTCTGCTGACAACAACGCCCCGGCCGATTGGCCGGGGCGTTTTGATTCAGTCATGCATCACATGCTCAAGACCCATCTGCAAAATGGTGCGCACATGGTCATCAGCCAGGGAGTACCAGATGTTCTTGCCCTCCCGGCGGAATTTGATCAGATCCATCTGCTTCAGGATCCGCAGCTGGTGGGAAATAGCGCTCTGGCTTAAGTTCACCTTTTCGGCTATGTCCGTGACACACAGTTCCCCATGGACCAGCAGCAGAGAAAGGATATGCACCCGGGTAGGGTCCGCGAAGCCCTTAAACAGGTCCGCAATATAGTCCATGATCTCTTTCGGGGGAATCGTCTGCATTTTGGGTGCCTCCTTTCGGTGTTTTTCCTATTTTACCGCAATTTCTCTGCGGTTGCAACTTATTTTTTCGGACGCTTCAGCTCCAGTTCGATCCGCCGGAATTCTCCTTCGGCAAAGGGATATTCACCGGTGAGGGTCTCGCAGTTGGAGTTCTGATAGGATGCCTTCTGGATCCCCTTGGCCAGATCCACCTGAACCAGCAGGCCGGTGTACTGATTATAGCCGAAGGCCTGGGTGTCCCCTTCAACGGTCAGGCTTCTCCGACCCACCAGGAAGCCGGGGAAATTGAAATCCGTCAGGTAATGCCCCTTGTCGTTGAGGGGGGTATTGGCTTCCACCTGGCCGGGGATAAAGGGCCAGAGCTTGTGCTTGTGGCCGGACAGGCACAGGTCGATATCCATTTCGTTAAGCAGCTTCGTCCAGACTTCCTTGAAGGTCTCGAATTTGCCGTCCACATGCTGGATGGGGATATGGCACAGGGCCAGCCGGTAGCGGTAGTCCGCATATTCGCCCTCTTTCAGAATCTCTTTCAGGAATTCCGTCTGCTCCTGTCGGTACAGGTCGAATTGGGCGGTACCGTAGTATTCCCACCAGTCGTCCTCGTGGTCCTCACCCAAGTCCAGCACCACGGCGAAGATCTCTTCGCCCAGGGTTACGGAATAGTAGTAATCCTGCCCCTTGGCGCCCACGTATTTCCACAGGTCCTCGGCATATTCGCCCTTGATCTCGTGGTTGCCCCGGGCATAGATCACCGGAGCCTGTCCCGCAGTGATCTTGTGGGCCAGTTCATTGGCCAGCTGGGCGTCCTTCTCAGTTTCCACCATGGAAACCAGATCGCCGATGAGAACGATAAAGTCGAATTTATCCTGCGCAGCGGAGGCCGCGGCATCCACCGCCTCATGAACATCGCTGAGGGCGAAATAATCCAGTCCGTCGGAGGGGTCCACCGGGCGGAAAGAATACCTTTCGGAAATTTCCGGGCCGGTATAGCCGCCGAAGGGACCCCGGTAGATCATCTGCTTTGCGTGGATGGAGTAGCCCTCCGCCCTGTCCAGCACCTCCTGGGGCACCTCGATCTTGTGTACCCGGTCGATGGACTTCATGGAACCGGCGTAGAGGTCATAGTACCGCTCTCCGCCAATCTCCACCCAGGCAATGGCGCTGTCGGAGGTGGAAAACACGATCTGGTAATCATCCTCCACTGCGTAGACCACTGCACCGTAGGTAAAGACGCAGGGCCGCAGCTGGTAGCCCAGAACCACCACTGCCAGAATCACCGCGCCTACCAGCAGCGCTTTCAGGAAGTTCTTCCCCCGGATGGGGAAATACAGCACCAGCGCAAACACGATGATGCAGCCCGCGGCAGCCAGGCTCTTCCAGAAATGGGGCAGGATGAAGCGGATATAGTCCTTGGCACCAAAGATCACCACTGCCACCGCGGCTCCGGCAAAAACCAGGCCGAGAATAAAGCTCAGGATACCGGGCCATTTCCGCCGTTCCCAGGATGCCAGGCCCCAGAGCGACAGAGCGCAGCAAAGGCAGGCGGCGGCAGTGACCATCAGTGGAAGATTCATGATCAGGAAGCTGGGATTGGTGTCCGCCCCCAGGAACTTGGAGATGCCGCTGTGGTTGATCCGCAGGGCCACCCAGAACAGGGCTGTCACCAGATTCAGAGCAAAGGTCAGCACCGGGAAAATGTATCGTCTGATTCTATACCATCTGTAGCGCATCCTTAATCCTCCATGGCCCGCATCAGAGCCTCCGCCACAGGAAGCATCACTTCCGGCTTCAGTTTTTCCACCCGGCGGTCATAGGTCAGCAGGCCGTTGATCTCATCCTCCACATCGCTGACCTGGGTGTAGATGGCAGCGCAGAGGCCGTTTCGGATGCAGGGCACGATCTCGTCCAGATAGAGCGCCGCTACCTGCTGATTCAGGGCCTCCAGGGTTTCGCTGCCGCCGTAGCCGTAGGACTTTTCGGGATTGAAGATATGGCCCTCAGCCTTGTAGGTCTTGCCGCCGAACTCGGACAGCACCAGAGGCTTCTTGCCGTCGGCTTTCAGCTCCACCTTCTTAAAATACACATGGCGGCTGTCCACGTCGGTCTTTTTCCGGCGGAACCAGCCGGAGGTGGAATCGATGAATCGGGTGTCATCCCAGCCCCGGAAGGTCTCATAGACGCTGTCGCTGTCGAACTGGCCCCAGGCTTCGTTGAAGATGGTCCAGTAGCAGACACTGGGGTGGCTGCACAGCTGGGTCACCGCCTTGGCGGCGCTGAGCAGGAAGGAAGTCCGGTGCAGCTGATCCCGGTGCAGCAGCTTGTCCGGCAGGGTCTGGATGCCCACGGTGGGCAGACCGGTGTCCCGGATAAAGTTATAGTCAGAGTTGTTCACCATGTCCTGCCAGACGATCATGCCCAGCTTATCGCACTGGTAGTAAAATTCCTCCGGCTCCACTTTGATGTGCTTTCGCAGGGTATTGAAGCCCAGCTTCTTCATGGCGAGAATATCCACCCCATAGCTCTCCGGCGCCGGGGCAGTGAGGATGCCCTCGGGCCAGTAGCCCTGGTCCAGCAGACCGTGGAAGAAATAGGGCTTGCCATTGAGGCACAGCCGGGGATAGTCCCCCACCTTTTTGATTTCCAGAGAGCGGATGGCGAAGTAGGACCGGATAACATCCTCCCCTGCTTCCAGAGTGAACGCATAGAGGTAGGGATTCTCCGGGCTCCAGAGTTTGGGATTCTCCGGGGTGATGGTTACCTTGCCGTCAATCAGTTCAAAGCTGCCCAGCTCCGGCACCGTGACGGTGCCGCTGAGGGCGGGTTCGACAGAAATATTGACGCTGTAGCCCCGGTTTTCAATGCTCAGCTTCTTTACATAGGTTTCAGGCACACTTTCCAGCCAAACCGTCTGCCAGATGCCGGAAACCGGCGTGTACCACATGCCGCCCCGCTTTTCCGGCAGTACCTGCTTGCCGTAGGGATAGGACTGATTCTTCAGGTCATCCCGGCAGCGGATCACCAGCTCATTTTCTTCCTTCAGGGCATCGGTGATGTCGCAGGAGAAGGCTTCGTAGCCGCCCTCGTGGTGGCAGACCTCCTGACCGTTCACAAACACATCCGCCACCTGATCGGCGGCGCCGATGTGCAGAATCACCCTACCCCGGTTGAAGCCCTCGGGCAGGGTCAGCTTCCGGCGGTAAAACAGATTCGTGCCTTCCGGGAAATGGCCGTGGATGCCGGACAGGGGTGCTTCCGGGCAGAAGGGCACCCGGATTTTCAGATCGTATTCCTTGGGAAGCCAGTTTTCCCTGGCGGCGGTGAACTCCCACCAACCGTTCAGGTTCACATAGGACTCCCGCTTCAGCTGGGGCCGGGGATAGCAGTCCCAGGGCTGTACATCAGGATTGTTCTTTAAAAATTCGCCTTCTTTGGTCCAAAGCTGCTGCAGCATATTATTTCTCCTTTCTGCGGAACAGGGGGATCAGCACGATCCATACGGCTAAAATGGCTACAAACGCGCCTAAGAAGATATTTTCGTTGGGAATAAAGGAAGTGGTGCCGTCATCGCCCACGATGGTGGCGGCGTTTTCCAGGATTTTCGCGCCGATGGCCGGACCAATGACACCGGGGATCAGCACCTGGGCGAAGATCCGCAGGCCCTGGAACATGCCGGACTTATTCTCCGGGGTGTGGGTCCGGACCTTGGCGCCGATCACCGCGCCGGTGCCCAGGAAGCCGCACATCATGATGAGGGATGCCACAAAAACCGGGGCTGTGGAACGGAAGAAATACAGGCCCATATAGCCCGTCATCAGCAGCGCCAGGGTGGGCAGGATGGCCGCCCGGAAGCCCTTCCGGTCATAGCGCTTGCCGTAAAGACCGGTGAACACGGCGGCGATCAGGATGGCCGGAGCGAAGATCAGCACGTAGTTATCCATCCCCAGACACTCGGTGTAGTAGAGGATCAGATAGGGCATGAACACCTGGATGGAGATATTATACAGGGCCAGCAGCGCCAGAGTCAGATAGAGGCTCACATTCTCCTTTACCACGGAGGGCCGGAAGCCGTAGAAAATGTTGCCGAAATAGCTCTGATTTTCTTCGGTCTGCACCCTGGGCTCTTTGATCAGGAAGAAGCCCAGCAGGCCGATGGCAATGACCACGATGCCGATGATGTGGAAGATGGTGACCCAGCTTTCCTCCAGGTTCAGATCAAAGCTCATGAAGCCGCCGAACACCACCAAAATGGACACCAGCGGCATCATGGCGTTGATGCCCTCCACGCTGCCCCGGTTGGTATCGTCGGACACGTCGGTGAGCCAGGCGTTGAAGCAGGCATCGTTGGCAGAGGAGCCGAAGAAGGTCATGATGCAGTCCAAAATGATGGTCAGGCTCACACCCACAGCGGCAGCGGAAGCCGCATGGGGGAACAGCCCTTCGATCACATCCAGCCGCACCAGGGAGAAAGCCCAGATGGTGATGCCCCAGGCGATATACCCGCCGCAGATGAAAATCTTCCGCTTGCCCAGCTTGTCGGACAACGCACCGATGAGCAGGGTGGTCACCGTGGCAGCCACGGCGGAGGCCGCCACCATCAGGGAAATATCGGAAGCGGAGGCATGGAACATTTTGTAGATGAATACGTTGAAGTACATATTCTCCACGGTCCAGGCCACCTGGCCCGTGAGACTGAAGATCACCAACGCCAGCCAGAAGCGCTTATCATGGCGGATTTTATCCATTTTTATTCCCCTTTCAACTGTTTCTACCTGCTAATTTATCACAGCTTTCGCGCCCCTGTCAAGGTCGGAACCCAGGGCAGCTGCTTCCGGAAATCTCCAGAAGATTTCCGGGTTTTTTCATCGAAAATGCTTTGCAAATGCCGGAATTTGTGATATAGTGTAGGTTGTGTAAAATTGCTGTTACTATCTGAATCTCAAAAGAGAGGAGATTATCTTATGGATTTATCCAAAATTTCCGTTGTGCTGCCTTCCCTGGATCCGGATGAGAAGCTGATTCGGGTTGTGGATGGACTGCTGGAATACGGTTTTACCGATATCATTCTGGTTAACGACGGCTCCAAGCAGGAAAATCTGCACTATTTCACCGATCTGGCTGCCGCCCATCCTGAAATCCACCTGCTGCACCACGAGGTTAACAAGGGCAAGGGCGCTGCCCTGAAAAACGCCTTCCGTTACTTCCTTGCCAACCGGCCTGAGGGCGTTGGCGTGGTCACTGTGGACGGTGATGACCAGCACCATCCCGAGGACACCAGGCGCTGCGTGGAGCAGATGATGAAATCGGGAAACATCGTCCTGGGCTGCCGGGACTTTACCCTGGACCATGTGCCCCCCAGAAGCCGCTTCGGCAACCACACCACCTCCCTGATCTTCAAGCTCTTCGTGGGTATGACCATCTCCGACACCCAGACCGGTCTGCGGGCCATTCCCAGACGGCAGCTGGAGATTCTCTCCACCATTGAGGGTGACCGGTTCGAGTATGAGACCAACATGCTGCTGGCCATGAAGGATAACGGTCTCAGCTTCGACGAAGTGAAGATCCGCACCGTGTACATCGAGGAGAACAAGTCCTCCCACTTCCGGGTGCTTCATGACTCCTGGCGGATCTACAAGCTGATCCTGGCCCACTTCTTCCGCTACACGGCCAGCTCCATCGCCAGCTTCGTGGTGGATGCCGGCGGTGTGTATGTGCTGACAAAAAGCTTAAGCGGCATGCTGACGGATCCCCTGCTCAGCACCGTATCCACCGTAGGCGCCCGGGCCGTGTCCTCCCTGCTGAACTTCTTCATGAACAAGAAGCTGGTGTTCCGGACCAACGTGCCCACCGGAAAGGCCATGGCCCGGTACTATGCACTGGCCCTGCCCCAGATGCTCATTCAGTGGCTGCTGGATCTGGGCATCTACACCCTGTTGGGTGTCGGCCCCGAGGCCGCCGGTCTGCGGACCCTGATTCACATTCTGGTGATGTGCGTCCTGTTTATCCTCAGCTTTACGATCCAGCAGCGCTGGGTCTTTGCTCCCGAAAAAAACAAATAGACCCGAGGTAACTGATTATGAGTAAAATGAAAGAACCCGTCCTGTCCCTGAACGAGGCAGAAGTCCTGGCAGAAAAGCCCAGGAAGAAGAAAAAGAAGAAGAAAAAGAGCGGTGCCTTTGGCCGGTTCCTCCGCCGCACCCTGCTGCTTCTCTTCACCGTTGTGCTCCTGGCCGCAGGCGGCCTGGTGATGATCATGAACACCGTGTTCAACGGCCCCTCCGAGGCTGCCCGGGATGTGCTGACCATGTCCCTTTCCGAAGCCTCCGCCACCAAGTGGGTCCCCGGCCTCTTCCTGGGTGACGAGAAGGTCGCTGAGATCCGCAATAAATCCGGCGCAGCCCTGGAGCAGGAATTCTCCGACGCCAGCCAGGTGATTATCAATAAGGACAGCACCCTGACCGCCTCCGACGAGTGGAAGGACTACCCCGACGGTATCCGCATTGAAGAGTACCGGGGCGAGACCTACAATGCCTACATCATGCTTATCCGGGATCCCAGCCAGATCTACATGGCCACCTCCACCGACGGTGATTTCTCCCTGGATATCCCCGGCACCCGTATCCACAACGAGATCGTGGATCAGGGCGCCATTGCCGCCATCAACGCCGGTGCCTTCAACGATGACGGCTCCGCCAATTCCTACGTGGGCTCCATCCCCGCAGGTCTGCTGATGGTAAACGGCGAGGTCAAATCCAATAAGTACCATGAGCGGGTGCCCGAGGAAGGCTTCGCAGGCTTCACCTTCGACAATATTCTGGTGGTTGCCAAGTCCATGACCCCTGAGCAGGCCAAGGAACTGAACATCCGGGACGGCTGCGAGTTCGGTCCCGTGCTGATCATGAACGGCACCGTCAACCAGGAGGCCTACAACGCCAACTCCGGCTACAATCCCCGCACCGCCATCGGCCAGAGAGCTGACGGCTCCGTGATCTTCCTGTGCATTGACGGCCGTCAGGCCAGCTCCCTGGGCGGCACCTACCGGGATATCATCGATATCATGGTGGAGTACGGCGCTGTCAACGCCTGCAACATGGACGGCGGTTCTTCCTCCGTTATGATGTACTTAGACTCCCAGGGCCGTTACGGTGACCCCGGCGAGTATGTGATGATCAACAGCTATTCCCTGCTGCAGTCTGAACCCAGACGGATGCCCAACTTCTGGATGGTCCGTCCCGCCAATGAGGAGGGCTAAGAAATGGCATATCAAGGTAAATTTTCCCAGCCCCGGAACACTGAGGAAGCACTTGCCCGGAAGGCTGAAGCCAAAAAGAAGGAAGCTGCCAAGGCAGCGCCTGTGAAGCAGGAACCGGTCAAGGTTCCCCAGGACCCTCCTGTTAAGAAATCCGAGGTTCCTGAAGTCCCTGAAGCTCCTGTTCAGAAGCCCGTCAAGAAGCAGGCTCCCCAGAACGTGCCTGCCAAGACCGGCGCCAAAAAGAAAAAGAAGAAAAAGAAGAAGGCCAACCGGACCATTACGCTGATTTTCTACACCGTGTATTTTGTTCTGGTGGCAGCCATCCTGGGCGGTCTGTTCTTCCTGAACAACTGGCTGGAGGGCTGGCTGGTCAACTATGAAGCCTCCCAGCCCACCACCCGCTGTGAGGAGATTTTCCAGGAGAACTTTGCCTCCCCCGACTGGGCCAAGCTCTATCAGATGGCAGGCCTGTCTGACACCGAATACGAGGGCAGCGACGCCTTCGCCGCCTATATGGCCGACAAGGTCGGCGGTCAGGCACTGACCTATGTGGAAACCTCCGCAGGCCTCTCCGGCGGTCATAAGTACCTGCTGAAGCTGGGCGATGAGACTCTGGGCTACTTCACCCTGGTGGATCAGGCCCCCGAGGGCAGCGACATTGCCGACTGGCAGCTGGGCAAGGTGAGCCTGTCCTACGCCTACGGCGAAGCCGTCACCATCCAGCGGGTAGGTGATGTTACCGTTTACGTCAATGGCGTTGCCCTGACCGATGACCACACCATCCAGATCGGCACCACCCTGTCTGAGGATTACCTGCCTGAGGGCGTCCATGGTCCCCGGATCTACACCCATTATCTGGAAGGCCTGATGGTCACGCCTGAAGTCACCGCTGTCGACGCCGACGGCAATCCTGTGGACGTGAGCTTCAATGCCGAAACCGGCATCTACACGGTCCAGACCGAGGAGAATACCATCAGCGAAGAGGAATACGAGCGGGTTCTGAAAACCGCCAAGACCTACGCCCTGCGGATGATCGAAAAGGCCTCCGCCCAGGAGCTGGCCAAGTATTTCGACTCCAAATCCGAAACTTACAAGACCATCATCAGCATCGACCCCTGGATGCAGGAGTGGTTCTTCCGCAGCTACGAGTGGGGCGAGGAGAGCATCACCGGTTACTACCGCCACAGCGACAGCCTGTTCTCCGTCCATGTGGAGCTGCCCATGCTGGTTACCCGTACTGATGACACGGTGAAGGAGTACAAGATCGACCACTCTTTCTTCTTTGAAAAGAAGAACGGCACCTGGAAGTGCGTCACCATGACCAACGTGGATATCCGTAAGCAGACCGCCTCTGTCCGCCTTACCTTTAAATCCGACGATAATGTGATCTTTACCAACATGTTCGCCGAGGACATCTCCACCCTGGAGCTGCCCACCGTCACCGCCCCCGAGGGTCAGGTCTTTACCGGCTGGTACCGGCTGGACACCGCCGCTGACGGCACCAGATCCTACACCCGCATCTTTGCACCCGAGGATGGCGATGTGATCACTCTCCCCGCAGGCACCAAGCTGGAGCCCATGACCCTGTACGCACTGTTCGAAGCCGCTGAATAACACACGGAGGTAATAAGATAATGGCTGCCTTTCAACAGCTTCTGAATTCCTGGGCCGTGTCCTTCGACCTGCCCATTCTGGACTGGATCCAGGCTAACATGACCAATCCCGTTCTGGATTTCCTGATGCCTATTATCACCCTCCTGGGTGACGCCGGCATCTTCTGGATCGCTTGCGCCGTGATCCTGCTGTTTACCAAGAAGTACCGTAAGATCGGCCTGGGCATGGGTATCGCCCTAATCATGGGTCTGGTGGTCTGCAACATGATCCTGAAACCCACCGTGGCCCGGATTCGGCCCTATGACTTCCAGGCAGAGCTGGGTGTTACCATCAATCTGCTGATCGAGGCCCAGCACGATTTCGCTTTCCCCTCCGGCCACACCATCGCCTCCTTCGAGGCCTGTACGGTGCTGCTGCTGGGCAGCAAGAAGCTGGGCATCCCCGCAACCCTGCTTGCCATTCTCATCGCTTTCTCCCGGCTGTACCTGTACGTCCACTACCCCACCGATGTGATCGCATCCGTGATCCTGGGTACCATCTTCGGTATCATCGGCTACGCCCTGACCCATAAGGTTAAGATTTCCCTGAAGGGAAAATTCCTGGAAAAGTAACATGACAAAATCCCCGCGAACCGGTCGGTTCGCGGGGATTTTTCTGTCAGCCCTTCAGCGCTTCTCCAGGCCGTTGAGTCGCTCACACATGAATATCATCAGCACCGTGATGCCGCCCACGTACAGGGGCAGCAGTGACACACTGATGTGGTTCGCAAGGATACCAAAGAGCGGAGGCATCAGGGACACGCCGGTGTAGGCCGCCGCCATCTGAACGCCGATGATGGCCTGGGAGTTTTCTTCACCGAAATGGTCAGGGGTGGAGTGGATGACGCAGGGATAGATGGGTGCGCAGCCCAGGCCGATCAGCAACAGGCCCGCCATAGCGCCCACAGTGCCAAAAGGCAGCAGCATCACGGCCACGCCCAGGAGCATAATTCCCTGCCCCAGACGGATCAGAGCCTTGTCCGAGAGTTTGTAGGTCAGGAAACCGTTGAAAAAGCGGCCGATGGTCATACCAATGAGAAACAAACTGGCAAAGCCCGCGGCGACATCCTCCGCCATGCCGCAGTGACGCACCAGATAGGTGCTGCCCCAGAGGATGGCGGTCTGCTCCGCGGCGCAGTAACAGAAGAAGGCGATCAGCACCTCTTTCGCACCGGGAATGGCAAGAATCTGCTTCAGGCTCAGAGGGGCTCTGGGCGCGCCGTTTTCGCCGGATGCTTCCTGCTTTCTGGTTTTCCAGAGAGGCAGGCTCAGCAGCAGCACTGCCGTGAGACATACCTGAAACAGGGCAATATAGCGGTAACCCGTATTCCAGGTCAGACCGCCTGTGAGAGCAGAACCCATGACATATGGGCCCACGCTGGCGCCGATACCCCACATGCAGTGCAGCCAGCTCATATGGCGGCTGGCGTAGTGCAGAGCCACATAGTTATTAAGGCTGGCATCCACGCTGCCGGCGCCCAGGCCGTAGGGAATGGCCCAGACCAGCAGATGCCAGAACTCCGAGCTGACAGAAAAACCGAAGAGGGCCAGCGCTGTCAGGCCAACGCTGAAGGCGGTGACCTTACCGGCACCCAGCCACAGGGTCAGCCGGTCGGACAGAAGGCTGGAAACCACGGTTCCCATAGCCACCGTTACCGATACCACACCGGCCAGAGATACCGGCACAGCAAAATCCAGGCACATGGTGGGCCAGGCCGCGCCCAGCAGTGCATCCGGCAGACCCAGGCTGATAAAGGATATGTAAATAAGCGGAAGCAACAGACTGATCATCACAATCAACCTCCTGTAAATTTCGGTGGCATTATAGCAAAATCTTCCAGCTTTTGCAATACGATGGTGCGATTAATTATCGTTTCGCGGCGCAGCCCGCCTTGCCTCCCCTTGAGGGGAGGTGGCCCGTAGGGCCGGAGGGGTGAAAGCCGAAAACCTTGTCTAACTCCATCCTTTCACCCCTCAGTCACGGCTATGCCGTGCCAGCTCCCCTCAAGGGGAGCCTTGGGGAAGCATTTCCCTTCCCGAAAAAAATCCCGGGAGCGGCTGCTCCCGGGATTGCTTTACTTCACACGGTCGAAATGGTTTTCCTTCAGGTCCGCCTTGTTGAACTCGATGATCTGGCTGGCATACAGGCCGCTGTTGCCGGATAGGACAAAGCAGATAACGCAGACCAGAGCAAAGAGGTACAGATTGGCGCCGCCGAACATCTCGATGCTCAGAACAATGGAGGCGATGGGAGAATTGGTGGCGCAGCAGAACAGACCGATCAGGCCCAGAGCGCCGCAGATACCCGCGTCAAGGCCCAGAAGGCCGCCCAGCAAGCAGCCGAAGGTGGCGCCGACACAGAAGGTGGGCACGATCTCGCCGCCCTTGAAGCCCGCCGCCAGGGTCACGGCGGTGAAGACCATCTTCAAGATGAAATTGTACCAGTCAGTCTGACCTGCCACAGCCTTCAGCGCCATGTCCATACCTGCGCCGTTGAACCGGTGGTCCCCCACGATCAGGGTCATCACCATAACGATGACACCGCCCACTGCGATGCGGATATAGGGATTCGCCACATGCTGCTTGGCAAAATGCTCTGCCTTGTGGAAGAAGGCGCACATGAAAATGCCCAGGACTGACACGGCTACGGCAAGCAATGCAACCTTACCCAGGGTCAGAACATCCATGCCCAGGGACGTTTCCAGCAGTAGTCCCTCGGCGTGAACGCCAAAGCTGAGGGACACCCGGCTTGCCACAAAGGCCGCCAGGAAGCAGGGCAGCAGAGCGGGAGAAAATACGGTGCCCACGGACTCAAACTCCATGCAGAACAGAGCCGCGGTCAGGGGGGTGCCGAACAGGCCCGCAAACACCGCCGCCATGCCGCTCATGACCATGACCTTCCGCTCGTTTTCGTCCAGCCTGAAAATTTTGGCCAGCAGGGATGCGGTGGAGCCGCCCAGCTGCAGCGCAGCGCCCTCACGGCCCGCAGAACCGCCGAACAGGTGGGTCATAGCTGTGGCCAGGAAGATACCGGGAAACACCGCAGGGCTCACCGGGTGGCCGTCCAGAGTGGCATCGATGATCTCGTTGGTGCCCTTGTTGTTCTGCAGCTTCAGAACCTTGTACAGGGTCACCGTCAGCAGACCGCCCACAGGCAGCAGGAAGATCAGCCAGCTATGCTCCCCTCTCAGGTGGGTCACAAAATGCAGGGCATGGTGGAAACCCGCGCCGATGAGACCGCCCAGGGCGCCCATGATCAGGCCCAGCAGGCCCCATTTTAAGAAGGTTTTGATGAATTTCTCCGGATGATGCAGCTTGTCCAGCCAGGCCATAGAATCGCTTCCTTTTTGTTGGATTTAGGAATATTTTAGCATAACAAAAATGGATTGGCAACCTTGTTTACATTTTGAATGGACTTTCATGAACACATTATGCTATAATTTCCCCACCGGACAGCATGTGTCCACCCCAGGACCGCGGCATTTCTCGCTTTGTGTCGTGGTTTTTGGGGCCGGACAGCGGTATGATAACCACGAAAGGAGGGGTTCGAAATGAACCAGCAAAAGACAGGCGAACTACTCAAACGCCTTCGCAAGGATAAGGGGCTGACCCAGGAGCAGCTGGCGGAGCGTTTTTTCGTGTCCTCCCGGACTGTTTCCCGTTGGGAGACCGGCAGCAATATGCCCGATGTGGGGATGCTCATTGAGCTTGCGGACTTCTACGATGTGGACATTCGTGAAATCATTGACGGAGAAAGGAAAAGCGAGATTATGGATAAGGAAACAAAGGATACATTATTGAAGGTGGCGGAGTACGCCGCTGAGGGCCACAGGAAGGCCCAGACTCAGGTTCTCTACATTGCCCTGGGTGTCTGCATTACTCTGGTTTTGTGTTCGATTCTGTTTTCCGGCGGCCATCCGGGCCTGCTCTATGGCATTGTACCCGAAACGGTATGTAATACCATTTTGGACGGTGTCTATCTGTTCACGGGCGTTCTTCTGGTTTCCTATCTGAAGGTTCGTCCCTTCCGTGAAAAGCCCTCCCCCGAGCCGGAGAAAACCCTCCGGGCCACTGTTGTGGCCAAGGAAATTCGCTCCGGCACCGGAGCATCCGGCCGATCCCATATGGGCTACTCCTTTGTGATCCGCTTCCGGACCGAGGCTGGCCAGGAGCTGGAACTCTACGCCTATGAGGAGGAATTCGGCGGCCTGAAGGAAGGCTCCTCCGGTACCCTCACCTATCAGGGCCGGTATTTTGTGGATTTCCGGTAAAATGCGTTGGTGGAACCACGTAATTGGATAATATACCTCATTCACAAGCAAAGAAGAGGGAGCCGAAATCGGTTCCCTCTTCTTCTCATATATGAATTTGAAAATCACCGTAATCAAAAATCCCGCCTCCATGCTTTAGTTTCCCTTCTGCATCCAACTGCTCAAATGCATATGCAATTCTGTTAATAATATCCCTGGGAACATTTTGCTGGTGGTGGGCAGGCAATATGCGCTCCACAGAAAGCGCCTGGATCTTGTGAATGGATTCTTTAAACTGCATCGGGTCAGTCGTGGGATAAAAAGCATCCAGGCAGCCGCAATAAACCAGGTCACCTGAATAAAGATATTTTCTGTCCGGCTCATAGAAGCAGCAATGTCCCGGTGAATGCCCCGGTGTATGAATCACCTGAATTTTTCTGTTTCCCAAATCATATAGTTCTCCATCCCGAAAGGTTTCCGAGACTTTTCCGTTAAAAAGCTGATAATCGTCAATTTGAAAATCCGCAGGAAAATCACATGGATATCTTGTTAAATTGCGCTTTACCATCTGCAAGGATAAGGGAAACTGGTTCTCAAGCCATGCTTTCTCAAGCTCATGTACCGCTATACAGTCAAATCTTCCATGGGAACCAATATGATCCCAGTGGGCATGCGTTGTGAGCACCTTCACAGGTGACGATGTGATCTCATCAATGATATTTCGGATATTTTCAACACCCAAACCTGTATCTATCAACACGGAATATTTCGATCCCCGCAGAAGATAAGCGTGCGTTTCCTCCCAGTGCTTATACTCACTGATCGCAAACGTATCATCGTCTATTTGATCGACAGAGAACCAGTCGCCCATACTATTTCACCTAACCTGTATCAAAATCAGATCCATCAGAAAAATCAGTGACTTATTTTTCACTCACATGTAAGCAAAAAGTCCAACACCGGAAGGTGTTGGACTTCTGGAGCTGCTAGCCAGATTTGAACTGGCGACCTCATCCTTACCAAAATTATACCCGTTTTATTACCCTATTGCAGCTTGTGGTTTGATACAGCGAAAATGCATTGCGGCACACCGGCTTTTCCGTTTTGCTTCCGGGTGCTTGCTGTCTCCTATTCCAGGCTAACTGTGGCGGTTTTTCGGTTATGGTCTGGGTTTTGTATGGGTTTTACTTGGTGCCGCCACCGGTCTGATTGACGGCATTTCGGAAGATCTGACTTGCCCGTTTCATGCTCTCCTGGTCTGCATGGGTGTACATTCTCAGGGTTACGGCCTTGTCCGTGTGGCCCAGTTTTTCCGATACACTGGCTATATCTGCGCCGTTCGTGATGGCAATACTGGCGAAGCTGTGCCGGAGCTTGTGCGGATGCAGCCCCGCCACCCCATATTTTTGAGAGAACTTCTTCAGGTACCGTGTGGGGCTCTGGGGGTGCATAGGATCAGCGCTTGCATCTTGGGTGAATACATAAGGGCTGATTGCGTGGCGGGCCTGTTCTTGGCGCAGCTGCCACAGGAGCTGTATAACATTGGGATCAACATCGATCATCCGGCTCTTTCCGTTCTTCGGCGTGTCCAGATAGACACCTTCAGCGGAGGTATAGCAGAGATTCCGGGAAATGGTGATAGTGTTTGCCTTAAAATCCACGTCCTGCCATTGCAGGCCGCAGCACTCGCCCCGGCGGATACCAGTATCGATCAGCAGTCGAACCAACGCCCGCCACTTGAGCGGCTCCTGTTCCAGGCAGTCCCAAATGTGGCGAATCTCCTGGGCGCTGTATGCTTCAGCTTCCTGTGCTACACTCTCCCCCTTCCGGGGCTTTGGGCGCTCCACTTTATCCATGGGATTTCTGTCGATCACATCGGACATATAGGCCATTTTGAAAAGGGTCTGAAGGATCGTATAAACCTTCAGGATGGTTCCGTGGCTCTTTTCCTTGGCCTGCATGGACAGCAGCAGGGCGGATATCTGAGCGGCGGTGATATCGGGCATTTTGTAGCCACCAAGGGCGGGATAAATCCACTTATCCAGATTACCCTGATAGCTCGACCGTGTATTCTCGGCGCAGCGAACCGCCACCGAGGGCATGAAAACAGCTGTGCCGTATTGCTTGAGTGTGCGGATCTGGGCAGCTTCCAGGTCCCGCTGCTGCTTCCGTTCCCTCTCTTCCTCCCGGCTGAGCACTTCTCCTGCCTTTACCTTTCGCTCGAACTCAGCCGCCACCCGGGTTAATTCCCGATCGATAGCCTTTTGGCTCCAGCCTGGTGGCGGATACCAGCGGGAGGTCAGTGCCGACTTGCCCCGACCCCGGGAGACGATGATCTCATAAAACGGCGTGCCGTCTTTTGTATTCAATTTTCTTGTGGATGCCATGGTTTCCTCCTTTTCGGTTGACACCACGGCCCGGAAAATGGTATAATAAATGGGCATAGTGGTGCCTTGGTTTGGCGACTTGGGCTTGCTTGCATCTGCCCTCTCTGTGTTGGCGCACGGAGAGGGCTTTTTTATGCCCTGGTGTTGGCGCACTGGGGCTTTATGCATTTTTATGCATAATATACATAATATATTCAGCGAGATATTTTCCCAGTACGCGGCGTGAACGTCGGAGCGCCCCCTGGGAGGGGGGTATACCCCCTATTTTGAGAAGGCAAACGTTCTTTTTGGGCTTTTCTGCTGTAATTTCCTAAACGTTTGGGATTCCCGGCACCGCCGGATGGGGGATCAGAGCAAATACCGCTTATCAACATCAAAGTCCAGACCGATCTCCGCCAGGTCACGACCGGCGAAAGCATCTTGTATGATGCACAGTGATTCCGCATAGGCCAGCAGCTCCCCGAATTCCATATGATCCAGATTCTCCCGGCCTTTGCTCCGCAGCTCGTCCGCTGCTTCCGTGATGTTCTCGACGATTTCTTGAATCAGGTGTAGAGATTCCACAGCTTAGTCTCCCTGTTTGTTCAGCCTGAATTTATCAATTTCTGATAACATTTCAGTATATCTAATTGCTTCATCTTTACCCGAATCATTGAGCGCCTGAAACCCACTCAACAATTTACCTTCACGAGTAGTCATGGAAGCATAGATATATTCTCCGTTCTCTGTTAGCACTCGAACTCTTGTTTCCTCGCAAATATTAAGATTCTCGTCAAGCTTTAAGTGAATATCTAGCGTTTCATCCAGTTGTGACGGATGAACTCCGAGGGCCTCAGCAATTCTCTGAATAGTTTCAAATTTTGGTTTTCTAAGGTCATTTTCATACTGCCCAATCATGGAAGCAGAAACACCGAGCTTTTCACCAAGCTCTTTCTGTGTCATTTTTGATTTTTTGCGTGCCTTTTGAATGCGTTCACCTGTGGTCATATCTTTCACCTCATTCATACATTACCACATCTGCAAAGAAAAAACAAGCAAAAGCTCATATTTTTCTTGACAAATAGCATTTGCTATTATATTATACATTTATCCCAAGCAAATGATAATGTTCAAAGAGGTGATACTATGAAAATCGACGTTACAAAAATCAAGCTGCTGCTTGCAGCCCAGGAACTGACCATGAGCGAGTTTGCTAACCGCTCCGGTGTTTCCAGACAGAGCATCTGTACTATCATGAAGTGCGGAACCTGTAGACCCACGACCGCAAGCAAGCTCGCAAAGGGTCTGAGGGTGGACGTTGCAGAGATTATCAAGAGGGAGGATTGAGCAATGGAAGAAAAACGCATTTCCCCGCTTAAAGCGATCCGGCTTAAGTGTTTGGATTGCTCCTGTGGCAGCAGCAATGAGGTCAAGCTGTGTTCTGTCGTTAACTGCCCGTTGTATCCATTCCGAGAAGGGCATAACCCATATACAAAAAAACGAGAATGGACGGAAGATCAGCGGGAAGCTCAGAGACAACGTATAGCGAAAAACGTCCATTCAGTTATTCGGGAGAGTGCCAAAAAATAAGTAATAATGGGTAAGGATATACCGCAACACGTTTTCCCGTATTTTTTACAATTCAGTCAATGGAATCATCAAGAAATCCACATAAGGAGGTAAGTACAATGACGCCAAACAATCCCGAACCCAGCGCCCCTTTCCAGAAGATCCATGATGCCTGCCGGATCACCGGCCTTTCCAAATACTATCTGCGGAACGGCTGCAAGGATGGCAGCATTCCCCACATCAAGAGCGGCGGCGTCTATTACATCAACGTTCCCGCTCTGCTCAAGAAATTGGAGGTAGCCCAGTGAAAACCACCACCGAAATCAAGGCTTTCGCCTACCCTGTCCGGCTGAAGGATCAGCGCACCGGCGAGCGGATCCAGGACACCATCGTAATTCCCAAAGAGTGGCTGCAGGTTTGCGGCTGCGAGGGTCTGAACATTTGCGACGATAAGCACATCATTTTCCGGGCCTACAACGTCCGGGGCTATGAGGTTCTCGAAATCGGTAAGCGCACCGCCCTCAGCCTGACCGTGGATCTGGAACAGCTGTACCACGATCACACCGCTCAGGCTCAGCAGGTAGCCGCCACCAATGGGGCCGACGGTGGGTAAACCACCAATCCGTCACTGGCTGCACTATCCACCCAAGGAGGTGATAAAATGGAACAAAAGAAGCGAGCAGTTATCAGATTTTCGCCTGAGCTGGCCGATATCACAAGAAAACTGTCTGACGAACAATTCGGAATTTTAATGCGAGCAGTATTTGCTCATCACTGCAATGGAACACTGTACTCCGGCAATGATCCCGCAGTTAATATTGCCTTCCGTTTTCTTGTTTTTTCAAAAGATTAAGGAGGGAATGCATTGGAACCACGAAACCAGTTTACCTTTTACCGATCCTTTTATGATGCGATCTCAGATCTGCCCAAAACGCAACAAGCCGCCACAATATTGGCCGTTTGTGCCTATGCGCTGTATGAAGAAGAGCCGCAAAAGCTGCCGCGTGCTTCCATGGCTTGCTTTAAGCTCATGAAACCTGTTCTGGATGCCGGTAGGGTCAAGGCTGAAAACGGCGCTAAGGGTGGAAAAGCAAACGGCAAGCAAAACGAAAGCAGCTCTGAAGCAGATTCGAAGCAAGCAGGAAGCAAGCCTAAAGCTAAAGGGAAGCAACCCGCAAGCAAGAAAGAGGTAGAGGTAAAGAAAGAGATAGAGAATGAGATAGAGAATGAGATAGAGGTTGATGTCGATGTAGAGAGCAAGGTTGAAGCGGCTTCGCCGGATGCGGCGGCGACCCGGGAGCTGCGCCTCGTCGGGGGCCAACTGGGGAAAGGCGTTGTTGTTCTGTCTGAAGATCAGAGCGCCGATCTGCTGGAAAAGCTGGGTCTGGATATGTTCGATTATTACGTCAGGAAGCTGGCAGATTTCATCATCACGAAAAACGCCAATGTTAAGAACCATTATGAAACAATCCTCAAGTGGTGGCGGGAAGATAGTCACCTGGAAGAGGGAACAAGTCGAAAGGAGATCAGATGAATTATCGGATTTGTCCCAGCTGCGGCGCTGCTCTGGATCCCGGAGAGCGCTGTGATTGCCGGGATATTAAGAAATCCCAAGCGCCTAAGAAAAAGCGCAAAAAGAAAGCCGCCCCGGTGCTGCAACACCAGGACGGCAAGGTGAAAGTAGCTAGCCAGCTCACGATCACCGATATTTTACATAATCACTAGGAGGATTGTCAAGAGTGAATCAGACCGCACACACACACATCATTGCTGAATATACCCAGCTGACCGGCGCTGAGATCTCCGACAAGGTCTCCTCCGCCATGAGAAAGCTGCTCTCCCTCTGTGACCACTGGGAGAACACCGGCAAGCAGGATGCAGCCGCAGGACGGTATGCACCGCCCAGTCTTACCGGATCCGCCACCGGTGCTACTGGACAGGAAATCATTGAGCTTTTCCAGCAGCATTACATGAACGGATTCAACAATTCCGGTTTGCACTTCGTCGGACTTATCTCCGATGAACGAGTAAATGACGGATCTCCCTTGCCCCTGTTCGAACCGCTCTCCCCGAAAGATCGGCCCAGTATCAATACCCCTGAGGGATGGAATTCATACTGCGAGCAAAGAAACCGCAAGGCTTTTGCTCATGTTTTTGGCAGAGAACCCAGAAACTCCGCTGAGCTGCGGGAGTGGGAGCGGCGGGGTTTCCCGAAGGAGTTTACCTAGATGAAAATTACCATTGCATATCAGCCCGGAGAAGATCAGCAAGCCAGATCGGTTCTGGATCAGATCCGCCACCAGCTGGGCAAAGTGAAGGTACGCCACTCGGACCGCCACAAGCCTTATCTGCATATCTACGTTGCGAAAGAACCGCCCACCGGGACCAACCTGGAAAAAGGCTCTTGACAGGTGGCGGAAAAACTGCTAATCTTAACCGCAAGAAAATACGGCATGAGTACCGCTCGCAAGAGTTAGCCAGTTTAACGGCATGGGAAACAGTTATTAAGCTGTTCTCATGCCGTTTTTCTTTTCCCGGGCGGGGGTTTCCTCCTTGTTTGCCCCGCCCGGGCAAGCTCACAAACCAAGGACAATCCAGCCCTACGCCGGGCGTAACAGGCGGGAAAGGATATCTCTATGGAACAGATTGAAAACCAGAACACCAACCAGCAGCCCACCACGCAGCCGGCGGACAACGGCGATCAGGGCGGCGGTAAGATGTTCACCCAGGAAGAAGTCAACAACATCGTTCGGGACCGGCTCGCAAGGGAGCGCTCCAAGAATTCCCCCCAGGAACCCACCGAAGAAGAAAAGCGGATGAACGATATCACAGCCCGGGAAAATAAGCTGGCTTGCCGGGAGTATGTGATGGAGCAGGGTCTCCCTGCTCAGCTGCTTGATGTGTTGGACACTTCCAATCACGAAGAATTCAAAACCAAGGCTGAAATTGTTTCGGGCTTGCTGAAGATTTCCAAGGCTGCAGGTGCAGCTCCCGATCCTGCACTGGCGGGCATGAAGGCCAGAATTGCAAAAGAGATCGGAATTCCCCTAACCATGGCCCAGCGCCTGTCTGGTGTTGATGAAAAGACACTGCGGGAGGATGCCCAGTCCATGGCAAGAGACCTTCGGCACTATAAGGGTGCGGCTCCTCTGGCAGAAACCGATGTCTACAGCGAATTAGGTATTGGCACCGGCTTCAAGAAAACAAAGCATACCCCGAAATCGTATTACTAAGCCTTTCCACTCTATAAGAAAGGATTTACAAAATGTCTATTGAACTCGCAAAGAAATATGCGCCTTATACCGATGAACTGTTTAAGGCTGAAAGCAAGCTGTCCCTGCTGACCAATACTGACTTTGACTGGACCGGTGCTCACTCCGTCCATGTCTGGAAGATCAGCACCGTGGCCATGAACGACTATTCCCGGAACCGTGGCTCTGACTTCGAGGACAGCGCAGCTTCTCTCTCCCGCTTCGGTAATATTATCGATCTGGATGCCCAGACCGAGGAAATGCTGCTGAAAAAGGATAGAAGCTTCATCTTCAACATCGACAAGCTGGATCAGGACGAGACCGCCAATCAGGTCAAGGCTGAGACCGCTCTGGCCCGACAGATCCGGGAAGTGGTCATTCCCGAGGTTGATACCTACACCTACAACGAGATGGCAGAGAACGCCGGTACCGTGGCGGATGCCGCTGAGCTGACCCCCGAAAATATCTATGACGCAATCGTTGCCGGTACCGAGGTTCTGGACGATGCCGAGGTACCTGATACCGAACGGGCTATTGTGGTAACTCCCGCCACCTATCGGATCATGAAGAAGTCCCCCGATATTACCATGGACACCGACATCACCGCCGAAATGCGGCTGAAGGGTGTTATCTCCATGGTAGACGGTATGGCCGTGGTCAAAGTTCCCGCTTCCCGGCTCCCTGATGGCTTTGGCTTCATGATCGCCCATCCCTCCGCCACTGTGGCACCTGTCAAGCTGGAGGACTACGGTATTCACAACGATACCCCTCTTTCCAGCGGCACCATCGTCACCGGCCGTGTGGCCTATGATGCCTTTGTCCTGGAGAACAAGGCCGACGCAATCTACTATCACCCCATTTCCTAAGAGGGTAAACATCAACCGGGAGGAGCCGAAGCTCCTCCTTTTTTCGCTGGAGACAAACATGGAATACATCGCAAGTATCAGCTACGGCAAGGACAGTCTGGCCATGTTGGAGGTCATCTCAGACCATAATATGCCATTGGACAGAATTGTCCACGTGGAGATCATGGCAACAACGGATATACCAGCCGATCTCCCGGAAGTCACAGAATGGAAACACTACGCAGATAATATTATATACCGCCGATATGGAATTATTGTGGAACACGTCAGCGCTGGAAGATCTTATGAAGATCTTTTCTATAGCATTCCCTGCCGTAAAGAGCAAAATATAGACAAGCAGGGACAGATAAGAGGTTTCCCGTCTCTTCAAAGTCAATGGTGCAGTTCATCCCTAAAATCGGAAGTAATGAAAAAAATATTCAAACGTGGGAAATCGGTGCAATACATCGGGATCGCGGCAAATGAACCAAAGAGGTTTTCACAGTTAAACGATCATCTACGATCACCACTTGTGGAACATGGCGTAACTGAAGAAGATTGTTATCAAATATGTGAGCAAATTGGTCTACTTGCCCCCACGTATCTACAATCAAAAAGAAGCGGGTGCTGGTTTTGTCATGCCCAACCTATTGACCAGCTTAGGCTGCTCAGAGCGCAGCACCCCTTATTATGGGCTAAACTACTTGAATGGGATCAGGCAAGCCCCATTCCGTTCAGACACGGAAAACGTCACGGAAATCATTCTGTAACAGATTTTGACGAGAGATTTTCCTTTGAAGACCGAGGAATATTAGCGCCCAATGACCATCGATTCAAATGGGCAAAAATGGAAGAATACAGGCAATTCCACCAGTTGTCCATTGAGGAGTTTCAGTCCCATGACAAATAGGAGCTTGTAGTTGCAGTTCATAAGGAAAGAATCCATACCATATACGAAAGACCGGGCAGGGTTTCCCCGCCTGGTCTTTCTCGTTTAGGTTTTTGTCTTGGTGTGGTTTTGGTGAAACCAAGACAGAAAAACAAAAGCCTAAAACCCGTTGGGGTTCTAGGCTTTTTGGAGCTGCTAGCCAGATTTGAACTGGCGACCTCATCCTTACCAAGGATGCGCTCTACCGGCTGAGCTATAGCAGCATATAGTGTTCGAACGCAAGAATTTTTCCTGAGAAAAATTGGAGCTGCTAGCCAGATTTGAACTGGCGACCTCATCCTTACCAAGGATGCGCTCTACCGGCTGAGCTATAGCAGCATATTTAAATTGCGCCGAACAACTCTGATATAATACAGCAGGAATGCCCTTTTGTCAAGCATTTTTTCATCTTTTTCTGAGGTTTTTTCTTCTCTTTCCGCTGACAGTAAAAGGGCGTATCGGCTTGCACCGACACGCCCTTAAATTCTGTTAAAACCAGAGATTACACCAGCTCGATGACTGCCATCTCAGCAGCGTCGCCGCGGCGAGCGCCGGTACGGGTCACGCGGGTGTAGCCGCCGTTGCGGTCAGCATACTTGGGAGCGATCTCCTTGAACAGCTTGTGAGCAACATCTTCCTTGGTGATGAAAGACAGAGCCTTACGGTAAGCAGCCAGGTCACCCTTCTTGCCCAGGGTGATCATCTTCTCAACGACGGGCTGAACTTCCTTTGCACGATAGAAGGTGGTCTCCATCTTGCCGTTCTCCAGCAGATCGGTGACCTGCTGACGCAGCAGGG
>SVMD01000002.1 GCA_015067615.1 Oscillospiraceae bacterium
TCACCGCCGCTCAGATGGAGCAGATTCTGACCTACTTCCGCGACAACGATATGAACGGCAACGGCGATGCCGGTGACGAGCGTCCCCTGAGCTTCGTTCACAACAACTGGCAGGGCAATCAGTGCGATCTGTACGGTATGTTCGGTCTGAACGACAACCTGGAGCATCGCGTCATCGTGGACGGAAAGGTTACCTACACCGTGCAGGATGTGCGCTTCAAGGATGCCACCAACTTCATCGCAAACTGGGTTGCGGGTGGCCTGATCGATCAGGTTTCCTTCGAACAGTCCCAGGATAACTTCCTGGCTAACGGCAAGGGCCTGGAGAGCTACGGCGCCTTCTACTGGTGGGAGAGCGAGACCGTGGTTTCCAATCCTGAGAACTACATCGTCTGCAACCCCCTGATCGGCCCCAACGGCGATCAGACTGTCTGTGTCTCCAACAACCCCGAAGTCGGCACCGGTGAAGTGATCATCTTCAGCGACTGCGCCAATGTGGAAGTTCTGCTGGCCTACTTCGACCGTTTCTATGATCCTGTGGTTTCCGCACAGATCAACTACGGCCCCATCGGCATTGTCTATGAGGAAGAGCGCGACGCCAGCGGCATGCTGGTTCAGAAGGAAGTTCCCGAGGGCGTGACCACCGACGAGCTGCGTCTACAGAATGCACCTCTGGGTATCATCTACCTGTCCGATTACGCATGGAACAATGTGGTTCACATGGAGCCCCGTGCCCAGCTGCGTCTGGAGCGTCTGGCTCTGGTGGCAACTCCCTTCGTCGCAGACGGTGTGCAGCCCTGCCCCAACCTGCAGTTTACGCTGGAGGAACTGAACACCCTGAGCAACTACGAAACCAATCTGAATGACTATATCCGTACCAACCTGATCAGCTGGCTGCTGAAGGGCGGTGTATCCGATGCCCAGTGGGATGCTTTCCAGGCTGACCTGGAGGGCAAGTGCAGAATCAATGAGCTGCAGAAGGTTTATCAGGATGCATACGACCGTTATGTCTCCGGCAACTAATCGTAGGAGGAACATTTCATGAAGAATATCCGTAAAATTCTGGCTCTGATTCTGAGCCTGGCAATGGTTCTGTCCATGGCTGCCTGTGGCGGCAATGGTGAGAACACCGCACCTGCCATCAATGGCGTGGCTGACCAGACCGTGGAAGCCGGCAGCGAATTTGACGCTCTGGCCGGTGTTACCGCAACCGACGCGGAAGATGGCGACATCACTTCTTTGATCACCATCGAGGCAACTCCCGCACTTACCTTTAAGAACGGCAAGGCTACTCCCGAGAATGCCGGCAGCTATGAGCTGGTTTACTCCGTTACCGACAAGGGCGGCGAGACCGTGGAAGCCTACGCAACCCTGACCGTCACCAAGCAGACCGGCGAAGCCACTGTTCTGTACGCATTTGACTTTGCTGATCAGACCGTCGATGCAAAGGGCTGGACTGCCAAGATTGCTGAGGGCGTTGCGGCCACCGGCGAGCTGAAGCAGGGTGCCTATGTATTTGACATCACCAATCCCGGCAACGGCGACGGCGACATCCAGCTGGTTCTGGCAAACATGCCCGTGAAGGCCGCTGACTACAAGGTCAAGGTCTGGGCAAAGTCCACCGCCAACACCTACGCACACATCCTCGCCCGCGACGAGCAGGCTGAGGGCTGGTCTACCTTCGGCGGCGCCTTCAACGTGGTCATCGGTGAGGAAATCGCTCCCCTGGAGCTGAACTTCACCGTCCCCGGCGAGGGCAGCACCGAGCTGCTGATCAACCTGGGCAAGATCACCCCCAACCCCGAGAATCCCGCAGATACCACTCCCGAGAACTTTACCGTGACCATCGACAAGATCGAAGTCTACGAGATCACCGGTGAAGAGACCCAGACTCCTGTCTATACCAATGATTTTGCTGCCGCTGATGAAAATGCTGTGGTTGTTTCCGCCGGTGACGGCGCAGCTGCAACTGCTTCCCTCAACGGTGAGGCTGCAGTGATCACCATCGACTCCTATCCCACCGAGGGCGGTGTGTGGAGCATCAAGGCTGACATCGCTCTGCCCGGTGTGACCATCGTATCCGGCGAGAAGTACTTCTACTCCTTCAAGATCAATGCAGCCAATGGTCAGGGCGGCGAAGCTCTGGTGGAAAGCGCAACTCTGTTCCACGAAGCCCGTGCAAACTTCAATGGCCTGGCCGCTGCTGCCGGTGAGGATACCATCGTCACCGCCGTGTTCACCGCTGAAGCCAATGTTTCCGATCCCGTTATCCGCCTGCAGATCGGTAACCCCTCCGAGGGTGTTACCTCCAACACCATCGTCATCGACGATGTGTTCTTCGGTGTAGTTGAGGGCGACAAGGAAACCAACAAGACCATCTATGCCTTCAACGCATTCGGCCCCAACACCGCCAATGCTACCAACAGCGCATACCCCTGGCAGACCTTCAACGGCACCGATGAGGACAATGACCGCGGTGTCGGCACCATCTGGACCGAGAACGGCCATATGTTCTACCGCATCGATCAGGGCGGTGTCACCGACTGGCACAACAAGCTGATCTGCGGCTACGGTGACAATCCTCTGGTTCTGCCTGCTGACAGCTATTTTGTCGTGGAGATCGTTGCCAAGGCTTCCAAGGACGTTTCCTGCGGCTTCTTCCTGAACCCCCTGGGCAACTGGGATCCCAGAATCTCCGAGGGTCTGGATCTGACCACCGAGGAGCAGACCTTCACCTTCGAGACTAACGATATCCTGATCACCGATATGAACTTCGAAATGCTGTTCCAGTTCGGTTCCGAGGCTACCGCAAACCTGGGTGAAGTGACTGTTGAGATCGTCAGCGTCACCATCTACCAGAAGACCGTCAACTAAATTGTATTAACTGCAGAGGGGGTGCGTTTACACATCCCCTCTGTAAGTGCAACTGACACAAGGAGGCCGAAATGAAAAAGAGCCTGATTGGGGTACTGCTGGCCCTCTGCCTGCTGCTGTGCAGCTGTTCCTCCGGCGGTCCCTACACTGTTACTTTTGACGCCAACGGCTGCGAAAATCCGGCTGCTCTGACCCTGGAAAAGAGCGGAAAGATCGCCCAGCCGGAGAATATAGAGCGGGATGGCTATGTGCTGCAGGGCTGGTATTCCGACGCAGCCATGACCACCCCCTGGGATTTTGAAAAAGACAAGGTTGAATCCGATCTGACATTGTATGCCCTCTGGGATGCAGATACCGGGGATGCAATCAGCAGCTCCGATCATGACAAGGATTTCTCCGCCCTCAGAACCCCCGGCAGCCAGGAATCTGCATATGCGTACAGCACCTACTTCCTGCCTGCTGTGGATGGTGTCAACCAGCCCTATGTGGGCGATCCTATGCCTTACTACGAGGATGGTGTCTACTACATCTACTATCTGAAGGACGGCGGCGATTCCTACAACCATTCCATTTATCTGGCTACCACCACCGATTTTGTCACCTACACCGAGATTGACGCGCCTGTTCTGGAAGCCTCCCGCAGCGGCGGTCAGGATTCCTGGACCGGTACCGGTTCTGTGGTGAAGGTTGACGGTACCTACTATCTGTTCTATACCGGACACACCGGTGCTTCCAACGCAGAGTTCAAGGAAAAGATCATGGTTGCCAAGGGCAGCGACCCCTATACCTTCGAAAAGGTGGAAGGCTGGTATATCAATCCCCCCACCGAACTGGGGCAGAAGAATGATTTCCGGGACCCCCAGTGCTACTATGATCCTGATACCGGGCTGATCGAGATGACCATCACCGCTTCTCAGAGCGGCACCGCAAGAATCCTGAAGTACGCGGTTACCAAGGATCTGAGCGAAAGCCACTATGACGGTGTGATCTTCACCAATCCTGTGGGTAACTTCTGGAATCTGGAATGTACCGATACCTTCCGGATGGGTGATACCTGGTATGTGACCTACTCTGCCCAGGACGATACCCTCTGGTATGCCTCCTCTGACAGTCGGTACGGTCCCTATGGTGACCCTGTGCGGCTGGAGGGCAAGCTCTTCTATGCCGCCAAGCATGTAGAGGACGGCGAGAATTCCTACATGGTAGGCTGGGCACGGCGTTCTGAGTCTGCTTCCTCCACTCAGGACGTTGCGGCCTGGGCCGGCAATCTGGTGGTTCAGAAAATTCAGCAGAAGGAAAACGGCGAGCTGTTCCTGGCTCCCGTGGATGCTGTGCAGGAGCAGTTTGGAACCAGACGCGCCCTGCTGATTGAGAATTCCCATCTGGTGACCCAGGCTGGCTCCCGGTATAGCTATACCGATGTCTTTACCTGTTATGAAAGTTTTGCAATTTCCGGCGAATTTACCTTTGAGGGCCAGGGCTCCTTCGGTCTTGCCTTTGATTTCAATGGAAACGCGGAGAAGTATAAGCTGATTTCCCTGATTCCTTCCGATGGCCTGCTGCAGCTTTCCTTCAATGAGGGCAGTACGCTGATTGCGGAAAAGGAAGTGGAGCTGAACCCGGGACAGAACTACACCTTTACCTACATTCAGGAGGGTTCCGTGGGTGTGTTCTACATCGATGGCGAAGCCGCTCTGACCGTGCGGATCTACGGTGCCAGCGGAAAGCCCATCATGCTGTTTGCAGAAAACAATACCGTTACCTTTACATCCCTGCGGCAGTACACCAAGTAACCTGACATTTGGAGGTGAGATACCATGCGGTGGCTTTTTGACATTGAAAACCCCGTTATGCGCTATATTCTCAAAATTTTTGATTGTATGTGCCTGAGCATCCTGTGGCTGGTCTGCTGTCTGCCCGTTCTTACCGCAGGCGCAGCTACCACGGCCCTTTACGCAACCGTGTACCGGTATCTGCGCAAGGATGAGGGACATCTGCTGCGCACGTTTCTGGGTGCCTTCCGGGAAAACTGGAAAAAATCCACCCTCGTGTGGCTGGTGCTGCTGGCAGCAGGCATTCTTCTGGGTGTCGATATGCTGGTGTTCCGCACCATGGCCCTGCAGGGGCAGTTTTTGGGCAAGCTGTATTGGCTGATTCTGCTGCTGATTTGCGTCTGGATCACCTGGCTTGTGTATGCATTTGCCTACTGTGCCAGATTCCACGGCGGTGTGAAGGATGCGCTGAGAGGCTCCTTCCTGCTGATGCTCCTGCATCCGCTGCGTGCGTTTACTGTGTTTTTACCCACAGCAGCCGGATTATTGGTGATGTGTATGGTGCCTGGATTTGTGCCGATTGTACCGGCGGTAATCGGACTCACCTGCAGCATCACCCTCGAAAAGATTTTTAAGCTCCATGGAAGTGGAGCATCTGTGAATGAAACAAAAGGAGAAAGCTTATGATCAATCAGAAGCTTCTGTTTGCCAGGGCCTATGAGAAGGAGGGCTGTGCCGAGATTCCTTCCGAGGCCCGGCCCAGATTCCATATGACCCCCTGCGTGGGCTGGACCAACGACCCCAATGGCTTTTCTTTTTACAAGAACCAGTATCATCTGTTCTATCAGTACAACCCCTATAAGACCGTGTGGGACTCCATGCATTGGGGCCATGTGGTCAGTGATGATCTGCTGAACTGGAAATACCTGCCCTGTGCCATGGCTCCCGATGAGCCCTACGATTCCGACGGCGTGTTCTCCGGCAGCGCTGTTGAACTGCCTGACGGAAAGCAGCTTCTCATGTACACCGGTGTTCTGAAAGAGGGCGGCGACCACGGCAAGGATATTCAAACCCAGTGCATTGCCGTAGGCGACGGCCTGGATTATCACAAGTACGAGAATAATCCGGTGCTGGATGCTTCTGATCTGCCCGAGGGCATGAGCCGCAATGACTTCCGGGACCCCAAGATCTGGCGGGAAGCCGACGGCACCTACCGCTGTGTGATCGGTACCCGGATTCCGGAAAAGGAAGGCGCAATCATTCTCTTCAGCAGCCCCGATGGCTTCCAGTGGAAGTACGAAAGCATTCTGATCCGCAATGACGGCCGCTTTGGTCTCATGTGGGAGTGCCCGGATTTCTTTGAACTGGACGGAAAACACGTTCTGCTCTGCAGTCCTCAGGATATGCTGCCAGATGGATTTGAGTACCACAATGGCAACGGTACCCTTTGCCTCATCGGCCAGATGGATGGAGAAAGGAAGCATTTCTCCTATGAACATCATCAGTCGGTGGACTATGGTATCGATTTCTACGCTCCCCAGACCACGCTGGCCCCTGACGGACGGCGGATCATGATCGCATGGATGCAGAACTGGGATACCTGCGATCAGCAGGGAGCACAGGAACGCAAATGGTTCGGCCAGATGACCCTGCCCCGGGAACTGACCATCCACAACGGACGTCTGTACCAGAAGCCCATCCGGGAACTGGATCAGTACAGAAGCAATAAGGTTGAATACAAGAACGTGACGGTGGAGGGCAATGTGACTCTGCCCGGCATTGAAGGCCGGATCGTGGATATGGAGATCACCATCCGCCCCAAGGACAAGGATGCCATGTACCGCAAGTTCGGTGTGTGGTTTGCCCAGAATGAGAAATTCAAGACCACCCTCAGCTACAAGCCCTATGAATCCACCCTGAAGATCGACCGGAAGTGCTCCGGCTCCCGCCGGGCCTATATCCACCAGCGCCGCAGTCTGGTGCCTGCAAAGAACGGCGAGGTGAAGCTGCGGCTGATTCTGGACAAGTTCAGCGTGGAAGTGTTTGTCAACGACGGCGAGCAGGTGATGACTGCCACCTTTATGACAGACATTGCTGCAAAGGGGATTTCCTTCTTCGCCGACGGTCAGGTGGAGATGGATATCACCAAGTATGATCTGTTCGCGGAGGAATAACGCAATGAAACAATATCATGTGACGGCCCTGGGTGAGCTGCTGATTGATTTTACAGAAAACGGTCTGAGCAATCAGGGTAACTATCTGATGGAAGCCAATCCCGGCGGTGCACCTTGTAATGTGCTGGCCATGCTCCAAAAGCTGGGCAAGAAAACCGCCTTCATCGGCAAGGTGGGCAATGATTTTCTGGGCAGGCATCTGAAAAAGGTAGTGGAAGAAGTGGGCATCGACACCCGGAATCTAAAGCTGGATGACGAGGTACATACCACCCTTGCATTCGTTCACACCTATGCCGATGGCGACCGGGATTTCTCCTTCTACCGCAATCCCGGTGCGGATATGAATCTGCGCGCTGATGAAATCGATGCCGAGCTGATTGCCCAGTCTGAAGTGTTCCACTTTGGCTCCCTGTCCTTGACCCATCCCGGTGTCCGGGAGGCGACGAAGAAGGCACTGCAGATTGCCAAGGGCAATGGGTGCCTCATCACCTATGACCCCAACCTCCGCCCGCCCCTGTGGAGAAGTCTGGATGAGGCCAAAGAGCAGATCGGCTTCGGTATGGAGTGGTGCGATGTGATGAAGATCTCTGACAACGAGATCCAGTGGTTTACAGGCCTGGAAGACTTCGACGAGGGAATCCGGGTGCTGCAGGAAACCTATCACATCCCGCTGATCCTGCTATCCATGGGCAAAGAGGGCAGCCGGGCCTACTATCAGGGAATGAAGGTGGAGGCCAAGCCCTTCCTCCAGAAAAATACCATCGAAACCACCGGCGCGGGAGATACGTTCTGTGCCTGCGTCATCAATTATGTGCTGGAGCATGGTCTGCAAAACTTGACAGAGGAAAATCTGCGGGAAATGCTGACCTTTGCTAATGCTGCCGCTTCTTTGATCACCACCCGGAAGGGCGCCCTGCGGGTGATGCCGACAAAGGAAGAAGTGGAGCATATTCTGTCCTGACAGACCAATCGTTCAATTTTTTTGCCTCCCGGCAACCTCATAAGGGGTGCCGGGAGGTTTTCTATTGCAATGATGCGTGATGCATGGATATTTTTCGCTTCTATGCATGCGGCAAGGAAATCCCCACAGCCTCTCATCCTTAACGGAGGAGTGACTGTGGGGATTCTTTAGGGAAGAGACCAAAGGGTTAAGGCAACAGGGCTATTTTGCATCACAAATTACATATTTTCGTCAAGTTCTTTCTGCAACTGAATACCGATCTTTATACCTTGCACAAATCCTGCCTTCTCATGATCCCGACAGAGCTTACACACTGGAAAGAGGATCTTACTCGACCACAGGATGAAGAACAGCAGCAGACCATGTAATACGAAAGGACGGTGGCTAAATTCTATGTATAGGAGGCGTTATTTTCGAGGAAAATATAGGAAACGGGAAAGTGAGGATCACAGCATTTGGAAGTAAGAGTGCATGAGGACATGAAGCTGGTGGAGGTCTGGCTGACCCGGCAGGAGCAGGCGGACAATGCCATCCGGAAACAATTGCAGCAGATGTATCAGGACTATAAGAGCCGGAAATACATGGTGGTGCAGTTCCATTCCGGGGGTAGTGACCTGTATGCCATCACCCGTGATCTGCTGATTTTCAACCGCAAGCGGATCGAGGAACTGGCGGTTGCGCTGGAAAAAGGTCCAGATATTACCAGTAGCTATTGCCCGACACTTCCGATACAATGTTGACTGCAAAGAGAAAGATAAGGAGCGAGAACATTGACAGAAGTTTTTGACATTGCGGGCTATACCCGCATCTCGGTGGACGATGAACTGGATAAAGACAACACCTCCATCGAAAACCAGAAAGCGATTATTGAGGACTTTGTCAGGCACAAATTTCCTGGTTCCCGGCTGACCTTTTACGAAGACCGTGACCGCTCTGGTTACACCTTCGAGCAGCGGGAAGACTACCAGAAGATGCGCAGGGCCATGATGACCCACCAGATCGACATTTTGGTGGTGAAGGACTTCTCCCGGTTCTCCCGGCGGAACAGCCGGGGACTGGTGGAGCTGGAAGACCTTCGGGATGCCGGGGTGCGGATCATTTCCATTGGTGACGGTATTGACTTCCCCAACGATGATGACTGGCTGAAAATACAGTTCCAGTTTCTGATCAACGAGATGCCTGTCACCGACACCTCCAAGAAGGTCAGGAATGTGATCAAGCGGCGGCAAAACGATGGCAAGTGGATTTGTGCCGCCCCCTACGGCTACATCATCAACAAACGGCAGGAATTTGAGATTGTACCCACGGAAGCGGATGTGATACGTAAGGTTTTTGACCTCTACAACAACGCAGGCTGGGGCTACAAACGGATCTCCAACTACCTGACGGAGCGGGGGATTCCAACACCACGGATGTCGGAGAAGCAGCGCAAGGATGAAGCCGGTGAGGAAAACAAAATCAAGGCAAAGCCGGAATGGAGCATCGTGTCCGTGCAGGGAATTCTGGATAACGATTTTTACATTGGCACCTTCCGGCAGCGGAAATACACCCGGAAAAAGATCAACGGTGCGGACATGAAGCTGGATGAGGACGAGCATATCGTCATCGAAAATCACCACCAGCCCATCATCGACTACCGCACCTTCGCCATTACCCGGTCTCTCCGTGAAAAGCGAACCACCTCCCACTACCGGGGCGTGAAAAAGAACGACAACGTCTACTCCGGCTTCATGGAGTGCGGGGACTGCGGTAGTCCCATGTTCGCCACCAGCCGCGGCGATATGAAGCCAGCCTACACCTGCGGCACCTACCATCGCCGGGGGCTGGCAGGCTGCACCTCACACCACATTCGGGTGGACAGGCTGGACTACCTGCTGAAGCTGTATGTGAAAAAAGTCATGGAAAACTCCGCTTCCATGCTGGAACAGCTGAACAGCGACCTTGCCAAGGAGCAGGAGGATGTGACGGAAACCGAGAATTGCGCCGACCGTCTGGCAGAGATCCTGGTTGATCTTCAGGCAGAACTGAAAGCCACCAAGCGTCAGCGAATCCGTGACATCATGAAGCACCCGGAGCAGGAAGCGATTCTGGAGGAGACCTACGACGAGATGGAAGCGGAGCTTCAGAAGAAAATCGAGGGCATCCGCAACCAGATCGAGATGCTCTCGGACAAGCGAAATACCATCCTCCGGGTGAACCGGGCGGCGAAAACCGCCATGGATGTGTTCCGGGATATCCTGCAAAAGGAGAAGCTGGAACGAAACGATCTGGAGCTGATCATCAGCAAGATCAGGGTTTATGAGGATCATCTGGAAATCCTGCTGAAAGCGGATGTGGACGCACTGATCCGATGCGGCACGGTGGAGATGGCCGCAAATTTTGATACAGGCATCAGAGATAACTTATCTGTCACACTCGTCCAGAGTGCTGCAAAGCAAAAGGACAAGGTCTTTGATGTCAATGTTATCAGTGACGGTGACCCCCTGGAGATTTATACGGAGAAGGACGGGGGCGTGATCTTCCGGAAGTATTCCCCCATGGGGGATTTGCAGGAGTTCGCTGCCCAGATGTGCGAGTCCATCGGCAATGCCACCGGGCATATTGCCGCGGTGGCGGACCGGGACGCCATCATCGCCCTCCACGGGGTACCCAAGCGGGAGCTGATGGACAAGCCCAATTCCCAGGAGCTGGAGCGGCTCATGGAGCAGCGGGCAAACTACCTGTTCCAGCCGGGAGACACCCCCATCCGGGCAGCGGAGGGGACGGAAAAATACCACCTGGGCGCCGCGGCGCCGATCTTGAGCCAGGGGGATCTGATGGGCGCGGTGCTCCTGCTGCTGGGTGAGGGGGACAGCCCCCTCCAGGCGGCGGACCAGAGCCTGGCCAGAACCGCCGCAGGCTTCCTGGGAAAGCAGATGGAAAGCTGAAAAAAGCGCCGGTGGCCAATGCCACCGGCGCTGATCCGTATTAAGCTTCCACGATCACAAAGCCTCTGGGGCCCACGGTGAGGGTGTCCTCGGTCACCAGCTGCAGGTTGTAGCCCAGCACGATCTTGCCGGCACTGATCTCCCAGGCGTCGGCGCTGCGGTTTACATAAATCCGGAGCGTTTCGTCCTTGTAGCTTCTGGTGAAGCCCACATGCTTGTCTCCGGCTTCGAAGAAGGAGATATCGCCCAGGCGCAGCGCGGCATGGTTTTTGCGCAGCTGGCCCAGCCGCTTGAAGTGCTCCATAAACTCCGGATCCTCCCGGCCCCAGGGATAGGGGCGGCGGTTGAAGGGATCCCGGTAGCCCTCCATGCAGGCCTCGTCGCCGTAGTACAGGCTGGGGCTGCCGGGGAGGGTGTATTGCAGGAAGGAGGCAGCCAGCAGTCGCTCCCGGGCCACATCGAACTGGTTCCGGGACAGACGGCGCTTTGCCTTCTCCTCCCGGCTGCCGTCAAAGTCGTCAACCAGGGCAGTCAGGATCCGGGGGGTATCGTGGGTGCCCAGCAGATTCATGTTGCAGTGGACCACCTCTGCCGGGTAATTCTCCACAATGGACATGACGGTATTTTTCAGTCCCTGACCGGCATCCCAGCCACGGATGAAATTGATAATAGCGGTGCGGAAGGGGTAATTCATGACGCTGTCCAGCTCCGCATTGGTGAAATACTGGCGGCGGCGGTCATAGGCGGACTTGTTGGAGGCATCCTCCCACACTTCGCCCAGTACATAGGCATCGGGATTGATCTCCTTCACCCGGTCGTACAGCAGCTTCAGGAATTCATCCGGCAGTTCATCGGCCACATCCAGTCGGAAGCCATCGGCGCCGGCCTTCAGCCAGTGGGCGATGACGCTGTCCTCATCGGTGATGATGTACTTAATGAAATCCGGGTGCATCTTGTTCACCGTGGGCAGGGTATCAAAATTCCACCAGCAGTGATAGGAATCGGGCCAGTTGTAGAAGGTGTACCAGTTATAGTAGGGGGAAGCCGGGGTCTGGTAGGCGCCAAGCTTGCCGTCGAAGGCATTTTCCCGGTTGAAGTAGAGGCTGTTGGAGCCGGTGTGGGAGTACACGCCGTCCAGGATCACCTTCAGGCCCCGCTCATGGGCAGCCTTGATCATAGCCTTAAAGTCCTCCATGGTGCCCAGCATGGGGTCCGGGGTCTTGTAGTCACCGGTGTCGTAGCGGTGGGAGGAGAAGCTCTTGGAAATGGGATTCAGATAGAGGATCGTGGCTCCCATGTCGGCGATATAATCCATTTTCTCGGTGATGCCCTGGAAGTTGCCGCCGTAGAAGTCGTTGTTCAGCACCACACCCTCGGGGGTGGGCTTCCAGTCCACCTCATCGTACCAGTACTTGTGGACGGTGTAGGGCTCCAGCTTTCCGGTCAGGTCCACCTTGCCAGCCTTGTTGAACCGGTCCGGGAACACCTGGTAGATGGTGGCACCCTTGGCCCAGTCGGGGGTCCGGAAAGTTTCGGGGACGCAGCTGACCTGCCACAGGTCGCCGGCCTCCATGTTGGTGTCGTCGCCCTCTTTGTAGAGCTTGAAGCAGCCGGTCCGGGTCTCGATGCGGAAATAGTAGAAATACAGTCCCGTGTAGGGGATGGAGAAGCTGCCCTGGAAATGGTCATAGGGGCCCTTCTTCATTTTATAGCCCAAGGGGATCAGCTGAGCGATCTCACCATGCTCGTAATTCAGTACGCAGGTCACGGAGGTGGTCTGCACGGAGGCGGGGATATGAATGGTAAGGGTGCATTCCTCATTGGGAGTCAGGCACCCGAAGGGAGTTTTGAACTGGGGCAGCTTGCTGTCGAACAGAATACGCATACGAATCTCCTGATATGTGAGTTTACATCTGTGGGACTGTGTCCGGAAATATTATAACCTAATTTTTAGCAAAATGGAAGAGGGTTGGAGCTAAAACGTTTTCGTGAATTGAAAAAAGTATGAATGGAACGATAAATGATCGTTTAGCGGCGTAAGCCGCTCACGCTTCCCCCGGGGGGAAGCTGTCGAGCGTCAGCGAGACTGAAGAGGAATGCGGGCAGAAATCTAACGATTTCGCATCCTTACCAGGCTTTTTCTGCACTTCAGATTTCGCCGTTCCTCTTCCGACCCGCCTTACGGCGGCCCACCTTCCCCCCGGGGGAAGGGTTGCGCTTCGCGCATAAACGATCATTTATCTTTGCAAGGCTAAGAAAAAATACCGGCCCCGAAGGGCCGGTATTGGATGCGTTATGGACTATGCGGCTGATTACCAGCTGCACATATGGTGGAACAGCTCCATGTAACGGCCTGCGGGCACGTCCCAGCTGAAGTCCATTTCCATTTCCTTCTTGATCAGAGCCTTCCAGTTTTCGGGCTGCTCGTTGTACAGAGCCAGGGCGCGCTTGATAGCGGCCAGGAAGTCGTCAGCGTTGTAGCTCTGGAAGGTGAAGCCCAGGCCGCCCTCGCCGTTCTCGTCGCAGGGAGGCACGGTGTCCTTCAGACCGCCGGTGGCATGGACCACGGGAACGGTGCCGTAACGCATGGCGTTCATCTGGCTCAGGCCGCAGGGCTCGGACTTGGAGGGCATCAGGTAGATGTCACCGCCGGCGTAGATCCGGGCAGCCAGACCCAGATTGAAGGTGATCTTGGCAGCGACCTGCTCGGGGAACTGCTCCTGCAGCTCCTTGAAGAAGGTCTCGTACTGAGCTTCGCCGGTGCCCAGGATCAGCAGCTGGCAGTCCTCCTCCCACAGCAGGCGGCGGGCGATGTAGCACAGCAGATCCAGACCCTTGTGGCCGGCGAGTCTCGTGACCATGACCATCAGAGGCACATCGGGCTTAACGGGCAGACCCACTTCCTCCTGCAGGGCAGCCTTCACCTTGGCCTTGCCTTCTTCGAAGGTCTCGGCGTTGTAGTGAGCGGGCAGAGCCTTGTCGGTCTCGGGGTTGAAGGTGTTGGTGTCGATGCCGTTGGTGATACCGGTGAGCTTCCAGGCAGCGTTGGCCAGGATGCCGTCCAGACCGTGGGCATAGTAGGGATACATCAGCTCCCGGGCGTAGGTCTCGGAGACGGTGGTGACCAGGTCAGCAGTCTCGATGGCGCCCTTCATCACGTTGACGGAGTTGTTCATATCCAGGGTGTTGCGGTACTCCCAGGGCAGACCCAGCACATCATCGAAGAAGGCGGCGTTGGCCCAGCCCTGATACTCGATGTTGTGGATGGTGTACATGCAGCGGGTGTTGGGGAAGGACTCGTGGTACAGAGCCTTCAGGTACACGGGGATGGGAGCGCACTGCCAGTCGTTGCACTGGATCACGTCGGGGATGAAGCCCAGAACGGCCATGGCATCCAGACAGGCACGGGAGAAGAAGGCGAAGCGCTCGCCGTCGTCCATATCGCCGTAGATGGCGCCGGTACGGCCGCCGAAGTAGTACTCATTGTCGATGAAGTAGACCTGAACCTTGTCGGCCCGGTTGGTCAGCTTCATGACGCCGGCGTACTGCTGGCGCCAGCCCAGCTGCACACGGAACTGAGCAACCAGCTCAGTGGTGTAAGCGGCGTTGGACTTGATCTTGTTGTAGAAGGGGAGGAACAGAGCCACCTCATTGCCCTCGATGCGGGACAATGCGGCAGGCAGAGCCTCCATGACGTCACCTAAACCGCCGGACTTGGCGTAGGGTGCGCCTTCGGAAGCACAGACGGCAATTCTCATACGGTCTCACCCCGCTTGATGTAGACAGGGCTCTTCTTGGTGCCGTAGAGCTTTGCGCCGGCGGACACGGTAACATTCTTGTCCAGGATGGCGTACTTCAGCTTTGCGCCCTCGCCGATGACGGTATCGTTCATGATGATGCAGTCCTCAACCTCAGCATCCTTCTCCACGGTAACCTGACGGAACAGGATGGAGTTCTCCACCTCGCCGTCCAGCATGCAGCCGTCGGCAACCAGGCAGTCCTCGACCTCGGAGTTCACACCGTAGTAGGTGGGAACGCGGTCACGGACCTTGGTGTAGATGGGATGGTTTGCGCCGAACAGGTCAGCACGGACGTCCTTGTCGATCAGGGACAGGGAGTTATTGAAGTACTCTTCAACGGACTCGTTGAACAGAGCGGCACCCTCATGCTCGTAAACATTGACGGTGACCAGGCCCTTGCGCCAGCCGCCCATGACCAGATCGCGGTCCATGTGGAACTTATCCCGGGCAGCCAGAGCCTTGACGGACTGGATCAGCCACTTCTTGCCAACCACGAAGATGTCCATGGAAGGAATGTACTTGCCATCGGCGTCGTAGTCGACGACCATCTCGGTGATCTCGCCGTTCTCAACAGCCAGGCCCAGGTCGACCTTCTTCTCGCCGTTGCAGGGCAGCTTCTTGGCAACAACGGTCACATCCTTGCCGGAAGCGATGTGAGCCTCGATAACCTTGTTCAGGTCGATGTTGCACAGGACAGCGGAGTCGATCATGACGACGTAGTCTTCCTCATCGCCGTACTCCAGGAAGTCCATGGCGTTGGCGATGGACTCCAGCTTGCCGCGGTAGGTGCCGACGGTGGAGTGAGCGAAGGGAGTCAGGAACTCCAGGCCGCCCTCTTCCAGCTCCAGGCCCCACTCCTCGCCGTCGCCGACGTGGTTCATCAGGGACTGATAGCTGTGGCGGGAGATGATGCCGATGTGCTTGATGCCGGCGCAGGACAGGTTGGACAGTGCGAAGTCAACCTGACGATAACGGCCGCCGAAGGGCAGGGAAGCCATGGTGCGCTTATTGGTCAGCTCACCCAGGCTTGCGTCATTGGTAAAAATAAGACCCATTGCGTTCATTGCGAATTTCCTCCTTCAATGCTTACTGCTTACAGCATTTCACCGGGCAGCAGCACGGTGTTGGCTTCGACGACAGCGTCCTTGGCAACAACGCTGATCTTCTTCTCGTCGCCCTCGGCGAATGCGCCGCCGACGACTGCGCCCTTGCCGACCTTGGAGCCCTCGCCCAGGATGGCATGGCGGACAATGGCATTGGCCTCGATGACGACGTCGGGCATGACCACGGAATCCTCAACCAGAGCGCCCTCACCGATGGTGCAGCCAACGGAGATGACGGAGTGCTTGACAGTGCCGTAGACCTCGCTGCCCTCAGCCACCAGAGCGTCGATGATCTTGGCATCGTCGTCGATGTAGGCAGCGGGATGGGCGTCGTTACGGGCGTAGATGGTCTCACGCTTGCCGCCGCGGAGCTGGAACTCAGGCTCCTTGCCCAGCAGCTCCATGTTGGCTTCCCACAGGGAGGCGATGGTGCCCACGTCCTTCCAGTAGCCGTCGAAGTTGTAAGCCATCATCTTGTGGCCGTCAGCCAGCAGGTTGGGGATGATGTTCTTACCGAAGTCCTTGGAGGAGTTGGGGTCAGCTTCGTCAGCGATCAGAGCGTCGCGCAGGACCTTCCAGCTGAAGCAGTAGATACCCATGGAGGCGTTGGTGGACTTGGGCTGCTTGGGCTTCTCCTCAAACTCGTAGATGGAGTTGTCGGGGTTGGTGTTCAGGATACCGAAGCGGGAAGCCTCAGCCAGGGGAACGTTACGCACAGCGATGGTGCAGGCGGCGTTGTTGGCGATGTGGTACTCCACCATGGCGTTGTAGTCCATCTTGTAGATGTGGTCACCGGACAGAACCACAACATAGTCGGGGTCAAAGCGGTCGACGAAGTCGATGTTCTTGTAGATGGCGTTTGCGGTGCCCTCGTACCAGCCGGACTTCTTGTCGTTACGCTCGTAGGGAGGCAGGACCTGTGCACAGCTGTGGGTCTTGTTCAGGCCCCAGGGCTGGCCGTTGCCGATGTACTCGTTCAGCTCCAGAGGCTGATACTGGGTCAGGATACCGACGGTGTCGATACCGGAGTTGACGCAGTTGCTGAGGGGGAAGTCGATGATGCGGTACTTGCCGCCGAAGGGAACCGCAGGCTTAGCGGTCTTCCGGGTCAGGACATACAGGCGGCTGCCCTGGCCACCGGCCAGCAGCATGGCGATTACACGTTTCTTCTGAAAATACATGGTCACAGCTCCTTATATAAATTGTTGGATGCTACGATAGCACTGAAAAATGGGCGCAATAACACACATTTTTCCACGTTCATAACATAACATATTTTGTGATTTTATGAAAGGGACAAATTATATAAAATATCAGAAATTCTTTGGTCATCCTGCCTAAGCTGCGGGAAGGGGGTGGGGAAAGAGTTGGGGATTTCGACAGATTTCAGCCTCTTTTCCAGCCAATATACCCCCAACCACCGGCCAAATTTGAATCCGCAGTCGGGAAACAGCGCCAGATGCCGGTAGCCCAGCTTCTGGTGGAAGGCAACGGAGGCGGTGTTTTCTCCGGTGATCAGGGCGTAGAGCACCTGATAGCCCTGCAGGGCCAGAAGCTCCTCCAGGGCGGTATAGAGCTTTCTGCCGATGCCCCGGCCCTTTGCTTCGGGCTTCAGGTAGACGGAGGGCTCCGCGATCCAGCTGTAGGCCGCCCGGGGGAAGGGCCGGGTGGCATAGACGTAGCCTAAAATCTCGCCGTTTTCCTCCCATACCAGCCAGGGAAAATGCTCCGTAACACTTAAGAACCGCTGCATAAATTCCCGGCGGCAGGGCACATCATATTCAAAGGTGATGGTGGTATTTTCAATGTAGGGGGCGTAGATGGCCAAAATTGCGGGCACATCCGCCTCGGTGGCAATTCGGATCATATTATCACTCCTGTTGAAAGGATAAATTGACGTTTGTAGCAACAACATTTCGTAGGGCGGGGTCACCTAATGGTGGTGTGATTGCCACAGGCAATCAATTATTGCTGATTCGCTGCGCGGAGCACCACCCCGCCGACCAGCTTACGGAACTGCCCTGCTGAAGTCGATGCTAAGACTGAGATTACTACATATAGTTGACCGCTCAGATAAATCGGTGCGTCGGCGGACTCATGAGTCCGCCCTACAATGGAGAATGGAAGTTCTGCGATAAACGATAATTTACCTTCTCATTTTACCGTCCCGGGAACTGCGCGTCAAGGTTGACAATGGGCCAAAAGGGGAGTAAAATAATCTTAACTATGACTAAAAGGAGGGAACACCATGGAACCCGGCAGTAGCGGCAATATACCCGGTCGAAGTAGCGCGAAAATTGGGCCCGTGGTGGGCTCTTTCCGCGCGTAAGATGTGAGTAATTGCCTCTGAATCGTATCCAAAAACGAAAAGGAGGAAAATTTTCATGGCTGAGCGCTTTGAAATTGTCCAGCGGGCGATCCTCGCCATGCTGGAGGACAAAAAATACGCAACCCTCCGGGATATCCTTTCCACTATGAACCCCAGCGACGTGGCGGGTTTATTTCAGGACCTGGAGGAGAAGCAGATCCCCATTATGTTCCGGCTGCTGCCCAAAGAGCTGGCGGCGGAGACCTTCGTGGAGATGGAGCCGTACGATCAGGAGCTGCTGATCCGGGGCTTTTCCGACAGCGAGCTGAAGGAAGTCCTGGACGAGCTGTATGTGGACGACGCGGCGGACCTGGTGGAGGAAATGCCCGCCAACGTGGTCAAGCGGATCCTGAAAGCGGTGGACCCGGAGATGCGGTCCTCCATCAACCAGATCCTGCGCTACCCTGAGTATTCCGCAGGCAGCATTATGACCACGGAATATGTGTCCCTGCGGACCCACATGACCGTGGAGGAGGCCATCCTTCGCATCCGGCGCCAGGGCGTGGATAAGGAGACCATCTACACCTGCTATGTGCTGGACAAGGACCGGACCCTCATCGGTCTGGTCACCGTCAAGGACCTGCTGCTGGCCCCTGACGACGATATGAAGATCCAGGAGATCATGGAAACCAACCTGATCTTCGTCAATACCCAGACGGACCAGGAAGAAGTGGCCCGGATGTTCAGCAAGTACAATTTCCTGGCCCTGCCCGTGGTGGATACCGAGGGCAGAATGGTGGGTATCTGTACCTTCGACGACGCCATGGACGTCATGGAAGAAGAGGCCACCGAGGATATGGAGCTGATGAGCGGTATGACGCCCTCGGAAAAGCCCTACCTCAAGTCCAGCCCCTTCGAGCTGTTCAAAAACCGGATCCCCTGGCTGATGCTGATGATGGTGTCCGCCACCTTTACAGGCCTCATCATGACCGCCTTCGAGGATGCGCTGGCAGCCCAGATTGCCCTGTCCGCCTTTATCCCCATGCTGATGGGCACCGGCGGCAACTCAGGCTCCCAGTCCTCCGTCACCGTTATCCGCGGTCTGAGTCTGGGGGAGCTGACCTTCTCCGATGTGGGTGAGGTGCTGTGGAAGGAGATCCGCACCGCCCTGATGTGCGGTATCGCCCTGGCAGTGGTCTGCTTCGGAAAGATCTGGCTGGTGGACAAGCTGCTCTTCGGCAACGAGAATATCACCCTGATGGTGGACCTGGTGGTGTGCCTGGCTCTGTGTGTCACCGTTGTCGTGGCAAAACTGGTGGGCTGCCTGCTGCCCATCGGCGCCAAGGCCGTGAAGCTGGACCCGGCGGTGATGGCTTCCCCCTTCATCTCCACCATCGTGGATGCCCTGAGTTTGCTGGTCTATTTCCTGTTCGCGAAAATGCTCCTGGGAGTATGATAAAAACGTGCCTGTCTTTTCAGACAGGCACGTTTTTGCGGTTTACTATGGGTTTACTATGGTTTATTCGGCAGTATCCTCATTGCCGGAGAGAATCTTGGTGCCCAGAGCGCCCACCAGGAGGCTCTTCAGGTCAATGCCCATACCGGCGGAGATGCCCTCGGTGATCTGGGTGGTGGAGTTAACGATATCGCCCACCAGCTTGGCGGAGTTGCCTTCGCCGTACATGGTGATCTTGTCGACCTTGCTCAGAGGCTCGGCCACGTTCCTGGCAATCTCGGGCAGGGCGGCCATGATCATTTCCACCACGGCGGCTTCGCCGTACTTGCGCATGGCTTCTGCCTTCTTGTCAATACCCTCGGCTTCTGCCAGGGCCTTGGCCCGGATGGCCTCTGCTTCGGCCCGGCCCACGGCGGCGATACCCTCAGCCTCCTGCTCCCGGGCGAAGCGCTGGGCCTCAGCGATCTTCATCTGGGCGGCGGCCTCCTGCTCCTGCTCGAAGCGCTTGGCTTCTGCGTCCTTCTGGCGCTTAAACAGCTCTGCCTGGGCCTCCTGCTCCTGGCGGTAGCGCTCGGCATCGGCCTTGGCGCGAATCTCGGCGTCCAGGGTCTGCTTCTTGACCTCGACTTCCCGGGCCTTCAGTTCTGCTTCCCGCTCGGCCTTGGCGATATTGGCGTTGGCGGAGGTGACCTCGATGGTCTTTCTCTGCTCCTGCTCCTGGATGGAGTAGGCGGCGTCGGCTTCGGCCTTCTTAATGTCGGACTGCTGCTTCAGCTCCGCCTGACGGATAGCCAGGGCATTCTGCTTCTCGGCAATCTCCATCTGGGACTGGACCTTGGCGTCGTTGGCTTCCTTGGCTGCCTGAGCCTGGGAGATGGCGATATCCCGGTCGGCCTGGGCCTTGGCGATGGCGGCGCCCTTCTTGATCTTGCTGATATTGTCGATACCCAGGTCCTCAATGACGGAGTTCTGGTCAGCGAAGGACTGGACGTTGAAGGAAATCATTTCCAGACCCATCTTCTCCAGGTCGGGGATGGCGTTTTCCTGGACCCGCTCGGAGAAGGCCTTCCGGTCGGTGACCATCTCCTCCAGCCGCATCTGGCCCACGATCTCACGCATATTGCCCTCCAGGGTGTCCTGGACCCGGGAGATGATCTGGTTTTCGTTCTCGTTCAGGAAGAATTTGGAGGCCAGGATCATCATTTCGTCGCTCTGGCCGATGCGGATCTTCACGGTGGCGTCCACCTTGATGTTGATGTACTCGGCGTTGGGGACGAAGTCGGCGGTCTTGACGTCCACGGAGAACATTTTCAGGCTCAGCTTATCCAGCCGCTCCAGGAAGGGGATCCGGAAGCCGGCCTTACCGATTAAGATTCGGGGCTTGCGGTAGCCGGAGATGATAAAGGCGGTGTCCGGGGGTGCCTTCACATAGCTGGCAACCATCAGAGCCACGATGGCTACCACGGGGATGAGCGCAAATAACCACTTCATACTGTTTTCCTCCTTAAATATCTATAAATGGATCAACTACTTGGCTCTCCCTCTGGGAGAGGCAAGGCCAGCGTCAACTATTGTTTTGGGCCTCCTGGACGCAGTCGATGGTCAGCACCACCGCCAGGGCCATGATCTCGTCGGCTCCGGGGGCGATGTCCAGCTCGTAGCTGTCGCCCCAGGTCATCCACTCCTTGGTGATGGTGACGATGGGGGACCCGTTTTGCAGGATCTGGTAGTCATGCTCCCAGAAATTGCCCTGGATCTCCCAGCCCAGACCCTCGATGGTGTAGCGGGGGGTGAAAAGGCTCATTTCCTTCTTCACCTGGACGGTGCTGCCGCCGCTGGTCACCAGGAACCGGGGCAGAAGCGTGAAGAGCTGCTGCTGGATGAAGGCCAGCTCCCGGCCGAACATGTCGTAGATATAGAGCTTCTTGCCAATGGAGAAGGCCGGGCCCTCCACGGTGTACTTATCCTCGCCCAGGGCGTCCTTGACGAAGAATTTTTCGCCCCAGGAGAATACTTTTTCTTTGATGTAGAGCTTCATGGGGGTCCTCCTTGTTCAGATCCGGGCCAGCACGTCCTTCAGGGTGTCGAGAAATGTCTCCTCACCCCAGGTGTTGACCTTGAAGAACATGGCCTGGCTGCCGCCGGAGGTGATGGCGCAGATGCGGACAGCGTTTCCCGCCTGGAAGAGGGTCACGTTCATGCTGACCCGGTTGCCGCCGGCGTAGCTGTAGCGCTCAAAGACCCGGACAGCGCAGCGGGCATCGCCCTCCCGGACGTCCCAGCCGTCCTCCAGGGTAGCGGAGGTGCTGGCATCCAGCACGCCCTTTTCAATGATTTTCAGGATCCGGTCGAAATCGCCGGTAACGGTGCGGGTAAATTTTGCCATAGAAACCCTCCTTTTTCTGTAGGGGAGGGTCATTGACCCTCCCGCAATGCTCATCAGCAGCGCACAATGGTCGTTAGGTTTCGGGCGGGTTAGCCCATAACCACCACCCGGCCGGTTTCCTCGTTGTAGGCCAGGGTGACTTCTCGGTTTACATAATCCTCCATCAAGGGCCCCAGCCAGCCCCGGGCCAGGAAGATGGAGCTGGTTTTTGCGGTGACAGGCCCCTTTTTCGCAGAGGTGAGCTCCACGGTGAAGTAGAAGGCGTGGAATGTGTTGGCATGGGGCTGGCTGAGGAGAACTTTGTGGAAGGTGTAGTGCTCCACTTTTCGGAACACCCGGAACCAGCGCCAGCCGTAGGCTACCCAAATGGGCAGCAGAAAAGCTCCGCAGAGGATGGTGGTGAAGGTGAAGCCGCCCCAGAACAGGGTCAGCACCGTCACATAGGCCGCCACCAGGAAGGACCACACCGCCAGGGCGCTGCGGATATGGGCGATCTCCAGAGAGCATTTCAGTTTTTCTTTCATTTCTTTTTCATCCACGGGAATCATCTCTTTTCTCTGTGGGATCATGGCTCAGATCAGGCAGGCCACCAGGCCCAGAACGGCGAAGGCACCGCCGCTGACCCGGACCATGGTCAGGTAGAAGTCCGAGGGCTCCGCGCTGCGGAACATCCAGCCCCTGCTTAAGTAAAATACGCTTTCCGGGGAGATGATATGCCAGGCGCCCAGGGCCATCAGGATCAGGCCAAGAATAGGGGAGCCCACCTTTTTCTCCGGTTCCCCGGCTTCCAGGGCCCAGACCAGAGTGTTCCCGGAGAGATACAGATTCTCGTTGACACCGTCGGCGCCCCCATAGCCGCCGCTTTTGGTTTTGTACCAGTTAAAGTGGCCGCCGTTGGGATAGATGATCTTGTAGTGGATGTCCCCGTTGGCGTTTTCCGTTCGGGTATAGGTGTACACGTCCAAGCCGTCCACGATGGTGCCGGATTCGGGGTAGATGTGGATGGTCCTGTCATTTACATTAAAGGTATAGGGTTCCGGGCTCTTGCTGCCGCAGCCGGAAAGCGCCATCGCCAGAACCAGCAGCGGGAGCAGGATGCGAAAATGTTTCACGGGAAACACCTCTTTCTTTATGTCATTGCGAGCCAGTGCGCACACTGGCGTGGCAATCTCACGGACATTTCAAAAACCTTGGGGGATTGCCACACCAGTGACATCGGTCACTGGTTCGCAATGACGTTCGTTTTAGTTTATACCCATGAGGATCTTGGCCAGGTCGGAGTCGGCGTCCAGGATGACGGTCTTTTCGGTGCCGGTCAGGCTGTCCCGGAGGGCATCCAGGGCCAGGGTGAACTCGTAGAATTCCTTCTTGTCGTCGGTGTTGTAGGCCTCGGCCAGCAGACGCATGTACTCTGCTTCACCCTCGGCCTCCAGCTTGGCGGCCTCGGCGGTGGCGTTGGACACCAGAATGTTCACCTGCTTGTCCACATCGTTGCGGATGATAGAAGCCTCGTAGTTGCCGTCGGCGGTGTACTTTTCGGCCATCTGGTTCCGCTCGGAGATCATACGGTTGTACACGGCATTCAGGTTGGAGTCGGGCAGGTCGAAGCGTTTGATCTTCACATCCACCACCTGGATGCCGTACTTGTTGGCTTCTGCGTCCACGTCGGCGGCGATGCCTTCGTAGATGATGTTCCGCTCAGCACCGTCATTCATGTTGATGATGTCGGACTGGGCCATGGTGGACATGGTGTTCTTCAGAATGGTGTAGGTGATGGCGTTGAGCCGGTCCTCGGCCTTGACGGTGTTGTCCAGGGTCTGGAAGAACAGCAGGGGATCCTCTATCCGCCACAGAACGTAGCAGTCCACGGTCATATTCTGCTTGTCAGAGGTAAAGACCTCGGAAGGGGGGATGTCGTAGAGGGTAGCGGCCTTGGAAAAATACTTGATGGAATCCACGAAGGGGAGCTTGAAGTGCAGACCCGCTTCGTCGGTGGTCTCGATGATCTTGGAGAAGCGGACGGTGCAGGCGTATTCGTTCTCCCGGACGGTGTACATGGAGTTTGCCAGGCAGATGACCAGCAAACAGGCGATAACGGCGAGGATGGATTTTTTCATTGCTTTGTCCTCCTTAACCTGCGTTGTCCACTAAGCTTTCCAGAGGCAGGAGCATCTGCACATCGTCACTGCCGGAGGTGTTGATGAACAGCTTCACTCCGGGCAGGATCTCGGAAATGGCTTCGTAGTACATACGGGACTTGGTGATTTCGGGATTCAGAGCGTACTGCTCGTACATGGCGGTGAACATGGCCACCTGCTCCTTGGCTTCGTTGATACGCTTCTGTCTTAAATACTCCGCGTTCTGGATCAGCTTGTCAGCCTGGGCCTGGGCCGCGGGGATCTGGGCATTTTCGTAGGCCTTGGCCTGGTTCACCACGGCCTCAGCATTCTGCTTGGCGGTCTCCACAGCCTTGAAGGCTTCGATGACCTCCTGGGTGGGGGGCTCAGCGTCCTGGATGCGAACATCCACCAGGGTCAGGCCGATGTCGTACTCCATAAGGATCTCGGTGACCAGGTCCTTCACCTGGGCCTGGATATTCTCCTTGCCGTCAGTCAGGACGGAGTCGACGCTGGAGGAGCCGACCACGTTGCGGATCTGGCTCTGGATCAGGTTGCGCAGGATCAGCTCCGCGTCGCTGGAGGCGTAGAGGTAGCGCTCGGGATTGGAGATCCGGTACTCCACGAAGAAGTCCACGTTGACGATGTTGTAGTCGCCGGTGATCATGGTGGACTCATCCTCATTGACCAGATAGGAATTTCCGGTGGTGGTGTAGCCCAGCTCGATCTTCTGGTAGACATTCACGTCAACCTTCTGGACCTGCTGGATGCCGAAGGGAAGCTTGAAGTGGACACCGGCGCCGGTGATATCCGTGACCTTGCCGAAGGTGGTGACCACGGCCTGCTGCTTATCGTCCACGGTGTACCAGCAGGTCATGGCGGCCATGACCAGAACCACTGCCAGGACGGCCAGCAGCACGTGGCGGCCCTTCAGCTGGAAATTAATTGTTTTCTTGGGCTTCTTGGGCTTGGATCCCTGGGGGGACCAGGAATAGGTGGTGTTTTCTTCCATGGTGATATCTCCTTATTAAATAATGTATGTTGTTGAACCGGCGAGGGAGCGGTGCGTCAGACGCGCTCGAAGTTTAAAAACCTTGTGCCCTGGAAGGTGAGCTTGCCTCTGTCGCCTTCCACCAGATAGCCGAACCGGTCATAGGGGATCATCAGCTCCAGCCGGTCGCCGGACTCGAACTGGAAGGTGGCGTAGTAGGTGGTGTGGGCGTGATCGCCCCGGACATGGGTGCGCTTGGCCACCACCGTGGCCTCGGAAGTCAGCCGGGAAGAATTATTGTTCCTGTGGTTCTGCTTGGCGCTCTTGAAGAGAGTGCTGACGATTATGCCAAACACCAATCCAAACATGGCAAGAAACAGAAGAGGAAAAATGTTAAACATCAGATCCATAAAATTGCTCCTTATACGTCAGACATAGCCATTCTGCATTCTGCATTTTGCATTCTGCATTACTTAAGGCTGTCCACCATCTCATCCACCTGCTGCTTGAAGCGGCTGGCGATCCAGGCCATCAGCATGGTCCGAAGCACTCTGGTGACCCGATCCCGGGCGCCGGGATGGGGCTCTACGTAACTGGCGGTGGCCTCCTCCAGGGCGTCGTCCCAGTTCTGGGTGCCGCCGATGTGCCGGGCCCGGGCAGCCAGCTTCACAAACATGAAGTAGAGAACCGCGTCGTCGATGATATCATCGCTTTCGTCGGTCAGGTCGCCGTTGATGTAGCTGAGCATGCCGCAGATCTTCTCCAGGGGCAGGGCGCCCTTGAGCATATTGATGGTGATAATCCGGCAGACCTGCTCCAAGTCATATTTCTTATTTTTGGGCGGGGCCAGGAATCCGCGCTTGACCCAGTTCTGGATGGTGTAGGCTTCCAGGCCGGTGACGGCGGAAACCTGGCTCAAGACCATGCCGCCGGCTAAAAACATGGAATGGAACATCTCCTCCACGTGGTCGGCGTTGGTGCGCTGATCGGTCAGGGTGGTTCCGGGTATTGTCCAGTTCATTGGGGGTACCTCCTTTGTTATCTGGTGATATGATAATATCACATGGTTATATGACTGTCAATAGGAATTATATAATTTTTTGAAAATTCATATAATATTCACAAAATTCGGAAACCGGAGAAAAAGACTTTACGAACGGAAAAAAGTGTTGTACAATAGGGAAACAATAAAAGGGGAGGTTCGGCGATGGAAGAAAAGAAATGCGTCAAGTGCGGTCGGCCTGCGGCTGCGGACCAGGCTTTTTGTCCGGATTGCCTGGCGGAAGCGGAAAAATACCCTGTGAAGCCCGGCGTGGTGGTTCTTCTGCCCCGGCATGATCAGAACACGAAGCCCCCTTCCCGCCGCCGTCATTCCCCGGCTTCTTCGGAGGAACAGATTCAAAAGCTGAAGCAGCGCGTCAATGCGCTCTGGCTGGCGCTGATACTGGCGCTGAGCACCGCGGGCTTTCTTGGCTGGGCTTTGGTGGAAGACCACCTGGAAGAAGAGAGAGGCAATCTCCTGCCGGGACAGAATTACTCCGCGGAGACCATCGGCGGTGACGAACAGAACTGATTGTTTCACGTGAAACATAGAGAATAAAGGAGGAGAAGAATGGGTAGGATCATAGCGGTCGTCAATCAGAAGGGCGGCGTTGGAAAAACCACCACAGCCGTGAATCTGACTGCGGCCCTGACGGATCTGGGTCTGAAGGTTCTCCTGTGCGACTTTGACCCCCAGGCCAACGCCACTTCCGGCATGGGCCTGGACAAACGAAAAGTAAAACATACGGTCTACGATGTGATCATCGGAAGGACAGAAACCGAAAAGGCCATTGTTTCCACAAAGTACGGCGATGTGCTTCCCGCCTCAGCGGACCTGGCAGGCGCAACGGTGGAACTGATCGGTGAAAATGGCCGGGAGAGAAAACTGGGTGAAGCACTGGAAAGTGTGAAAAGGGCTTATGACCTGATATTCATCGATTGCCCGCCCTCTCTGGAAATGCTCACCTTAAACGGCCTCTGCGCCGCAGACGGAATTCTGGTGCCGGTCCAGTGCGAATATTTCGCCTTGGAGGGCCTCAGCGATCTGATGGGCACATTGCGGACCGTGAAGCGGAAGCTGAATCCAAAACTGGAAATTTTCGGCGTGGCACTGACCATGTTCGACGGCCGGACCAATTTCTCCACCCAGGTGGCCCAGGAGGTCCGGCGGCATTTCCCCGGAAAGGTCCTGTCCGCTGTAGTGCCCCGGAATATCCGACTGGCGGAAGCACCCAGTCACGGTATCCCCGTGACCGCCTACGACAAGCACAGCCGGGGTGCCAAGGCCTATAAGGCCATGGCGGAGGAAATCAAAGCAAAGCTTTGAAATGCAGAATGCTGAATGCAGAATGCAGAATGAAAGCGAAAGGAATGATAAAATGGCATCAAACAAGGGCCTCGGAAGAGGTCTGGGAGCATTGTTGGGGGATTCTTTCGATGATATTCCGGAAAACAGCCCCTACAAGCTCCTGCCCATATATAAAGTAGAGCCCAACGCATCCCAGCCCCGTCAGGATTTTGACAAGGAAGAGCTGGAAGCCCTCAGTGAGTCTATTCAGGTCCACGGCGTCATCCAGCCCCTGACGGTCCGGGAGCTGCCCAGCGGCTACTACCAGATCATCGCCGGAGAACGGCGGTGGCGGGCAGCGCGGATGGCAGGACTGTCAGAGATCCCGGCAGTGGTCATCGAAGCGGACGACAAAAAGGCCATGGAGCTGGCCCTCATTGAGAATCTCCAGCGCCAGGACCTGAATGCCATGGAAGAAGCCCTGGGCTACCAGAGTCTGATGCAGGACTACGGTCTGACCCAGGAGGAGGCCGCGTCCCGGGTGGGAAAATCCCGGTCCGCCGTGGCCAATGCCCTGCGTCTGCTGAATCTGCCGGAGCCCATTACCCAGATGATCCGGGAGGGCAAGCTCACCGCCGGTCATGCCCGGGCGGTGCTGAAGATAAAAGCAGAGAAAAAGCAGCTGGAGGCCGCTCAGAAGATTGCAGCGCTGGACCTGTCTGTCCGCCAGGCGGAGAATCTCTGCGCCAATATGGCCAAGGAGCCTGTGAAAAAAGAAGAGACAGTCACGCTGGCTGTGGACTATGTGGCCGAATGTGAAAAGTCCCTGAGCAAGCACCTGGGCAGGGGCGTCAAGATCGTCAACGGTAAGCGCAAGGGCCGGTTTGAGCTGGAATTCTACGGCCAGGAGGATTTGCAGAACCTCCTCGATGCGCTGATGAAGCTACAAAAATAAATAACCATTTCAATTATGAGAGGTAATAAACATGTTAGACATTCGTAAGATCAAGGAAAATCCCGACGCGGTCAAGGCCGGTCTGAAGGCCAAGGAAGTGGACTGCGACGCTATCATCGATCGTATCCTGGAACTGGACGTACAGGTCCGTGGCCTGAAGACCTCCACCGAGACCAAGACCGCCCAGAAGAACAAGATCTCCAAGGAGAACGGCAAGCTCTTCGGCATGAAGAAGGGCCTGGAAAAGAAGGGCGAGGAGACTGCCGCTGTGGAAGCCCAGATCGCCGCCAACATGGCCGCATCCAGCAAGATCGACGAGGAGATCGCCGATGACAAGCTGAAGCTGAAGGAACTGGACGAGCAGCTGTACACCAATCTGCTGGCCCTGCCCAACCTGCCCGATGCCGACCTGCTGCCCGGCGGTAAGGAGAACAACGAGCCCCTGCGTTACATCGGCGAGAAGCACTCCTTCGACTTCGAGCCCAAGCACCATGTGGACCTGTGCACCAACCTGGGTCTCATAGACTACGAGCGTGGCGTCAAGCTGGCAGGCGGCGGCAACTGGATGTACACCGGCATGGGCGCCCGGCTGGAGTGGGCTCTGCTGAACTACTTCATCGACACCCACACCGCCGACGGCTACGATTTCATCCTGCCCCCCCACATGCTGGAGTACCAGTGCGGTCTGACCGCCGGTCAGTTCCCCAAGTTCGCTGACGAGGTCTTCAAGATCGCCAACCATCCCACCGAAGGCGGCACCTTCTACATGCTGCCCACTGCCGAGGCCGCTCTGGCTTCCGTCTACCGTGATGAGATCCTGACCGAGGCAGACCTGCCCAAGAAGTTCTTCGCCTACACCCCCTGCTTCCGCCGTGAGGCCGGTTCCCATCGCGCCGACGAGCGAGGCATGGTCCGCGGCCACCAGTTCAACAAAGTGGAGATGTTCCAGTTCACCACCCCCGAAGGCTCCGACGAAGCATTTGAGGAGCTGGTGAAGAAGGCTGAGAACCTGGTCGCCGGTCTGGGCCTGCATTTCCGCACCGTGAAGCTGGCCGCAGGCGACTGCTCCGCTTCCATGGCCCGTACCTACGACATTGAGATCCTGATTCCCTCCATGAACGGCTATAAAGAAGTTTCCTCCGTGTCCAATGCCCGTGACTACCAGGCCCGCCGGGGCAACATCCGTTACCGCCGCGCCGACGGCAAGATTGACTTCGTTCACACCCTGAACGGCTCCGGCCTGGCCACCTCCCGCATCTTCCCCGCCATCGTGGAGCAGAACCAGCGTGCCGACGGCTCCATCGTGGTGCCCGAAGTCCTGCGCAAGTACCTGGGCGGCATCGAAGTCATCGAGAAGAAGTAAGAAATCTTTGTATGGATGGCTGATTGGCCATCCATACAAAATATCCATAAGCAAGGGATGCAAACTACTTCCGTGGAAGGGATGACAGAGTGTGGAAAAAAGAGAGAAAAATACGAATTTTCTTAGAAATCCAATAGGAATAATCGGTTTCTTCTTGGTTTTGGTAGAAGCTATTGCTAGCCTTGTGGTTGTTAACAGTAGTCTGAGTGAAACGCAGAACACTATCCTTGTTTGTTTTCTTGTGGTTTTTCCATGTCTTGTACTGTTGGTGTTTTTCATCCTAGTAACTGCACACCATGAAAAACTCTACTCTCCTTTGGACTACAGAAATGATGACAACTTTCTGCTAACTAAGTATAAATACAACAGTATGACGCAAAAAATGAAGAAATCTCCGTTTCTGCAGATGCGCCAGATGTTGATATTGATAAAATTAATTCCGACATTCTTCTAATAAAAGAATCATTACAAAATGTACTCGAAGGACAAAAAGATCTTGCACGAAGTGTTTCGAGTATGAAGAATGATGGGACGAGTAATGAGGAAGATAAACCGGAAGACAACATTCAGGGATCTCAGCAGTATTCTGATAGTTTAGAAAGTGACTATCGAATTTTGGTTTCACCAATGCATATGTGTAAGCAGTTTATTGACAATCTTCTGAAACATGGTTATGTTGCTTCTATATACGACTCTCCTTCAAGGTTTAAACCTGTTGAACCATATAACACTCATCAAGCGATTTGGTTAGGTAGTAAAATTCCTGTAAAAGTTGCTATAGATGTGATTAGACTAGCAAAGGCACAATACCCTCATCTAAAATACATAAAATTAAACGATGAGCGGCGAAAGCTCCCGATTCAAGTAAGGTATCAATTGTATATCGGTGGTGCAACGTCTACTGCAATTGAGAATAATATAAAACCGATGAGCAATACAGACTTTGAGAGATTGTTTAGCATTGAAGATATTGGCAAACTACATGAATTTATAAAAACATTTGAGTAAGAAACATAGAAAGGAAGTACATATTATGTCCAAACTCTGGGAAGAATTTAAAGTATTCATCAACAAGGGTAACGCCATGGCACTGGCTGTCGGTACCATCATCGGCGGCGCCTTCGGCAACATCACCAAGTCCGTCACCAATGACCTAATCATGCCCCTGGTCAACATTTTCATGGGCGGCACCGATTTCTCCGATGCAAAGATCGCCCTGCCCCGGATGCCCTGGGTGGAGCCCACCTACGAGACCATCGTGGGCGCCGACGGTGCCGAGATCGTCCAGGAGGTCCAGAACTACCTGACCTACGGCAATTTCATCTCCGCCGTGATCAATTTCCTGATCCTGGCACTGGTGGTCTTCTTCATTGTGAAGGCCATGAACAAGATGTCCGAGGCCGCTACCCGCAAGGAGCGTGAGGAGGCCGAGGCCGCCGCTGCAGCCGCTGCCGCAGCCGCCGCTGAGGAAGCCGCAAAGAATCCTCCCGCCCCCACCGCTGAGGAGCTGCTGACCGAGATCCGGGATCTGCTGAAGAACAAGTGATATTGAAAATATGGCGAAAACGACGGTTTTCGCCATATTTTTTTCGATAAAAATGTGACTTGATGTATCGATATGCATTTGACAAAAAGGACAGAAAGAGCTATAATAAAACAGTGCGAGCATAAACCATTTTTTGATCAAATTTGAAGAAGAAAGGATCAGAATTATGTTTAAAATTGTCCGTAAGAAGGAACTGAACGCCGCTGTCACCCTGCTGGAGATCGAAGCCCCCTTCATCGCCAAGAAGGCCAAGGCCGGTCAGTTCATCATTTTCCGCATCGACGAGATGGGCGAGCGTGTTCCCCTGACCATCGCCGGCTACGACCGTGAGAAGGGCACCGTCACCATCATCTTCCAGAAGGTTGGATTCTCCACCATCGCTCTGGGCGCCCTGAACGAGGGCGACTACATCAAGGACTTCGTTGGTCCTCTGGGCAAGCCCACCCACACCGAGGGTGTCAAGCGCGTCTGTGTGGTCGGCGGCGGCGTCGGCTGCGCCATCGCTCTGCCCTCCGCCGCTGCTTTCAAGGAAGCCGGCGCTGAGGTCGACGTCATTGTCGGCTTCCGCAACAAGGATATCGTCATCCTGGAGGACGAGTTCCGCGCTGTTTCCGACAACATGTACCTGATGACCGACGACGGCTCCTACGGCGAGCACGGCTTCGTTACCGTCAAGCTGCAGGAACTGCTGGAGAAGGGCAACAAGTACGATGCCGTTCTGGCCATCGGCCCCATCCCCATGATGAAGTTCGTCTGCAAGACCACCGAGCCCTTCGGCGTCAAGACCATGGTCTCCCTGAACCCCATCATGGTCGACGGCACCGGTATGTGCGGCGGCTGCCGCGTCACTGTCGGCGGCGAAGTGAAGTTCGCCTGCGTCGACGGCCCCGAGTTCGACGGCCACAAGGTTGACTTTGCCGAGCTGATGAGCCGCAACACCACCTACCGCACCCGTGAGGCCGATGTGACCGAGCATCACACCTGCCGCATCGAAGCCATGGGCAAGGCCCTGATCAAGTAATTAAGGAGGAAACTGAAAATGGCTAACATGTCTCTTGTCAAGACCCCCATGCCTGAGCAGGATCCCAAGGTCCGTGCCCGCAACTTTAAGGAAGTTACCCTGGGCTACACCGCCGAGATGGCCATCGAGGAAGCCGGCCGCTGCCTGAAGTGCAAGAACCCCAAGTGTGTTGAGGGCTGCCCCGTCAACGTCCGCATCCCCGAGTTCATCGCCAAGGTTCAGGAAGGCGACTTCAAGGCCGCTTACGAGATCATCACCTCCACCAACGCACTGCCCGCCCTGTCCGGCCGTGTCTGCCCCCAGGAGACCCAGTGTGAGGCCCGCTGCGTCCGCGGCATCAAGGGTGAGCCCGTTGCCATCGGCCGTCTGGAGCGCTTCGTCGCCGACTGGTACCGTGAGAACATCAACGAGATGCCCAAGAAGGCAGAAAGCAACGGCATCAAGGTGGCCGTTGTCGGTTCCGGCCCTGCCGGCATGACCGCTGCTTCCGACCTGGCCAAGCTGGGCTACCAGGTCACCATGTTCGAGGCTCTGCACACCGCCGGCGGCGTGCTGGTCTACGGCATCCCCGAGTTCCGTCTGCCCAAGTCCCTGGTGGCCAATGAGATCACCAAGCTGGAGGCTCAGGGCGTGGAAGTCATGACCAACATGGTCATCGGCCGTGTTCTGACCATCGACGAGCTGTTCGAGATGGGCTACAAGGCCATCTTCGTGGGCTCCGGCGCAGGCCTGCCCATGTTCATGAACATCCCCGGCGAATCCCTGGTGGGTGTTATGTCCGCCAACGAGTACCTGACCCGTACCAACCTGATGAAGGCCTACGACGAGAACGCCGATACCCCCGTCATCAAGTCCAAGGCTGTCGCCGTTGTGGGCGGCGGTAACGTGGCCATGGACGCCGCCCGCTGCGGCATGCGTCTGGGCGCTGAGCATGTGTACGTCGTCTACCGCCGCGGCGAGGCTGAGATGCCCGCCCGTCTGGAGGAGAAGCACCATGCCAAGGAAGAGGGCATCGAGTTCAAGACTCTGTGCAACCCCATCGAGATCATCGGTGACGAGACCGGCCGTGTCTGCGGCATGAAGTGCATCCGTATGGAACTGGGCGAGCCCGACGCTTCCGGCCGCCGCCGTCCCATCGAGATCCCCGGCTCCGAGTTCATCCTGGACGTGGATACCGTCATCATGTCCCTGGGTACCAACCCCAACCCCCTGATCCGCTCCACCACTCCCGGCCTGGAGACCAACCGCAAGGGCTGTCTGATCGTCAACGAGAACGAGATGACCACCCGCGAGGGCGTCTTTGCCGGCGGCGATGCCGTTACCGGCGCTGCCACCGTCATCCTGGCCATGGGCGCAGGCAAGAAGGGCGCTGCTGCCATCGACCGCTTCATCAAGGGCGAATAATGTACATCTTTCTCCCCGGAACGACCGTTCCGGGGAGTTTTTATGGAATGGGCAGTACGATAAACTATCATGTATACGCACAATGTAATGGCGTGAATGTAGGGGCGATCATTGATAGTGATTGTATGCTTGCCACCGGCAAGCATTGATTTTATGATTCGCTGCGCGGAGCACCACGCCTGGCCGAGAAACGTTGCGAATTCGCATTAACTTCCCACTGTACCGCACGGGCGCTCAATGAGCGCCCCAACAAGAGAACCGGAAGGTGCGGCGTAAAATCGATTTTGATAAAATTTCCAACCCAACATTCGAAAAAAGTTGAAAATTTGTAGCTCTTTCTCCCAAAACCCTCTTGCAAAATGAATTTTACGGTGGTATAATACCGGTGTAATAGGTAAGAGTAGGACAAAGAGAGGCGCACGCGCCTCTCTTTCTTATGTATCTGGACTTACGAAAGGAAGAAAGCATGAAAGTTACCGAACTGGTGGCATCCTTTGCCGAGCCTGTTGTGAAGGCCCACGGCTGTGAGCTGTGGGACGTGGAATATGTCCGGGAGGGCAGCGAATATTTCCTGCGGATCTATCTGGACAAGGAGACCGGCGTGGACATCAACGACTGCGAGGCCATTTCCCGGGCCCTGGATCCCATCCTGGACGAGAAGGACCCCATTCAGGGCTCCTATCATTTTGAGGTCTGCTCCGCGGGCCTGGAGAGAACCCTGAAGCGCCCCTCTGATTTTACCCGCTTCATGGGCGAAAACATCACCGTCAAGCTGTACCGCCCCCGGAACGGCCTGAAGGAGATCCCCTGTGTCCTGACCGGTTATGAAGACGGTAAGATCACCGTCACCGCCGGCAAGGAAACCATTACCTTTGAAAAATCCGAAGTCGCCCTGGTGCGTCTTCGTGTTGAGTTTTAACAATTAAATATAGGAGGAATTATTAAAAATGGCTAAGAGAACTGCCAAGAAGCAGCCCGAGGCTCCCAAGATCGACCTGGGCGCCGAGATCTTCGCTTCCCTGCGGGAGCTGGAGAAGGAAAAGGGCATTCCTGTTGATTATATGGTCGAGCGGATGAAGCAGGGCATGGCCAATGCTTACCGCAAGGACCGGGAGGACCGCCGTGACGTTCCCGCCGACAATGTGGTGGTGAACCTCAGCGAGCAGGGTCTTTCCATGCACGTTGTCAAGACCGTTGTGGAGGAGCTGGAGGATGTGGCTCTGGAGATCCACATCGATACCGCCCGCCGCTACAATCCCGATATTCAGGTTAGCGATACCGTCGCCATCCCCGTGGACTTCCAGAAGTTCGGCCGCATCGCTGCCCAGACCTTCAAGCAGGTCCTGATCCAGGGCATCCGGGAAGCTGAGCGGGGCGTCATGTACGAATCCTACTCCTCCAAGGCACAGGAGCTGCTCACCGGCACCGTGCTGCGGATCGATCCCCAGTCCGGCGATATGTTCGTGCGCATCGGCTCCGGCAACGAGGCTTCCGATGCCGTGCTGCGCTCCGGCGAGCAGATCCCCGGCGAATCCTACAAGGAAGGCGACCACATCCGGGTCTACGTCCTGGAGGTCCATAAGGCAAACCGTGGTCCCCTGGTCCACGTGTCCCGTACCCATCCCAACCTGGTCCGCCGCCTGTTCGAGCTGGAGACCCCCGAAATCGCCGAGGGTCAGGTGGAGGTCCGCAACATCGCCCGTGAGGCCGGTTCCCGCTCCAAGATGGCCGTCCGTGCCGTGCTGGAGGGCATCGATCCTGTGGGCGCCTGTGTTGGTCCCCGTGGCGGCCGTGTCGGCGCCGTTGTGGAGGAGCTCCACGGCGAGAAGATCGACATCGTGGTCTGGTCCGAGGATCCCTGCCAGTACGTCAAGGCAGCCCTCTCCCCTGCCGACGTGATCTCCGTGACCCTGGTGCCCGGCCAGAAGGCCTGCCGCGTCATCGTTCCCGATGATCAGCTGTCCCTGGCCATCGGCAAGGAGGGCCAGAACGCCCGCCTGGCCGCAAGACTCACCGGCTATAAGATCGACATTAAGCCTGCATCCCAGGCCGAAATCGAGGAATAAGTTGATAGTTGAGAGTGGAGAGTTGAGAGTTATGGTATCCGCTTCGCGGACGGAATAAAAACTATCAACTATAAACTATCAACTCTCAACTCATAAAAAAGGAGGTAGTCCTTATGCAGAAGAAAATCCCCCAGCGGCAGTGTATGGGCTGCCGGGAGCGCAAGGCAAAGCGGGAGATGATCCGGGTGGTCCGCTGCACCGACGGCAGCGTGAATCTGGACTTCGGCGGCAAGATGAACGGCCGTGGCGCCTACGTCTGCCCCAACCCCGAGTGCCTGAAAAAGGCCCTGCGCTCCAAGGCCCTGGACCGCAGCCTGGAAGTGACCATCCCCGAGGAGGTCATCGCCCGGCTGGAAAAGGAAATGGAGGGCGCAAAGAATGGATAGAGCCTTGAATTACCTGGCCCTGGCCCGGAAGGCCGGCTACGCCGAGCTGGGCGAGGAGCCCGTGGGTGCCATCACCCGCACCGGCAAGGGTTATCTGGTGGTGGTGGCCTCCGATGCCTCCGACCACACCTGGCGCCGGGCAAAGAGCTTCGTATCCGGCACCAATCAGCAGTGCATCCGGGTGAAGTTCACCAAGGAGGAGCTGGGCTTCGTCATTGGCCGGACCTCCCTGGCCATTGCCGCCATCACCGACGCCCCCATGGCCCTGGCCATGGTGAAGGCCCTGGGTGAACCGGAAAAATACAAGGACGCCCTGGCAGCCCTGGAAGAAAAGTCCCAGAAGCTGAAGAAACGCCAGAGCGAAGCCAAGGCCCACCAGAAAAACGTCCGCATGGGCAAGAAGAAATAAATGCAGAATGCTGAATGCAGAATGCAGAATGCAGAATTGTTTTCTTTTCTGTGTTTTGCATTTGACAGAATGTATTTCCAATAAACAAGTCCCACCGGAATTCTGTGGGCAAAATGTAAGCAAACCAATCGATGCAAAATGAAGAACGAAGAGTTTAGAATGAAAAATTGAGGTATTTCCTTTGGAAATATTTTAATTTGTCGGCGGAGCCGACACAATCATTCTGCATTCTGCATTCATCATTCTGCATTCCCCAATTTGGAGGTGCGTTATATAGTATGAGTTTTATCAAGTATCGCGTGAAGGAAGTGGCCGCGGATTTCGGCATCACCCCCAAGGAGGTTTCCGAGATCATCGGCAAGTTCGGCGAGAAGCCCAAGTCCAACACCCAGGTTCTGAGCGATTCCGAGCTGAACGTGGTGTTCGACTACATGACCCAGAAGAACCAGATCAAGTCCATTGAGCAGGTCTTCGCCGTGAAGCCCGCAGCCCCCAAGGCAGAGCCCAAGCCCGCCGCTGCCCCTGCGCAGAATCAGCAGCAGGGTCGTCCCCAGGGTCAGAACCAGAACCGGCCCCAGGGTCAGCAGGGCAATCGTCCCCAGAATCAGAATAATCAGGGCAATCGGCCCCAGAATAATAACCAGGGCCGTCCCCAGAACAATAACGGTCCCAAGCCCCAGAACGCTCCCCAGCAGCAGCCCGCCAAGGCCGCTGAGCCCGAGCGTAAGCGTGAGCGCCGGGTGGTCGATACCTCCGCTGTGCAGGTGAATACCTCCCGCTTTGACGATGTGGACAATCTGGTTTCCGAGAAGGTCCAGAACTTCCAGGGCGGCAAGCAGCGCATCGGCGGTAAGGGTGCCAAGCAGCAGAAACAGCAGCAGAATAACAAGAAGGGCAGCAAGTCCCGGAACGAGGAGCAGGAGAAGATGCGCCGCCTCCAGATGGAGGTTGCCCGGAAGGCTCCCACCGTGGTCAAGATCCCCGACGAGATCACCGTCGGCGAGCTGGCTTCCCGGATGAAGAAGACCGCCGCTGAGGTCATCAAGTGCCTGATGAAGAACGGCGTCATGGCCGCTCTGAACCAGACCATCGACTTCGATACCGCCGAGTTCGTGGCTACCGAGCTGGGCTGCAAGGTGGAGAAGGAAGTCACCGTCACCATCGAGGAAAAAATCATCGACGATCATGTGGACTCCGCCGAAGAGCTGGAGACCCGTGCCCCCGTCGTGGTCGTCATGGGCCACGTTGACCATGGTAAGACCTCCACGCTGGATGCCATCCGTAAGACCTCCGTCACCGCAGGCGAGGCCGGCGGCATCACCCAGCACATCGGTGCCTACACCGTCGATGTGAACGGCCAGATGATCACCTTCCTGGATACCCCCGGCCACGCTGCCTTTACCTCCATGCGTGCCCGCGGCGCCAAGTCCACCGATATCGCCATCCTGGTGGTTGCCGCTGACGACGGCATCATGCCCCAGACCATCGAGTCCATCAACCACGCCAAGGCCGCCGAAGTGCCCATCATCGTGGCCATCAACAAGATGGACAAGCCCACTGCCAACCCCGACAAGATCAAGGAACAGCTGACCAAGTACGACCTGATCTGCGAGGAGTGGGGCGGCGACACCATCATTGTTCCCATCTCCGCCAAGAAGGGCACCGGCCTGGAGGACCTGCTGGAAATGGTCCTGCTGACCGCCGAGGTCCTGGAGCTGAAGGCCAACCCCAACCGCCGGGCCAAGGGCACCGTCATCGAGGCCCGTATGGACAAGAACCGCGGTCCCGTGGCCACCCTGCTGGTCCAGAACGGTACTCTGAAGCAGGGCGATATCGTCATCGCCGGTACCTCCGTGGGCCGTGTCCGCGTTATGACCAATGACAAGGGCCGCACCGTCAAGACCGCCGGTCCCTCCATCCCTGTGGAGATCACCGGTCTGGCTGAAGTCCCCGCTCCCGGCGACGAGTTCAACGCCGTTACCGACGAGCGCATGGCCCGTGAGCTGGTTGAGCAGCGTAAGCAGGCCCAGAAGGATGCCGCTGCCAAGATGATGCAGAAGGTCACTCTGGACAATCTGTTCAGCCGTATGCAGGAGGGCGAGATGAAGACCCTGAACCTGATCGTCAAGGCCGACGTTCAGGGCTCCGCCGAGGCTGTGAAGGCTTCTCTGGAGAAGATCACCAACGAGGAGGTCCGGGTCAAGGTCATCCACGCAGGTGTCGGCGCCATCAACGAAAGTGACGTGCTGCTGGCTTCCACCTCCGGCGCCATCATTGTCGGCTTCAACGTCCGTCCCGACGCCGCCGCCCAGGCTTCCGGCCACCGTGCAAATGTTGACATGCGCTTCTACCGCGTGATCTACGATGCCATCGACGAGATCGAGGCCGCCATGAAGGGTATGCTGGCTCCCAAGTTCGAGGAAGTGGTCCTGGGCCATGCCGAGGTCCGCATGACCTACAAGGTTTCTGCCGTTGGTACCGTCGCCGGCTGTATGGTCAAGGACGGCAAGGTCACCCGGGATGCTCAGGTCCGCGTGCTCCGCGACAACATCGTCATCTACGAGGGCGAGATCGGCTCCCTGCAGCGCTTCAAGGATCAGGCCAAGGAAGTCACCGCCGGTTACGAGTGCGGCATGACCGTGGCAGGCTACAACGATATCAAGGAATTCGATATCTTCGAGTGCTTCGCCATGCAGGAAGTTAAGAGATAATGTGATTCCCGCCGCGCCGCATACGCGGCTCGGCGGGATTTCCGCATAATCCACTTGCCTCTCCCTTTGGGAGAGGTGCCCCAGTGCTCACACTGGGGCGGAGAGGGTTTTCACATTACCCTCTCAGTCAAAAATCGGTTCTGAAGCCCCGATTTTTGCCAGCTCTCCCAGAGGGAGAGCCAAGGGCGGCATCCGCCGCCGATTTTCCCAAAAAGGAGGATGTAACCATGGCATCCAATCGCATCAACCGGATCAACGAAGAGATCCAGAAGGAGCTGAGTTCTCTGCTCCGTACCGTGAAAGATCCCAGAGTCCAGGGCACCATGATCTCCATCACCCGTGTGGAGACCACCCCTGACCTGCGTTATACCAAAGTTTATGTGTCCTTCCTCCAGTCCGACAAGGCTGAGGAGGCTCTGAAGGGCCTGAAGTCTGCCGGTGGCTACCTGCGCCGTCAGCTGGGCTCCAACCTGAAGCTGCGCTATGCCCCCGAGATCGTCTGGGCCCTGGACGACTCCATCACCTACGGCGCAAAGATGCTGGCTCTGATCAACTCCCTGGAGGTCAAGCACGACGATGAAGAATCTGACCAGGGCTGAGGCGGCAGGTTTTTTCCTGTCCCATGACAATTTTACCATCCTGACCCACCGCCGCCCCGACGGCGACACCCTGGGCTCCGCCGCCGCCCTGTGCTTGGGCCTGCGGCAGCTGGGCAAGCAGGCCTGGGTCCTGAACCCCACGGAAGCCCTGGACGGTCTCGGCTGGCTCCTGGCGGATATCACCAAGGACTTTGCCGACAACGGTGATACCATCGTGGCGGTGGACGTGGCTGCCCCCAATATGCTTCCCCGGGACTTTGAGCCCCTGGCCGTGAAATGCCGGCTGCGCATCGACCACCACGGCAGCTGCACCCCCTTTGCCAAGGAAGAACTGGTGGACGCCGACAGCGCCTCCTGCGCGGAGATCATCTGCGACATTCTGACCATCCTGGGCGTTCAGCTGGACGAGGATATGGCCGACGCCATCTATACCGGTGTGGCCACCGACACCGGCTGCTTCCGCTACGCCAATACCAACGCCCACGCCTTTCTGGTGGCCTCCGTCTGCGCCCAGGCCGGTGCGGACGTGTCCGGCCTGAACCTGGAGCTGTTTGAGAGCCACTCCCTGGCCAAGCTGCGGCTCCATGCCTGGATCGCGGAAAATGTGAAGATTTTCGGCGACGGTGAGCTGGCCCTGGTGGCCATTCCCAAGGCCGTGGAGGAGCAGCTGGGCGTGACAGACGCGGAGCTGGGCAACCTGTCCTCCTACGCCCGGAGTATCCAGGGCGTGTGCCTGGCCGCTACGCTGCGCCAGGGCAAGTACGGCGAGACCAAGATCTCCATCCGGGCCGTCCCCGGCTGGGACGCAGCGGCAGTCTGCGAGAAGTTCGGCGGCGGCGGCCATCCCGGCGCCGGCGGCGCAACCACCCGCCTGAGCCTGGAGGAAACCGCCAAGCTGCTGGAAGAATACATGCTGGAAGCCTAAGGCTCCCCTTGAGGGGAGCTGTCAGCAACGCTGACTGAGGGGTGTCACCCCTCCGACCTGCCTGGCGGCAGGCCACCTCCCCTGAAAGGGGAGGCTTGAAGAGAGGTAGCTTATGAACGGAATTGTTATTATCGATAAGCCCCAGGGGTGGACATCTCAGGATGTGACGGCCCGGCTGCGGCGGGTATTCAACACCCGGCGAATCGGCCACGGCGGCACCCTGGATCCTATGGCCACCGGCGTGCTGCCGGTGTTTGTGGGCCGGGCAACCCGGGGCGTGGAGTTTTTCGAGCATGCGGAAAAGACCTACGAGGCGGTGATCCGCTTCGGCATCACCACCGATACCGAAGATATCTCCGGCACCGTGCTGCGTGAGCAGGAAGTGAACCTGTCAGAGGAAGCATTTCTTGCGGTCCTTCCCCGGTTCCGGGGAGAGATCCTGCAGGTGCCGCCCATGTACTCCGCCCTGAAAATCAACGGCCAGAAGCTGGTTGACCTGGCCCGGAAGGGAAAGGAAGTGGAGCGCCAACCCCGGCCCATCACCATCCACGAGCTGGAAATGGTGGATTTTCAGGGGCAAACCGCCACACTGCGGGTAAGATGCTCCAAGGGTACCTATATCCGCACCCTCTGCAAGGATATCGGAGAGGCCCTGGGCTGCGGCGCCTGCATGGCGCAGCTTCGCCGGGTCCAGGCCGGTGAGTACACCATTTCCGAAGCCGTTCCCCTGCTGGAACTGCTGGAAATGGAGTGCCCTGAACAGGTGCTGCGAAATGTGGACACCATGTTCCGGAACCATCCTGCCGTGACCCTCAGCGAAAAGCAGAAAACCCGCTGCCTCCACGGCAACAGCTTCTCCGTGAAGCTGAGCGACGGCACCTACCGGGCCTATAGTCCTCAGGGAGATTTCCTGATGCTGGCCAAGGTGGAAGATGGTGTTATGTCAACTATTAAAAGCTTCTTTGAAGTGGAATAATATAAGTTAAATGATCGTTTACGTTAATAACTTGGCTCTCCCTCTGGGAGAGCTGGCACCGCTTTAGCGGTGACTGAGAGGGCAAAACTCGTCGCGACACCCTCTCCGTCAGCCTTCGGCTGCCACCTCCCCCAAAGGGGGAGGCAAGGCGGCTTACGCCGCAAAAACGATCATTTACTTCACAAGCTGGTGTAGATATGAAAGAAAGAACTGTATATGCCCTGGGATTTTTTGACGGGGTACATCTGGGTCATGCCTGCCTGCTGAAGGCCTGCCGGGAACTGGCGGACGAGCTGGAGTGCAAGGCCGGTGTGGTGACCTTCTCTTCTCATCCCGACGCCCTGGTCCAGGGCGCGGCACCCAAACTGATCAATACCCTCTCCGACCGGGACGCGCTGCTGCGCCGCCGCTACCGGATGGATACGGTGGTGAATCTGCCCTTCGATGAAGAGATGATGCGCACCCCCTGGCAGGATTTCTTCCGCCGCCTGGTGGAGGAATACTCCGCCGCGGGCATTGTCTGCGGTGAGGATTTCCGCTTCGGCCATAAGGGCCAGGGCAATGGGGAAAAGCTGCTGCTGGCCTGCCGGGAGGCGGGAATTCCCTGCATCGTTGTGCCGGAAATGAAACTGGGAGGCATCAGCATCTCCTCCACCCATATCCGCAATTTGGTGGAAATGGGACTTATGGAGCATGCCATCCATTTTCTGGGCCATCCCCATATCTTAAGCGGACGGGTGATCCACGGCCATCAGCTGGGCCGCCGCCTGGGGATGCCCACGGCAAACCTCCTTCTGCCGGAGGAACTGGTATCCCCCAAATTCGGCGTCTACGCCTGCCGGTGCCTGGTGGACGGCGTTGCCTACGATGCGGTGACCAATGTGGGCACCCGGCCCACGGTGGCCGGTGTGGGCGTGAATGTGGAAACCTGGATTCTGGATTTTACGGGGGACCTCTACGACCGGGAGATCACCCTGCTGTTTTATAAATACATCCGGCCGGAAATTCGGTTCCCCGGCTTGCAGGAGCTGCAGGCGGCTGTCCGGGCCGACGCGGAGAAAACAAAGGAAATCTTAAGTTCCTTCTCCTGCGCCCAGTGGGATTGACACTTGTATTCAATCGAAATTTGTTGTAAAATAGAATCTAATCCAAAACGAAAGGAGGGCAGCCGATGGCTCCCGAACGAGATGAAATGGAACGCCGCCGCAGAAAGCGGGCTGCCCTGGAGAAAAAGAGACAGGAAGAGGCCCGGAAGATGCGGCGCAAGCTCATCACTGCCGCGGCGATCTTCGCAGCCTGCGTTGGTCTGGTGATCTACCTGACCCGGGGAAATACCCCCGCCGCGGACCCCGAAGGTACCGGCCCCGCCACTGACACCTTTACGGCACCCCCCACGGAGCGGGCCACCGAGCCCCCGGACACCCCCACCACCACCATCCACATCAAGGCCGCCGGCGACCTGAATGTGACGGATAAGGTGGTCGCCTCAGGTAAGGCCTCCTACGGCGATTACTATGACTATACCCGGGCTTTTCTGGATGTGGCGGCCCTGATGAGCGAAGCGGACCTGACCCTGATGAATTTCGAGGGCAATCTGGTAGGTCCCCCCTACGGTACCGAAACCGCCTCCGCTCCCCAGGAGCTGGTCCAGGCCCTGGACGCCATGGGCGTGGACATATTGCAGATGGCCAATTCCTACGCCATCCACAATGGCATTATCGGCCTGAATCAGACCCTGAACAATATCCGGGCCGCGGGCATCGAGCCTGTTGGTGCTTTCACCTCTCAGGCGGAATTCCAGGAATCCAAGGGCTACACCATCTGTGATATTCAGGGCATCAAGGTGGCGGTGGTGGCCTTCACCAAGGGCATGGGCGGCCTGGGCCTCCCGGCAGGCAGTGAGGATTGCGTCAACAAGCTCTATCTGGACTACGACACGGAGTACAAGAAGATCGATTACGACGGCATCCGGAAGATCCTGAAAAATCTCCGGTCCGAAAAGCCCGACGTGACCATCGCCATGCTCCACTGGGGTATGGAGCACAACGACTCTGTGTTCGAATCCCAGCAGGATATTGCCGCTCTGATGTTTGACGAGGGCGTGGATGTGATCCTGGGTACCCATTCCCACATGATCCACGAGATCGTCCACGACAAGGAGAATAACACTTTGGTTGCCTATTCCCTGGGCGATTTCTTCGGTGATGCCTCCAAAGCCGGTACCAATTATTCTCTGGTGCTGGATATTCAGATCACCAAGGACAACGAAATGGGCACCACCAAAATCGACGGTTTTACCACCACGCCCATCTACACCCTCTCCGAGACGGAAAACAACGGCTATCGCCGGGTAGTCCGCATCGACGAGACCATTGCCGCCTACCAGGTCAATTTTGTGGATAAGGTTACCGGCTCCGCTAAGGACAGCATGGAATATGCCCTGGAGCGTATTGAAGCCAGAATCGATCCCGCCGCCTGGAAAGCAAAGCAGGAGGCTCAGAAAGCCGCGGAAGAAGCGGGCTGATCATCCGCAATATCCCAGCCGGGAGCGCAAAACGCGCTCCCGGCTGTTTTTTTCTCAGACAGATAAATTATCGTTTAGCGCATCAAAGCCTTCCCCTCTGGGGAAGGTGGCACGGCATAGCCGTGACGGAAGAGGGTAGCAAAATGTACCGAAATTGCCGCATTTCGGCAAAAGGAAACCTCTCCCACCGCTAACGCGGTCCCCCCTCCCCAAAGGGGAGGGCATTGCGGCTGCGCCGCTAAATGATAATTTTCTTCCAAACGAAAACATCTCCTTGCCTTTTGACTTTTGTTTGGATATAATAAACTGGATAAGCTGTGGGCAGAGCCCACTGAATATAAGGAGGTACTCCCCATGCAGGAAAAGAAAAAGATTCTTCTGCTGACCACCGGCGGCACCATTGCCTCTGTACCCGGCGGCGAGGGCCTGGAACCCCATCGTGCCGAGGTGCTGGAGCGGGAGCTGCAGCAGCTGGGTACTTACTACGACATCACCGTCCGGGACGTGATGTGCCTGGATTCCTCCAACATCCGGCCGGAGGAATGGCAGTTCATCGCCACCGAGGTTTTCAATCAGCGCGCCGGCTTTGACGGCGTCGTGGTCTCCCACGGTACCGACACCATGGCCTACACCGCCTCCGCGGTGACTTTCATGCTGCCGGACATCGATGTGCCCGTGGTATTCACCGGCTCCCAGCTGCCCCTGCTGGACGTACTCTCCGACGGCCCTGACAATCTGCGCACCGCCTTTGCCATGGCCGCCTCCGGAAAACCCGGCGTGTTCCTGGCCTTCGACCGGAAGATCATGCTGGGCTGCCGGGCCGTGAAGGTCCGGGCCTCCGGCTTCTCCGCCTTTGAGTCCATCAATGCCCGGTATGCCGGCATTGTGAGCAATCTGGGCCTGGTGCTGGATGAGCAGGTGCTGCCTAAGTGCCAGCGTCCCGCCCGGCTGTGCCCGGAAATCAGCAAGGACGTGTTCCTGCTGAAGCTGACCCCCGGCATGAATCCTGCGGTGTTCGATATGCTGGCAGCCATGGGCTACAAGGGCATCGTGGTGGAGGCCTTCGGCCTGGGCGGTATCAATTTCCTGGGCCGGGGCCTGCGGGGCATCCAGCGGGCCGTGGAGGACGGCATTTCCGTGGTGGTCACCACCCAGTGCCTGTATGATTCCTCCGACCTGCGGGTATATCAGGTGGGCAACAAGCTGCTGGACCTGGGCGTTGTTCAGGCCCGGGACATGACCAGCGAGGCCGCCATGACCAAGCTCATGTGGGGCCTGGGCCAGGGCTACGGCCAGGCTCAGATCGCCGAGCTGTTCAGCCAGAACATCGCCGGCGAGATCAGCACCGGCTGATTGACGTATCCCTGTTTTAAATTGCGGAGCCCGGGACGCTTCCGTCCCGGGGTCCTGATCGTTTTTGGATGGAGGTGGGAAACATGGGCTTTGAAAGCTTTTTAGGCAACCGGCAGCTGCTGGAAACCCTCAGCGCAGGTCTGGAACGGGGCCATATTTCCCATTTCTATGTGATTTCCGGCCCCCGGGGGTCGGGCAAGCACACCCTGGCAAGGCTTCTGGCCGCGGCCATCCTCTGTGAGGGCCGGGACAAGCCCTGCCTCAGCTGCGGTCCCTGCCGGAAGCTGCTTGGAAACAACCATCCGGACTTCATCACCGTGGAGGACCCGGAGCACAAAAACGTGGCGGTAAAGATTGTCCGGCAGTTCCGGGAGGATGTGTTCATCCGGCCCAACGAGGCGGCCTACAAGATCTACCTGTTCCCCCAGGAGCTGGGCATCGAGGGCCAGAACGCCCTTTTGAAAATTCTGGAGGAGCCGCCGGCCTACGGCGTGTTCATCCTGCTCACCGACAATCCGGAAAAGCTGCTGCCCACGGTCCGGTCCCGGTGCACGGAGCTGAAGCTCACCGCCCTGCCGGAGAAGATCCTGCACCGGCAGCTGCGCCTGGATTTCCCCCAGGCCTCCCAGGAGGATATTACCTCCGCCATGGAGCGCAGCGGCGGTTTTTACGGCCAGGCGAAGGAAATTTTGCAGGAGGGGGATACCCTGCCCCCCCAGACCGAGAGCTTTGTCCGGTGCTTTGCGGGCAAGGATTTCCTGGGACTGGCCCAGACCCTGGCTCCCATGGAAAAATGGAAGCGGGACGCCCTGGCGGATATCCTGCAAAACTGGCTGGAGCTGACGGAGCAGGCCCTGGCCTGCCGCATCGGCGGCGTCCGGGCGGGCAAGCTGGCCCGGACCATTGCCGACAGCCGCAGCAGCAGCGAGATCATGACCGCGGTGAAGGCACTGAGCAAGGCCCTGGATTACTGCAGAAGCAATGTGTCCCCCGGCGCCGTCTGCGGATGGCTCCAGTGGGCGCTGAGATAAATGAATGCATCATGCATAACGCAAAATGCATAATGAAGGAGCAAGACCAATGGAAGAGCAAATTTTAAATCCGGAGCAGGAAGCTGCCCCCAGCCCCGACACTGCGGTGGAGGTGGTGGACATTCAGTTCCGCCCCGGTCAGAAAATCTATTTCTTTGATCCCGACGGCGCCCAGTTTGCTGCCGGGGACCATGTGATCATCGATACCGCCCGGGGCGCCGAGTTCGGCTTCGTCACCGGCGGCAATCATACCATCCCCATGAAGGATGTGGTGGCACCCCTGCGCAAGGTGATCCGCAAGGCCACCGCCCAGGATGAAAAGACCAACACGGAAAACCGGGCCAAAGAAGCCCGGGCCTATGAGGTCTGTTTGCAGAAGATCGAGGCCCACGGCCTGGATATGCAGCTGGTGTCTGCCGAGTACGCCTTCGACGGCAGCAAGATCCTGTTCTATTTCACCGCCGATGAGCGGGTGGATTTCCGGGAGCTGGTGAAGAATCTGGCATCCGTATTCCACACCCGCATCGAGCTGCGGCAGATCGGCGTCCGGGACAAGGCCAAGATGGTTGGCGGCCTGGGCATCTGCGGCCGGCCCTTCTGCTGCGCCAGCTTTTTGGAGGATTTCCAGCCCGTGTCCATCAAGATGGCCAAGACCCAGAACCTTTCCTTGAATCCCACCAAGATCTCCGGCACCTGCGGCCGGCTCATGTGCTGCCTGAAGTACGAGCAGGAGGCCTATGAGGATCTGATCCGCAACAGCCCCAAGATGGACTCCTTCGTGGATACCCCCGAGGGCCGGGGCACCGTCACCGATGTGGACCTGCTGCGCAGCCGGGTGAAGGTGCGCATGGAGGATTCCCCCGAGACCATGACCTGGTTTAAAAATGCCGACATTGCCGTGCTGCGCAACGGCAAGGCCAAGAAGAACGATCCCCCCATCCCCGTGGATCTGGCCCCCATCTCCGGCTCCGGCAAGCGGCCCCGCCGGGAGGAGCCGGAAGAGAAGCTGTTCCTGGACCCCATTAAGTTCCGCTACAGCACCGAGACCCTGGTGGAGGAAAATCCGGAGCCCCGGGAGGAGCCTGCACAGCCCCAGGAGAGCCCGGAGACCAAGCCCCGCCGCAATCGTCACGGCCGCAGAGGCCAGGGCGAAAAGCAGGAGCTGACGGAAAAGAAGCAGGAAGAAGCCAAACCGGAAAAGAAAGAGCGCCGGGAGAAGGAGCCCAAAGAGACTTCCCAGGCTCCGGAGCAGAAGGAAGCTGCCGAAGCCGGTGAAGCAAAAAAGACTCACCGCCGGCGCCCCAACTACCGCCGCAACCGCAAAAACAAGCCCTCCTCTGAAGGCTGATACTGCCCCTGACAGAGAAAAAGGAGAACAAAAAAAGAATGAAATCCATGTTCGCCAAAAAAATCCGGTTCCCCGGCTGGCTGTTCCTGATCGGAATGTCGCTGTATGTGGAGCTTCTCTTATTTATCTGGACCGCCGACGCCTTTGTTTCCGGACGTCTGGCAGCCATTGGGGTATTCGCTCTGGCCTTCGGATGCTGCCTGGGTGTGATCACCAGCCTGTTTTCTGAAAAAGCAGAAAAATGGGTAACCGTGGTTCTGGGCGCTGTGCTGGGCGTTCTGTGCCTGCTGGAGTTTTTTATCCACGATGCTTTCAGCGTGTTTATGCCCCTGATCAGCGTCTTTGCCACAGCCGAGGGCGTCGCCACCGGCTACACCAGCACCATTGCCTCCCTGCTGCTGACCAATATCTGGCGCATTGTTCTGGTGCTGCTGCCTGTGATCCTTTTCGCGGTGTTCTCCGAAGGTACCCATAGGGGCTGGAAGCGGAGCATTGCCCTGGCCCTCTGCGGGGCGCTGCTCTACGGCGGCGGCATCGGCCTGGTAAATGCCGTGGGTCTGGATACCGCGCAGCTTTCCGCCGCGGCCAATTTTGACGGCACCGTACACTCCTTCGGTCTGAGCATGGGTCTGGTGATGGATCTCAGCGGCGGTGCCGCCGTGGGCGACAGCGGTATGGATTTCGATATTCCGGAGCAGACCACTGCCCCGGAGGAAACCACCGAGCCCCGGCAGACCGATGCGCCCGGGGAAACCACCGTACCCCAGGATACCACGGCACCCCAGGAAACTACGGAACCTACGCAGCCGCCCGTGGTCTATGAGCCCCACGCCTACGACCTGGACTTTGCCGCCCTGGCTGAGACGGAATCCAGGGATGGCATCGCCAAGCTCCACCGGTATCTGTCCTCCCTGACCCCGGACATGGAAAACGAGTACACCGGTCTGTTCGAAGGCAAGAATCTGATTCTCATCACTGCCGAAGCCTTCTCCGGCAAGGTGATCGATCCCGAACTGACCCCCACATTGTACAGGATGGCCACCGAGGGCATCCACTTCACCGACTACTATCACCAGCTCTGGGGCTGCGGCACCACCGGCGGTGAGTTTGCCAATCTGACCAGTGTCGTTCCCTTCGGCGGCACCACCACCATGATGGAGGCTGTAGAGCAGGACCTGTTCCTGACCATGGGCAACCAGCTGCAGAAGCAGGGCTATTCCTCCGCCGCCTTCCACAACAACGACCACACCTACTACAACCGCCACAAGACCCATACCGAGCTGGGTTACGACATTTTCTATGCCTACGGCAACGGCATGGAGGAGGAGCTGACTCACAAGGGCTGGACCTGCTCCGACGAGGAGATGTTCCAGGTTACCCTGCCCGACTATATCGACAAGGCACCCTTCAGCCTGTACTATATGACCGTCAGCGCCCACTCTCCCTATTCCACGGACGGCAACAGAATGTCCAAAAAGAATTTTGACAAAGTGGAGGACCTGCCCTACTCCGATTTCGTCAAGGGCTATATCGCCGCCAATCTGGAAATCGAGCTGGCCATGAAGTACACCATTGAACAGTTGGAGGCAGCGGGAATTGCCGATGACACCGTTATCGTCATCTCCACCGACCACTATCCCTACGGCCTGGCGCCCAGCGAGACCTGGGGCAGTCGTGACTACATGTCAGAGCTCTACGGCAAGAACTGGCACACCGATTTCACCCGTGACAGCAATTCCCTGATCATCTGGAGCGGCTGTCTGGAGGATATGGATCTGGTGGTGGACGATCCCGTCAGCGCCCTGGATATCCTGCCCACCCTGTCCAACCTCTTCGGTCTGGAGTATGACTCCCGGCTGATGGTGGGCCGGGATGTGTTCTCCGACTCCGAGCCCCTGGTGTTCTGGCCCCTGAGCTACAGCTGGAAGACCGACAAGGGCACTTATGACGCTACCTCCGGCAGCTTTACTCCCACAGAGGGCGCCGAGGTGGATGAAAGCTATGTCGAGCGCATCTCCAGCATCGTCAAAAACAAGACCGTCTATTCCCGCGGTGTTCAGACGAACAATTACTTCAGTGTCATCAGCGACCTGCGGAAAGCTGCTGAGGAAACCGTCCCCGCCGAATAATTGGATTTCCCGAAGGAAACGCCTCCTTCGGGGAATTTCTATTTTCTGGAAAAGCAAAAAGTCATTGCAATACGCATCGAATTGCGCTAAAATAAACTGGATGGACTATGGGCAAAACTGCCTGTTTCCCGGAACCCTTTGCAAATTTGGAGATATACTATGGCAACTGACCTGCAAAAAGCAAGCATCTGGAAGCGGATCTCCGCCTGGCTCTTCGACGGCATTCTCTTTGGAATCCTGGCGGTGGCGGCGGGGGTGATGCTGTCCTGGGCCCTGGGCTACGACGGCTATGCGCAGCAGCTGGAGCAAGGCTATGCGAAATACGAATCGGAATATGGCGTGACCTTCGAAATTTCCCAGGCGGAATTTGAGGCCATGACCGAAGCGGAGCGGGTAAATTACAATGCCGCCTACGAGGCCCTCATCGCCGATACAGATGCCATGTACGCCTACAACATGATGATGAATCTGACCCTGGTGGTCCTGTCCCTGGCCATCCTCATGGCGGTGGCGGTGATCGAGTGGCTGATCCCTATGAAGCTGGGCAACGGCCAGACCCCGGGCAAGAAGATCTTCGGTCTGTGCCTGATGCGTACCGACGGCGTGATGCTCAACAATATGCAGCTGTTCACCCGGAGTCTGCTGGGCAAGTATACCGTGGAGACCATGATCCCGGTGCTGATCATCCTGATGATCTACTGGGGCACCATGGGTGTCATGGGCACCCTGGTTCTGGCGGTGCTGCTGCTTACGCAGCTGGGCTGCCTGCTGTTCACCCGGACCAATTCCGCCATTCACGACCTGATGGCAGGCACCGTGGTGGTGGATTACGGCAGCCAGACCATTTTTAAAACCACCGAGGACCTGATCGCCTACCAGAAGAAGGTAGCCGCCGACCGGGCTGCCCGGGCGATCTATTAAAACCTTCCCCCTGGGGGGAAGGTGGCTCGAAGAGCCGGATGAGGGGACCGCAGTTGGACCACCGAAAGATTTATAAAAATATGCGTATGAGTCCCCTCATCAGTCACAGCTTTGCTGTGCCAGCTTCCCCCAGGGGGAAGCTATATTGGCGCTGCCGCGCCGGTGCAAACCTTGTAAGAAAATAAATTAACATAGACAGGAAGGGAATTTGTATGAAAGTTGTTCTGCAAAATTTGACCAAAATCTTCCCCAGCCGGGACAAGAAGGCCGGTAAAGAAGTGGTTGCCGTCAATGATTTCACCTTTGAGATCCCCGACGGCAAGCTCATCGGCCTCCTGGGCCCCTCCGGCTGCGGTAAGTCCACCACGCTGTACATGATCTCCGGCCTCCAGAAGCCCACCTCCGGCAAGATCTTCTTCGGCGATGACGACGTCACCGAGCTGAGTACCGAGAACCGGGGCATCGGCCTGGTGTTCCAGAACTACGCCCTGTATCCCCACATGACCGTGAAGCAGAACATCCTCTTCCCCCTGCAGAACCTGAAGGGCGCGGACAAGATGACCAAGGAAGCCATGGACCAGCGGGCCCACTGGGCCGCCAGCCTGGTGCAGATCGATGATCTGATGGACCGTAAGCCCAGTGAGATGTCCGGCGGTCAGCAGCAGCGTGTGGCCATCGCCCGGGCCCTGGTGAAGATGCCCCGGGTCCTGCTGCTGGACGAGCCCCTTTCCAATCTGGACGCCCGTCTGCGGCTCCAGACCCGTGAGGAGATCCGCCGGATCCAGCGGGAAACCGGCATCACCACCATTTTCGTCACCCACGACCAGGAGGAGGCCATGTCCATCTCCGATATGATCGTGGTCATGAAGCTGGGCGTGGTCCAGCAGATCGGCAAGCCCCAGAATGTCTACGACGATCCTGTAAATCTGTTCGTTGCCAAGTTCCTGGGCACCCCTCCCATCAACGTGCTGGAGGGCAATATCAAGGGCGGCAAGCTGTACATCGGCCAGGATGCCGTTCTGGATGTGTCTGCCCCCGACCAGGAGGTGTTCGTGGGTATCCGTCCCGAGGGCTTTGAGCTGGATGACAACGGCGCGCTGCACTGCAAGCTTTCCAACGTGGAGGTCATGGGCCGTGACGTGAGCATCGTCTCCACCAATCCTGCCTCCTGCAACCCCGTCATCCGCTCCATCATCAACGCGGACAACAAGGTGGACATCACCGCCGGTGAAGTCCGCTACAGTCTGAAGCCCCACAAGGTGTTCCTCTTCAACAAAGAAACCGAGGAGCGCATCCGCTGCGAGGTGAAGTAATATGGTTGACAGCAAACAGCAATGGAAAGCCTGGCTGTACCTGGCACCGGCCATCGCGCTGCTGCTGGTATTCACGGTCTGGCCCATTTTCAACACCGTCCGCATGGCCTTCCTGGAGAATTACTCCGGCCTGAAGGCCGCCGCCGGCATGCAGTTTGAGTTCGGCATCGGCAACTTCGTCAAGGTGGTGCAGTATAAGCGCTTCGTCCAGTGCTTAAAGAACACCTGCCTGCTGTGTGTTCTGACGGTGCCAATCTCCACCATTCTGGCCCTGCTCATTGCCGTGGCCCTGAATTCCATCAAGTGGCTCCAGAAGGGTCTGCAGACCATCTTCTTCCTGCCCTATGTGACCAACTCCATCGCCATCGGCATGGTCTTTGCCGCCATGTTCAACATCGTGGGTGCCTTCTACGGCACCGAGAACGAGCTGATCGTCACCGCCGGTATCATCAACAACGTCATCGAATTCTTCGGCGGCAAGCCCATCAACTGGATCAACTACGGCTCCACCTATGAGGCCAACATGTTCGTCATGGTGGTCTATATCGTCTGGAACGCCCTGCCCTTCAAAATTCTGGTGCTGCTGGGCGGCCTGCAGTCCATCAACAAGCAGTACTACGATGCCGCCAAGGTGGACGGCACCCCCCGCCGCCGGGTCTTTACCCACATCACCGTGCCGCTGCTTTCCCCCATGCTGGCCTACGTGGTCATCACCGGCTTCATCGGCGGCTTCAAGGAGTACACCTCCATCGTGGGTATCTTCGGCGAGAAGATGGGTCCCCCGGACGACGCCGGCCGCCTGAATACCATGGTGGGCTTCATCTACGACGCGCTGGAGACCAACAGCCAGGGCCGTGCCTCCGCCGCAGCCCTGATCCTGTTCGGCATCATTCTTGTTGTCACCCTGATCAACAATCAGGTCAGCAAGAAGCGGGTCCATTACTAAGGAGGTGGCGAAAATGGCTGATAACAATACCATGCACGAGCGCAATATCCAGAATCTTTCCGCCACCCAGCGTGTTGTGAAGTTCGGCGTCAAATTCGGCACCTACGCCTTCCTGATCCTGATGGCCCTGATCGTCCTGTTCCCCTTCTACTGGATGATCATCTCGTCGCTGAAATCCCTGGAGGAGTACCGGCTGAACGTGCCCACCTTCTTCCCCCGGCAGATCCTGTTCAGTAACTACGCCGAGGCCTTCACCACCGCCTCCCTGGGCAGACTTTTCTACAACACCATGATCGTGGGCGTGGTTTCCACCCTCTTAAGCCTGGTGATCACCGTCCTCTCCGCCTTCGCCTTTGCCCGGCTGGAGTTCAAGGGCCGGGACGCCATGTTTGGGGCGCTCCTTGCCACCATGATGATCCCCGGCGAGCTGTTCACCATCACCAACTACTCCACCGTTACCCAGCTGGGCTGGATGAACACCTACACGGTGCTGATCGTGCCCTTCCTGGTGAGCGTGTTCTACATCTACCTGCTGCGCCAGAACTTCATGCAGATCCCCAATGAGCTGTACCTGGCCGCCAAGGTGGACGGCACCTCGGATCTGAAATACCTGTGGAAGGTCATGGTTCCCCTGAGCCTGCCCACCCTGATCTCCATCACCATCCTGAAGATGATGGGCGCATGGAACTCCTACATCTGGCCCCGTCTGGTTGCCAACGACGAGGCCCACCGGATGATCACCAACGGTCTTAGAAACGCCTTTACCGAGACCACCGGTGACGTCAACTACCCCGTCCAGATGGCAGCTGTTGCCATCGTCTCCGCTCCGCTGTTCCTGGTCTTCGTGTTCCTGCGTAAGTACATCATGGCCGGTGTCAGCCGCAGCGGTATCAAGGGTTAATAGACGGTATCCGTCTGTAACATAAAACACACATAAGAAAGGAAACAAACACTATGAGAAGAAGCATTGCATTCCTGCTGGCTCTGGTCATGATCGTTGGCCTGCTGGCAGCCTGCGGCAGCAATCCTGCTCCCGCTGAGACCACCGCTCCCCAGGGCGGCGAGTCCGGTGAGACCGTGCAGACCCCCGTGGGCAACTTCCAGGTTCCCGAGGGCGGCTATGACGGCAGCACTGTGGAGATCGTGTTCTACAACACCATGGGCGCCAACCTGGCTGCTGTTCTGGAGACCTACATCGCTGAGTTCAACAAGCTCTACCCCAACATCACCGTTGTCTCCACCAACGTGGGCAACTACGATGACTGCCGCGACCAGATCTCCACCGAGATCACCGTGGGCAACCAGCCCAACATCGCCTACTGCTATCCCGACCACGTTGCCCTGTACAACCTGGCCAAGGCTGTCACCACTCTGGACGCCCTGATCGCCAGCGAGGAGACCGTCACCCATGCTGACGGCACCACCGAGGTCCTGGGCCTGACCGCTGAGCAGGTTGCCGACTTCATCCCCGGCTACTACAACGAGGGCAAGCAGTTCGGCGACGGCCTGATGTACACCCTGCCCCTTTCCAAGTCCACCGAGGTCCTGTACTACAACAAGACCTTCTTCGACGCCAACGGCCTGACCGTTCCCACCACCTGGGACGAGATGAAGGACGTCTGCGCCCAGATCAAGGCCATCGACCCCAACTCCATCCCTCTGGGCTACGACTCCGAGGCCAACTGGTTCATCACCATGACCGAGCAGCTGGGCACCCCCTACACCAGCGCTGAGGGCGACCACTTCCTGTTCGACAACGCCGAGAACCACGCTTTCATCAAGATGTTCAACGAGTGGTACCAGGCAGGCTACCTGACCACCCAGACCCTGTACGGCGCCTACACCTCCGGCCTGTTCACCTCCAACACCGAGGTCAAGAGCTATATGTCCATCGGCTCCTCCGCCGGCGCTACCTATCAGCGTCCCGCTGCCAATGCTGACGGCTCCTACCCCTTCGAGGTGGGCATCGCCACCATTCCCCAGGCCAATGCAAGCAACCCCAAGGTCATTTCCCAGGGTCCCAGCCTGTGCATCTTCCAGAAGGAGAATCCTCAGGAAGTCATCGCCTCCTGGCTGTTCGTCAAGTTCCTGACCACCAACGTGAACTTCCAGGCTGAGTTCGGTATGGCTTCCGGCTACGTTCCCGTGCTGAAGTCCGTTGCCGAGAACCCTGTCTACGCCGAGTTCATCAACAGCGCCGACGGCGGCAACTTCATCTCCGCCCTGTCCGCCAAGGTCTGTCTTGCTCAGGCTGACGCCTACTACACCTCCCCCGCTTTCAACGGCTCCTCCGAAGCCCGTGATCAGGTGGGCGCTCTGCTGACCAAGTGCCTGGCCCTGACCGGTGACAACCTCGACGAGCAGATCGCCGATGCCTTCGCCTTCGCCGTTGAGGAGTGCGAGTACAACAGCTAATGAAAGCTTTCCATAAGCTTTTACCCCTTGTTTTATGTTGCCTTCTTCTCGTTGCCTGTGGGAGCGAACCCGCTCCCACAGCTCCCGGGACCACGGCGGCACCCAGCGAGCCTGTTTTGGAAATCCTGGACTGGGCCGATGATATCGCCCCCTCCGCCGATACGCTGAAGCAGGCCGTCACCGTCAAGTCCTTCATTGACGGCGACACCACCCACTTCCTTGTCCCTGAGGACGTGAATCCCGAGGGTGTGCTGAAGGCCCGGTATCTGGCCGTCAACACCCCCGAATCCACCGGCAAGATCGAGGAATACGGCAAAGCCGCCTCCCGGTTCACCCGGGAAAAGCTGGAAAACGCCGCCGAGATCCTGATTGAATCCGAGGACGGCACCTGGAACGCCGATTCCACCTCCGAGCGGTATCTCGTCTGGATCTGGTACAAGACCGCCGAGGGCGAACCCTGGCGGAATCTGAATGTGGAGCTGCTGCAGGAGGGTCTGGCCTACGCCAACTCCGCGGCGGGCAACCGCTACGGCGACACCTGCATGGGCGCCATCCAGCAGGCCAAGGCCGCCAAGGTGGGCATCTACTCCGGTGAAAAGGACCCCGACTTCTACTACGGCGAAGCGGTGGAGCTGACCCTGAAGGAGCTGCGCTGCAATATCGAGGCTTACAACGGTATGAAGGTGGCCTTCCAGGGCGTCATCACCGCCAATTCCGGCACCCAGGGTGTGTACGTGGAGGATTACGATGCCGAGACAGGTATGTACTACGGCATGTACATCTACTACGGCCACGGCCTCAACGGCGCCGGTCTGGATGCCCTCACCGTGGGAAATCTGGCCCGGATCGTGGGTACTGTCCAGTTCTACGAAGCCGGTGGTACCTGGCAGGTATCGGACCTTTCCTACCGGCTGATGGATCCCCAGGATCCCAACAATGTCCAGAAGCTGGAAAGCGGCCACGCCCCTGCTTACACATCCATCAACCTGGAAACCTTCGCTTCGGAAGTGACCATCCCCAATGGGGAAGGGGAACTGACCGCCCGCTGGGCGGAGCTTTCCCTGGGCACCTCCGTGGAAATGAAGGGTCTGCAGGTGGTGGACGCCTGGACTACCGACAATCCCGACTCCTCCGCCTACGGCGCCATGACTTTGGTTTGTGAGGCAGAGGGCGGCAATATTACCATCCGCACCGTCCCCATGAAGGACGAAAGCGGAAACCTGATCACCCAGGACGATTACCTGGACAAATACATTGATGTGTTGGGCATCGTCGATTTCTTCGACGGCGGCTATCAGATCAAGGTATTCACTCCCGAAAACATTACTATCAAATGAAAGAGGAGCTAAACCATGAAGAAAATGACTGTTTGGGCACTGCTGCTGGCACTGTGCTTTGGCATGCTGGCCGGCTGCGCCAATGAACCTGCAGAGACCACCGGCGCTCCTGTGGAGACTCAAGCTCCCACTGAGGCACCTGTCTCCGGTCTGAACGACGCTGTGGCTTACGTCAAGACCATCTACAAGAACGCCGCCGACATCACCGCCAAGGACTACGAGGTCATCTCCGTTGTCCCCATGGGCACCGAGAAGTTCGACATCACCTGGTCCGTGGACGTGGCTGAGGATGTTGTGGCCATCGTTGCCGGTGAGAACGGCATGACCCTGATCGACGTGAATGAAAATAGCGCTGAGGAGGTCGCCTACGTCCTGACTGCTACCCTGACCGACGGCACCGAGACCCAGTCTCTGTCCTGGAACCACACCCTGCCCGCTGCCATGAACGTGGACGGCCTGACCTACGCTGAGATCGTGGCCCTGGCCTACGCCCTGGAGGACCAGCAGTCCACCGAGGATGCCTACCGTCTGTACGGCACCGTCACCTCCATCGACACCGAGTGGAGCGAGGACTACCAGAACATCACCGTCACCATCGCTGTGGCTGGCTGCGAGGAGCAGCCCATCCAGTGCTACCGCCTGAAGGGCGAAGGCGCCAAGGACCTGAAGGTTGGCGACGCCATCACCGTTGAGGGTTGCCTTAAGAACTACAAGGGCACCTACGAGTTCGATCAGGGCTGCGTGCTGGTTGGCTACGGCGAACACGTTGACCAGAAGGCTCTGCTGAAGGCCGCTTTCGCTCTGGGCGAGGGCGCTGCCATGGACTACCCCGCTGTCATGACCGGTACCGTCGTCAAGATCGTCTCCGAGTGGAGCGAGGAGTACGGCAACATCACCGTGGACATGGATGTGGATGGCCAGACTGTCCAGTGCTACCGCCTCTCCGGCGAGGGCGCCAAGGATCTGGCTGTGGGTGATGTGATCACCGTGGCCGGTATCATCAAGAACTACAAGGGCACCATCGAGTTCGATCAGGGCTGCGTCCTGGTTCCCAACGATGCCTACCACTCCGTGAAGAACGCTCTGTCCGGCTACAAGCTGCTGGACGGCGAGGCTCAGGAGGTTGCCAAGACCATCACCGGCACCATCTCCGCCATCGACACCCCCTGGAGCGAGGACTACCAGAACATCACCGTCACCATCGTGGTTGGTGGTCTGGAGGACTACCCCATCATGTGCTACCGCCTCTCCGGCGAGGGCGCCAAGGACCTGGCTGTTGGTGATACCATCACCGTCACTGGTATCCTGAAGAACTACAAGGGCACCATCGAGTTTGACGCTGGCTGCACCCTGGGCTAATCCCAACGCATAACGAAAGGCCGCACCGTAAGGTGCGGCCTTTTTCTTTGTGGAGAAATTTTAGCCCCAGAGAGCGGAGAGACTGGGGACCACCTGTTTTTTCCGGCTCATGACCTTTGGCAGGAACACCATATTGTCCCTGGGCGTTGCGTTGAAGGCCTGACTGATGACCTCGTCGTCGCCGATGTAAAGCAGCTGGGTACCCTCCAGGAGCACGTCGGTGAGCATCAGCAGCACCATGGAGAATTTCCGCTCCTGCTCGATGCGCTGCATCTCGGCCAGGAATTCGGATTTGCGCTGGAGCATACCGGGGCTGTCCACACAGGTGACCTGGCCGATGGCGAAGTCGTGACCGGCGATGTGGAATTCCTTGTAGTCCGCCAGCAGCAGATCCGCGGCAGTCTTGCCCTCCAAATTGGCGGAGAAGATGTCCCGGCCCAGCTCCTCCAGGGACAGCTTGGCGATCCGGGCCATGCGCTCGGCCATATTTTTGTCCCGCTGGGTGCAGGTGGGGGATTTGAACAGGACTGTATCGGAGATGATGGCGGCAGCCATAATGCCTGCCAGATTTTTGTGGGGCAGCAGACCCAGCTCCTGGAACATGCCGGCGATGATGGTGGTGGTGGAGCCTACGGGCTCGTTGCGTACATAGATTGGGTTGGTGGTCTGGATGTCCGCCAGCCGGTGGTGGTCGATGATCTCTAAGATCTCCGCCTCCTTCAGTCCGGGGACGGACTGGGCCAGCTCATTGTGGTCCACCAGCACCACCCGCTTGCGCCGGGGGCGCAGCAGATGCTGCCGGGTCAGGATGCCCACCACTTTTTCTTCCTCATCCAGGATGGGGTAGGCGTGGCCTTTCTGCTTCAGCACTAACTCCTTCACGTCGTCCAGCCGGTCGTTTAAGTGGACGCAGCTGATGTCCCGCCGCTGGCAGATCCGGCCCACCGGCACGCTCTGGAAGATCAGCCGGACCGCCCGGTAGGCGTCGTAGGGGGTCATGATCACGGCGGTCTTGCTGGGGATCCGCCGCAGGTCTTCGCCCAGCTGGGTCTGGCAGAGGATCAGGCAGTTGACATTCTGTTCCAGGCAGCGGCGGATCATATCCGGCTGGTTGCCGCAGATCACCAGAGAATCTTTCTTGAAGGAGATCCCCTCGTCAATGCCGTAGGGCAGGGCGATGGTCACCTCGCCGGAGACGGCGTCGGGGAAGTCGGAGGAATCGGAGATCAGCTTGCCCTCCAGCACGGAAAGCAGGTTGAAAATGGGCACCGGCCGCAGATAGCTGGATGCTACCAGATTCATATTGTAGTTGGCCACGTCCTCCCGGGCCAGCATGCCGTAGAGGGTACCGTCCTCGTTGGCAACGGCTACGCTGGAGAGGCCCTTCTGGCTTTGCAGGGCGGTCCAGGCCCGGCCCACGGTGACCTCGGCGCTCATTACCGGCGGGGTGTCGAAATCCAGGTCCCGGACCTGGGTATAGACATCGGAAATTTTCCGGGGACTGCGGAAGCCGAACCGGTGCAGGATCCGGCGGGTCTCGTCCGTGGGCTGGCCCAGGGCCACTGCCTCATACTCCCGGTCACCCAGGGCATTGCGCAGGGCGGCGTAGGCCATGGCGGAGACGATGGAATCCGTGTCCGGGTTGCGGTGTCCGAAAACATAGATAGGCTCCATAGATCTGCCTCCTTTTCCAGGTTTTGGATTCTGGAAATATTATAAGCCACCGGGGCCAAAAAAACAATCACCAGGATGAAGAAAAAACTTGTTGGCAATATAAAACAGTACGAAATCGATTTTATCTATAAAAATGTATGAATTGCCAAATATCGATAAAAACGTAACTTTTTCATTGACTTTTCCGGGGTTTTCCGATATATTACTAACGTATGCCGCATGACTGACGGATTCAGCAGGTCAACTGCAGGGGAGTGCGACATTTGATATGCCGACCGTCTGGGCTCATTTTGGTGCATGTTCCAAGAGCTTCAGGCGGCTTTTTATTGATATAGTGATATCAATTTAAATCTACCGAGAAAATTTTTCATCCGTAAATGATAAGGCCTGATCGGTTTTCGCCGGAACGGTTTTATTAAAATATTTATTTACATCTCATTATTTTTTCAGGAGGTAAATTATGGCTCATATCAGCGAAGCCGGCGTCAAGAAGATCAACGAGATCTGTGACAGATATGTCAACGAAAAGACGCCCCTTATGATGATTCTGAGCGACATCCAGAATGAGTATGGCTACATTCCTCTGGATGTACAGCAGATCGTTTCCCAGAAGACCGGTATTTCCGTGGCAGACATCTATGGTGTCGTCACCTTCTACTCCTTCTTCTCCCTGGAGCCCAAGGGCAAGTATGTCATCGGCTGCTGCCTGGGTACTGCCTGCTACGTCAAGGGCGCTCAGCAGATCATCGACAAGTTCTCTGAGATCCTGAACATCAAGCCCGGTCAGACCACCGCTGACGGCATGTTCACCCTGGATGCCCTGCGCTGCATCGGCGCCTGCGGCATCGCTCCCGCTGTCACCATCAACGGCAAGGTCTACCCCAAGATGACCGTGGACGCAGTCAGCGGTGTTGTGGAAGAGTACCGTGCAAAGGAGGCAAACTAAATGAAGAATTTTGCTGAACTGGATGCGAAAATTTGTAACTGCACCGACTGCCTGAACGCCAAGCTGGACGGCTCCAACGGCAAGCGCGCCATCCTGCTGTGCGGCGGTACCGGCTGCCTGTCCTCCAACTCCATGGAGATCAAGGCCAAGTTCGAGCAGCTGGTTGAGAAGCATAACCTGGGCGACAAGGTCACTGTCAACATCGTTGGCTGCTTCGGCTTCTGCTCCCAGGGCCCCTTCGTCAAGATCTTCCCCGAGGACACCCTGTACCGTCTGGTCCGGGAAGAGGACGTGGAGGAGATCTTCAACTCCGACATTCTGGGCGGCAAGATCGTGGAGCGTCTGCTCTACATTGAGCCCCTGACCGGCGAAAAGGTCGCCAAGCAGGACGACATCAACTTCTACAAGAAACAGAAGCGTGTTGCCCTCCACGGCGGCGGCGTTATCAACCCCGAATCCATCGAGGAAGCCATGGGCTACGGCGCTTTCCAGGGTCTGAAGAAGGCTCTTAAGATGGATCCCCAGGAAGTTATTGACGAGATTCTGGCCTCCGGCCTCCGTGGCCGCGGCGGCGGCGGTTTCCCCACCGGCCGCAAGTGGCAGTTCGCCAAGAACTCCGTTTCGAAGCAGAAGTACGTGGTCTGCAACGGTGACGAGGGCGACCCCGGCGCATTCATGGACCGCTCCATCCTGGAGGGTAACCCCTATGCCGTCATCGAGGGCATGATGATCGCCGGCTACGCCATCGGCGCTTCCGAGGGCTATTTCTACGTCCGTGCCGAGTACCCCATCGCCGTGAACCGCCTGCGGGGCGCCATCAAGCAGATGAACGAGGCAGGCATCCTGGGCGAGAACATTCTGGGCACCGGCTTCAACTTCCAGGCCCACATCCGTCTGGGCGCAGGCGCCTTCGTCTGCGGCGAGGAGACCGCCCTGCTGAACTCCATCGAGGGTAAGCGCGGCATGCCCCGTCCCCGTCCTCCCTTCCCCGCTGTGAAGGGTCTGTGGGGCGAGCCCACCATCGTCAACAACGTGGAGACCCTGGCCTGTGTTCCCTACATCCTCCGCGAGGGCGCAGCTGAGTTTGCCTCCTGCGGCACCGAGAAGTCCAAGGGCACCAAGGTCTTTGCTCTGGGCGGCAAGGTCAACAACGTGGGCCTGGTGGAGATCCCCATGGGCACCACCCTCCGTGAGCTGATCTACGACATCGGCGGCGGCATCCCCGACGGCAAGAAGTTCAAGGCCATCCAGACCGGCGGCCCCTCCGGCGGCTGTCTGACTGCGGAAGCTCTGGACGAGCCCATCGACTTTGACAATCTGGTTGCCAAGGGCTCCATGATGGGCTCCGGCGGCGCCATCGTCATGGACGAGGACAACTGCATGGTGGACGTGGCCAAGTTCTACATGGAGTTCATCTGCGATGAATCCTGCGGCAAGTGCTCCCCCTGCCGCATCGGCACCAAGCGTATGCTGGAGATCCTGACCCGGATCACCGAGGGCAACGGCACCATGCAGGATCTGCAGGAGCTGGAAGAGCTGGGCGAGACCGTTAAGAATAACTCCCTGTGCGCTCTGGGCCAGACTGCTGCCAACCCCATCATGTCCACCCTGGCACATTTCCGGGACGAGTACATTGCCCACATCGTGGACAAGACCTGCCCCGCCAAGGTCTGCAAGAACCTGATGAGCTACACCATCATTCAGGACAACTGTGTCGGCTGCGGCCGCTGCGCCAAGGCCTGCCCCGCAGACGCCATCGCCAAGACCGATTATATTGGTATCGGCAAGAAGCTGCCTTCCTACCAGATCGACCCTGCCAAGTGCGTCAAGTGCGGCGCCTGCATGGCCACCTGCAAGCTGAAGGCTATCGTCAAGAAGTAATCAGGAGGACCTTTCAATGGCTAAAGTGAATATTAAGATCGAGGGCGTCTCCTATCAGGTCGAAGAGGGCCTGACCATCCTGGAGGCCGCCAAGGCCTGCGGCTACGAGATCCCCTCTCTGTGTGCTTTCAACCACGGCGAATGCTCCAACGGCTCCTGCCGTGTCTGCCTGGTTGAGGTCAAGGGCGCAAGAGGCCTGGTTGCCTCCTGTGTCTACCCTGTCAACGAGGGCATGGAGGTCATCATCTCCAGCCCCAAGGCTACCGAAGCCCGCCGGGCTTCCGTGGAGCTGCTGCTGTCCAACCACAACATCAACTGCCAGCAGTGCGACAAGAACGGCAAGTGCGAGCTGCTGCACGTGGCTTCCATCACCGGCGCCCGTGAGGGCCGCTACCAGGGCACCAAGACTCCTGTGACCGTGGACCAGCTGACTCCCGCCATCATCCGTGACACTTCCAAGTGCATCCTCTGCGGCCGCTGCGTTGCCCGCTGCCAGAACGCCCACGGCATGGGCATCCTGGGCTTCGAGAACCGTGGCTTCCAGACCATCGTGGCTCCCGCCGAGAACCGTTCCTTCCTGAACAGCCCCTGCATCCAGTGCGGCCAGTGCGTCAGCGTCTGCCCCACCGGCGCTCTGATGGAGAAGTCCGAGATCGCCAAGGTCGACGCCGCTTTCAAGGCCGGCAAGCATGTGGTGGTCCAGACCGCTCCCGCTGTCCGCGCCGCTCTGGGCGAGGAATTCGGCATGCCCGTGGGCACCGCCGTCACCGGCAAGATGGTTGCCGCTCTGAAGCGCCTGGGCTTCCACAAGGTCTACGACACCAACTTCGCCGCTGACCTGACCATCATGGAGGAGGGCACCGAGCTTCTGGGCCGTATCCAGAACGGCGGCGTGCTCCCCATGATCACCTCCTGCTCCCCCGGCTGGATCAACTACGCCGAGTACAACTACGGCGATCTGCTGCCCCACCTGTCCACCTGCAAGTCCCCCCACCAGATGCAGGGCGCCATCCTGAAGTCCTACTACGCCGAGAAGAAGGGCATCGACCCCAAGGATATCTTCGTGGTGTCCATCATGCCCTGCACCGCCAAGAAGGACGAGGCTGAGCGTGAGCAGCTGCGGGTTAACGGCCTGAAGGACGTGGACGCAGTTCTGACCACCCGTGAGCTGGCCAAGATGATCAAGCGTGCCGGCATCCTGTTCACCCGTCTGCCCGACGAGGAGTTCGACCAGGATCTGATGGGCGAGTACACCGGCGCCGGCGTCATCTTCGGCGTCACCGGCGGTGTTATGGAGGCTGCTCTGCGTACCGTCTACTTCGTGCTGACCGGCAAGGAGCACGAGGCCATCAAGTTCGAGGCCGTGCGCGGCTTCGAGGGCATCCGTGAGGCTTCCATGGATATTAACGGCATGACCGTGAATGTGGCCATCGCCCACGGCATGAAGAATGCCAAGGTCCTGCTGGACGACATCCGCGCAGGCAAGTCCAAGTATCACTTCATCGAGATCATGGGCTGCCCCGGCGGCTGTATCGCAGGCGGCGGCCAGCCCATCGTCCGCTCCTGCTTCCTGCCCAACGAGGACGACGACATCCAGGATACCTTCCGTGCAAAGCGCGCTGCCGCTCTGTACTCCGAGGACGAGCGCCAGCATCTGCGTCAGTCCCACAAGAACACCCAGGTTCAGAAGCTCTACGAGGAGTTCCTGGGCAAGCCCAATTCCCACAAGGCACACGAACTGCTGCACACCCACTACAACGCAAGAATCGGTTTCAACGACTGATTGTAACCTCCGGGGGAGCCTCGGCTCCCCCGGAGACCCAGGTTTTCGCAAGGCGGCTGTCAGCATCTCCAATCAAGGAAGGAAAGTAACCCATGAAAATTTCCAAAGCCATGCTGAGCCGTCTGCCCGGCTACCTGCATTACTTAAAATCCCTGCCGGAAAACAGCGCAGCCAATATCTCCGCCCGGACCCTGGCCAACGAGCTGGGACTGGGAGATGTGCTGGTGCGCAAGGACCTGGCAAAGGTCTCCGACGGCGGCCGCTGCAAGACCGGCCACCAGAAGGACGTGCTGATCCGGGATATCGAAAATTTCCTGGACTATGAACATGTGACCAACGCCGTCCTGGTGGGTGCCGGCAAGCTGGGCCAGGCCCTGCTGGGCTACGGCGGCTTCGAGGCCTACGGCATGAACGTGCTGGCAGGCTTTGACGCGAACCCGGCCACCCTGGCGGGCGGCAAGCAGGTTCTTCCCATGGAGGCGCTGATCCCCTTCTGCCGGGAGAACCATGTGAGCATCGGCATCATCACCGTCCCGGCGGAGTTCGCCCAGCAGGTCTGCGATGCCCTGGTGGAGGCCGGTGTGGAGGCCATCTGGAATTTTGCCCCCCTGCGGCTGCAGGTCCCGGAAGGAATTCTGGTCCAGAACGAGAATCTGGCCGTGTCCCTGACGGCGCTGCGGATGCAGCTGAAGCTGAAGGCCACCGTTTCCGAGGACTGATCTTCGGAATACTAACTTTGATCATAAGGTTCCTGACATTAAGCCAAAAGCTGCGTGAAAGGTGCGTTCAAATAGCATGTATCTCCATGGAAATCCCATGGGGCTGTGTTTGCTGCCGCACCGACGCCCGGTGCGGCATTTCATTTTACCTTCGGAGGAAAACACTATGGAAACCCGCGTAGCCGTCATGAGCATCATCGTGGAAAACAGCGACTCTGTGGAGAAGCTGAATTCCATTCTCCATGCCTACGGCGAATTCATCATCGGCCGGATGGGTATTCCCTACCGGAAGAGAAAAGTAAGCATCATCTCCATCGCTCTGGATGCTCCCCAGAATACCATCTCCGCCCTGGCGGGGAAGATCGGCGCCCTGGAGGGCGTCAGCTGCAAGACCGCCTATTCCGGCGTCGTCAGCAAAGACTAAGAAAAAGAGGTAATTAACTATGAACAAGAAAATCCGCTGGATCACCGAAACCGCCGTTATGCTGGCACTGCTGGTGTCCCTGCAGGCTCTGACCAAGCCCATGGGCCAGATTGTCACCGGCTCCTGTGTCAATGCCATCCTGGCCATCTCCGCCCTGGTGGGCGGCCTGAGCTGCGGCCTGACCGTGGCCCTGATCAGCCCCGTGCTGGCCTTCCTGCTGGGCATCGCTCCCCAGATTCTGACCGTTCCCGCCATCATGGTGGGCAACTCCGTGTATGTGGTGCTGCTGCACTACCTGGCTGATCCCGCCGGCAAGAACCTGGTCCGTCAGGCTGCCGCCTGGGGCATTGCCGCTGTGGGCAAGTTCGCCACGCTGTACCTGCTGGTTGCCAAGCTGATCTGCGGCGTTCTGGCCGGCAGCCTCCTGGAGGCCGGTCTCATGAAGGAGCCCATGCTGAAGGCCCTGCCCGCCACCTTCAGCTTCCCCCAGCTGTTCACCGCCCTCATCGGCGGCTCCATCGCCCTGGTCATCGTGCCCCTGCTGAAAAAGGCCCTGAAGAAGTAAGAAAAAAAGCTCCCGGAGGAATCCGGGAGCTTTTTCACAGCTTCAATTACTTAACGGTGCTGGTGGAGCGCAGGGTGACGTCGTGGGCGCCGCCTTCCACGATGGAGACGGAGGACACCAGAGTCAGCTTGGCTTCCCGCTGCAGGTCGGGGATGGTGATGACGCCGCAGTTGCACATGGTGGACTTGACCTTGTACAGGGAGGCCTCCACGTTGTCGTGCAGGGGGCCGGCGTAGGTGACGTAGGAATCAACGCCTTCCTCGAAGCTGAGCTTGGTGGAGCCGCCCAGGTCGTAGCGCTGCCAGTTACGGGCACGGTTGGAGCCCTCGCCCCAGTACTCCTTCATGTAGGCGCCGTTGACCATGACCTTGTTGGTGGGGGACTCGTCGAAGCGGGCGAAGTAGCGGCCCAGCATCATGAAGTCGGCACCCATGGCCAGAGCCAGGGTCATGTGGTAGTCGTGGACGATACCGCCGTCGGAGCAGATGGGCACATACACGCCGGTCTCACGGAAGTACTGGTCACGGGCGGCAGCCACGTCGATCAGAGCGGTGGCCTGGCCGCGGCCGATGCCCTTGGTCTCACGGGTGATGCAGATGGAACCGCCGCCGATACCGACCTTGACGAAGTCAGCGCCGGCCTCAGCCAGGAAGCGGAAGCCGTCCTTGTCCACCACGTTGCCGGCACCGATCTTCACGGTGTCGCCGTAGTGCTCACGGACCCAGGCGATGGTCTTGGCCTGCCAGCAGGTGTAGCCCTCGGAGGAGTCGATGACCAGCACGTCCACACCGGCCTCCAGCAGAGCGGGAACACGCTGTGCGTAGTCGCGGGTGTTGATGCCGGCGCCGACCAGGTAGCGCTTTTTGTCATCCAGCAGCTCCAGGGGGTTCTCCTTGTGGGAGGCGTAGTCCTTACGGAACACGAAGCAGACCAGATGATCGTTCTTGTCCACGATGGGGAGGCTGTTGAGCTTGTTGTCCCAGATAATGTCGTTGGCTTCCTTCAGGGTAGTGCCCTCGGGAGCAACCACCAGCTTGTCCCGGGGAGTCATGAAGGAGGAGACCTTCTCCTCGCCGGTCATACGGCTGACACGGTAGTCACGGCTGGCCACGATGCCCAGAAGCTTGCCGTTGGCGGTGCCGTCCTCGGTGATGGCGATGGTGGAGAAGCCGTTCTTGGCCTTCAGGGCCAGCACGTCCTTCAAAGTTGCATCGGGGGTCAGATTGGAAGCGGAGGTGACGAAGCCTGCCTTGTAGCCCTTGACACGGGCCACCATGGCTGCCTGGTTCTCGATGGACTGGGAGCCGTAGATGAAGCTGATGCCACCTTCCTTGGCCAGAGCGATGGCCAGGGTATCATTGGAGACGGACTGCATGACAGCGGAAGTCAGGGGCACATTCAGGGAAATTGCAGGCTCTTCCTGGCCCTTGCGGTACTTAACCAGGGGGGTCTTCAGGGAAACGCGGTCGGGGACACATTCCTCGGAAGTATAACCGGGGACGAGCAGATACTCGCTGAAGGTGCGGCTGGGTTCCGGATAGTAGTACGCCATTTTGTTCTTCCTCCTAATTTTTTGTGTATATAGTTATTTTTTTTCGTAAACCTTGTAAGCCTCCCCTTTGAGGGGAGGTGCCCCGAAGGGGCGGAGGGGTGAAAGGTAAGAAGTTTCCACCCCTCAGTCACAGCTTACGCTGTGCCAGCTCCCCTCAAGGGGAGCCTTTTAGACTGCCTTGCCGTCGCCGTTGTCCAGCAGGGGCTTTTCTTCTCTGCCGTCAGAGTCCATGCGCTTGAAATTGCCCATGACCTCGGAAACAGGGTCCATAATGGCGAAGGTGTTGGGGTATTTCCGGACGATCCGGGAAATGGCTGCCACCTGGGTCTTGTTCACCACGCAGATGAGCATGTTGGTCTCCCGGCCGGAGTACATGCCCTTGGCGGGGATCAGGGTGCAGCTGTGGTTCAGATGGTAGATGATCTCGTCGGAGATCTCCTGGGGGTAGTCCGTGATGATCTCAAAGCACACGGCACTGCGGCCGGACTTGTTGAGCTTGTCGGAGACGGTGGTGGACATGAAGGAATACAGGATGCACAGGATCACCGGCTCGATCTGATAGTCATAGACGAAGTAGCTCATCAGAGCCACGGAAGCGTTCAGGGCGAAGATCAGAAAGAACATGTTCTGCTCGGGCTTGAACTTGTGGATGATGGCGGCGATGAAGTCGGTGCCGCCGGAGTAGGCGCTGGCCTGGACCAGCATGGAATAGCAGTAGCCGTAAATGAGGCCCGCCACCAGAGGGCCCAGGATGGTGGAGGTTCCGTTGGGGGTGGAGTAATAGAACCGGCTCAGGTCCACCTCATCCAGGATCAGCAGGGCAACGCTGAAGGTCACAACGTAGACCATGGACCGGACCGCCAGGGGCTTACTGACCATAAAGTACACGGCGATGGCCAGGGGCACATTGATAAGCAGGCTCATATAGCCGACGCTGATGCCGGTGACATGCTGGATCATGGTGCAGATGCCGTTGAGGCCTGCGGGGGCGAACTTGTTGGGGAATACAAAAATCTCGTAATTCAGTGCGGCCACCAGGGCCAGAACCACGATGACAGCGTAGGTAAGGATCTTCTTTGAGGTGGTCATTTTGTTCTCCTCCGGGGGACATTTCCCGGTACTTATTTTGAAATTTATACTGGTTTCTTAATGTTACACTATAGCACAGCTTTTTTTTCCGGTCAAGAATCAAAAACGTGCAAAAAGGGCCGGGCTTTTTTGTCGCTTTCGGTCATATTTCCCTAATTGCTTTATTTAATTGTATATCTCCAAAATCCCCTTGTTTTTTTTGTGAAAATATGATAAAATTTAGCGTGAAAAAATATGCAAAAAAATCGGCAAAGGGCTTGTTTTCCTTTCCTTTTCCCGATTGTGTATACACAAGAAAGGGGCCTGAAAATTCATGTATTCTTCCGCCTATGTATGGGCCAAAATCGTCAGCTATATGGAAGAGCGCCTCAGCGCCATCACCGTGTCCACCTGTCTGGATGACGCGGAGGTGGTGGAGCTGAACGACCGGAATCTGATCATCTATTCTTCCTCGGATTTCCGCCGGGATCTGATCCGCCGCCGCTACACCAGCTATATCGAGGATGCCCTGAAGGAGATCTTCCATTCCGACGCCAAGCTCATCGTCTTCGGTGACGAGGAGCTGGCCGCCTTCAAGCAGAAGGGTAAGTCCTCCTCCATGGACTTTAACCCCCAGTTCACCTTTGACAACTTCGTGGTGGGTCCTTCCAACCGCTTCGCCCACGGCGCTGCCATTGCCGTGTCCAAGGCCCCGGGCCAGACCTATAACCCCCTGTTCCTCTACGGACCTCCCGGCGTGGGCAAGACCCATCTGCTTTACGCCATCGCCAACACCATCCGCCGGAACAATCCCGACGCCAACATCGTCTACGTCCGGGCCAATGAGTTCACCAACGAACTGATCGACGCCATCAAGAGCGGCAAGAACATCGAGTTCCGCAGCAAGTACCGGGAAGCGGACCTGTTCCTCATCGATGATATCCAGTTCATCGCCGGCAAGGAAAGTACCCAGGAGGAATTCTTCCATACCTTCAACAAGCTCTACGAGGAGCACAAGCAGATCGTCATGACCTCCGACCGGAAGCCCAGCGATATGCCCACCCTGGAGGACCGGCTGCGTACCCGCTTTGAGTGGGGCCTCATCGCCGACATCCAGCCCCCGGATTACGAGACCCGTATGGCCATCCTGAAGAACAAGGCCCGGCAGCTGGGTCTGGACCTGAACGACGATGTGTGCAACTACATCGCCATCAACGTCACCAACAACGTCCGGCAGATCGAGGGCACCGTGAAGAAGATCATGGCCTACCGGGACCTGAACAATATGCCCCTGGACCTGCCCAATATCTCCCGGGCCATCGACGATATGTTCAAGGCCGAGGGCAACGCCCTGCCCACCCCCAGCCTGATCATCTCCCAGGTCTGTAAGTTCTACTCCGTGGACGAAACGGTCCTCCGGGGCACCCTGAAGAACAAGGGCACCGCCGAAGCCCGGCAGACCGCCATGTACCTGATCCGCAAGCTCACCAACCTGAGTTTGCCCGACATCGGCAAGGAATTCGCCAGGGACCACTCCACCGTCCTCTACGCCATCCGGAAAGTGGAGACCCAGCTGAAAAAGGGCGACGAAACATTGCAGAATAACATCCGGGACATTACGGCCAATATCAACTCCTGCCTGTAAGGAATGCAGAATGCTGAATGCAGAATGCAGAATGAAAGCATTTCCTTACTCTAATCCATCCCTGCACCTGCCGGCAAATCAAAAGTCGGAACACTTTTGATTTGCCGAGCACCCAAGATAAGTTGCTCAGTACCAACGGCGATGCGCGCGGGAGAGGTACATAGGAGAGGGTGCATTTGACGCGCGGGAGCGCGGCACAAACGCCTCTCCTATGCCGGCTTCTTTTCGTCTCTTTCTTGCCGAAACAAGAAAGAGACATATAGCCGCACCAATTCAACAGCAAATCCAAAGCATTTCTTTTCTCCAAAAGTTTTCCACAACACCTGTTAAATGTGGAAAGAAAACCTGTGGAAAGAATTGCAGAAAAATGAGCAAAAATTTCTATACACAATCCGTGTGGATAAGTTTTTGATTTTCACAACTCCCCTGTGGAGAAAAAAACGTTGGGGCTCTAAGGGAAAATCCACTTTTCCACATAAGTTCTTACTACTGCGACAATTACTACCTAACTTATTTACTGATATATATATTCTTATATATCTACAGAAGAAAGGAAACTGCGTATGCGCTTTACCTGTGAAAAAAATATGCTAGTTCAGGGCCTGAACATTGCAGGCCGCACCGTGGCCGCCAAGAGCAGCCTTTCCGTCATCGAGGGCATCCTTTGCCGGGCAGGCGAGGGCCTGAACCTCACCGGCTACAATATGGAAACCGCCATCACCTATAATGTGGAGGCAGAGGTCTCCGACCCCGGCGAGTGCATCCTGCCTGCCAAGCTCTTCGGCGATATCGTCCGCCGTCTGCCCGAGGGCCCCGTCACCGTGGTGGTGGACGAGAACTTCAAGGTCTCCATCCGGGCAGGCTATGCCTCCTTCACCATCTCCGCCGAGTGCGCCGATGACTACCCCGAGCTGCCGGACGTGAACTCCGGCCGCCCCATCCGGATCCCCCAGAACAAGCTGAAGGAGCTGATCTCCGGCACCATCTTCGCCGTGTCCGAGAACCAGTCCCGGCCCATCCACACCGGCGTCAAGTTCGAGGTTACCGAGGAGGCCATCACCGCCGTGGCCGTGGACGGCTTCCGGCTTGCCCGCCGCAGCTACCATCCCGAGGGCGGCACCGGCCGCAGCCTGAGCTTCGTGGTCCCCGCCGCGGGTCTGAAGGAAGTGGAGAAGATCCTGGTGGACAGCGACGATATGGCCGCCTTCACCCTGGGCCCCAAGCACATTCTGGTGGAGATCGGCGCCGCTACCCTGGTCTGCCGCCTGCTTGACGGCGAGTTCCTGGACTGGCGCAAAGTCGTCCCCACCAACTGCCCCATCAAGCTGGTGGCCAATGTGTCCGACCTGGCATCTTCCGTGGAGCGTGTGGGCCTGATCGTCTCTGAAAAGTACAAGAGCCCGGTACGCTGTGTATTCTCTAACCAGGTGCTGAATATGCGCACCATCACCACCATCGGCGCCGCCGAGGACCGCTGCGCCATCGCCGGCGACGGCAAGGAGCTGGAGATTGGCTTCAATGTCCGCTACCTGGCCGACGCCCTGAAAGCCATCCCCTGCGAGGAGGTCACCCTGGAGCTGACCAACGGCCTGAGCCCCATCGTCCTGACCCCCGTGGAGGAGAAGTACGATTTCTCCTACATGGTGCTGCCTGTGAGAATTAAAAATTCTTAATTACAAATGAATTTATAATTTGTAACTTGTAATTTGTAATTCGAGAACGGAGTTTTAATATGAAAGTATCTGTTAAGAAAAAGACCCCTTCCCATGACATTCCGGTGGTGATCTCCACCGAGTTCATCAAGCTCCAGGACGCCATGAAGTTCGCCAACATCGTCTACTCAGGCGGTGAGGCCAAGCAGCTGATCCTGGAGGAGCAGGTAAAGGTCAACGGCGAAGTCTGCACCATGCGGGGCAAAAAGCTGCGCCCCGGCGACCGGTTCGAATTCATGGGCCAGAGCTACCTGATTTCCATTCATGAATCTAACTGATATCGAGCTGCGGAACTTCCGCAATTATGAGCAGGTGAAGCTGGATTTTGACCCGGGCGTGAACCTGATCGTGGGCGACAACGCCCAGGGCAAGACCAATCTTCTGGAGGCCATTTCTTACCTGGGCAGCGGCAAGAGCTTCCGGGCCATGAAAACTTCGGAGATGGTCCGTTTCGGGGCGGATTTTGCCGATATTGAGGGAAATGTATTCGCCCAGGAGCGGAATCAGCGGCTGCGGTGGGTCCTCTTTAATGGCTCCCGGCCCCGGCAGATCTGGCGCAACGGCGCCAAGAAGAAAACCGCCGGGGACATCGCGGGGGTGCTGCCCACGGTGCTGTTCTGCCCGGAGGATCTGATGGTCCTGAAAACCGGCGCTGCCCAGCGCAGAAGGCTGGGTGACCATGCGTTATGTCAACTGCGGCCCAATTACGACGCAGCCCTGACGGAGTACAACCGGATCCTGGACCAGAAAAGCCGGATTTTAAAGGACCACTTTGACAATCCTGCTATCTTGGAGATCCTGCCGGAGTACAATACCCGGCTCTGCCAGGTAGGCGCCCTGCTCATCTCCTACCGGGCCAGATTCTATAAGTCACTGGGAGAATCCGCGGCTAAATTTCACGGCCAGTTCTCCGGCGGCGCCGAGGACTTCTCCCTGGAATATAAGACCGTGTCCACCGTCACAGACCCCTTCGCTCCGGTTTCCACCCTGACCCAGGATCTGCTGGACCACCTTCAGCGGCACTACCGGGCGGAGATCGAAACGGCCCAGTGCCTGACGGGCCCCCACAAGGACGATTTTGATGTTTCCCTTTCCGGCATTAACCTGAAATCCTATGGCTCCCAGGGCCAGACCCGCACCGCCGCCATCAGCCTGAAGCTGGCTCAAAGAGAACTCATGGGCCGGGAGATGGGCGAGGAGCCGGTGCTGCTGCTGGACGACGTTCTCTCCGAGCTGGACCCCGGAAGGCAGGACTTTGTCTTGAACCAGATCGTCTCCGGCCAGGTGTTCATCACCTGCTGCGAACCGGGCCGGTTCACGAAGCTGGGTAAGACCATCGAAATCAGCAAGGGAAATGTGAAAGGATAGAAACGTGCATTATTATGTATATATCCTGACCAATAAAACTCATTCAGTTTTGTATACCGGTGTGACCGGAAATTTGGTTCGACGTGTATATGAACATAAAAATAATGCAGATCCCAATAGCTTTACGGCAAAATACAAAGTTTATAAACTGGTGTATTTTGAAGAAACAAGTGATATAAATGCGGCAATCGAACGGGAAAAGCAGATCAAAAGCTGGAAAAGAGAACATAAAATAGCTTTGATCTCAAAATCAAATCCTCGTTTTCTCGATCTGTTTGAACATATTGTAGGATAATATCCAATGTCTGGAAATGAATGAGATAATCTACCGATTACCGAGTCATTCCGAGGGCCGAAGGCCCGTGGGAATCTCCTGTAGAGCAGTTTAGATTTGTACAATTCTGCTTAACATTGAAAATCCCAAATGTACAATGTTAATTGGTGCTGTGCGCATCGAAAATAAGGTGCTGGAGATTGCCACGGCCCTTCGGGCCTCGCAATGACATACTTTTCGCAGATTATGCGTTTTTAGTTAACCTGTTTTATCAACGAGCATTTTTTAGGAGGACTTTTAATGTCTGACGAAACGAAAGTAACACAAGCATACGGCGCGGAGCAGATTCAGGTTCTGGAGGGCCTGGAAGCTGTCCGGATGCGCCCCGGTATGTACATCGGCTCCACTTCCTCTTCGGGCCTGCACCATCTGGTCTATGAGATCGTGGACAACGCCATCGACGAGGCTCTGGCCGGCTACTGTAAGCATATCACCGTAACCATTAACCCCGGCAACTCCATTACCGTCACCGACGACGGCCGCGGCATCCCCGTGGACATCCAGCCCCAGACCGGACGGCCCGCTCTGGAAGTTGTTTACACCGTGCTTCACGCCGGCGGTAAGTTCGGCGGCGGCGGCTACAAGGTTTCCGGCGGCCTTCACGGCGTGGGTGCCTCCGTTGTCAACGCCCTTTCTCAGTGGCTCCGGGTCCGGGTCCACAAGAACGGCAATATCTATGAGATGAAGTTTGCCCGGGGTGCCATCACCCAGGAGATGAAGATTGTCGGCAAGACCGACAAGACCGGCACCGAGGTCACCTTCCAGCCGGATCCGGAGATGTTCGACACCACCGAGTATGACTACGAGATCCTGCACACCCGTATGCGGGAAAAGGCCTTCCTGACCGCTGGCCTCACCATCTCCATCACTGACGACCGGCCCGATACCCCCATTTCCGAGACCATGTGCTACGAGGGCGGTATCCGGGAGTTCGCCGTGTTCTGCAACAAGAACAAGACCCCTCTGCACAACGACGTGATCTACCTCAGCGGCATGAAGGGCGACGCTTCCGCCGAAATCGCCATCCAGTATAATGACGGCTACAACGAGTTCCTGCTGAGCTTTGCCAACGAGGTCAACACCCCGGAAGGCGGCATGCATGAGACCGGCTTCAAGACCGCTCTGACCCGTGTGCTCAACGCCTACGGCGTGAAAAACGGCATCATCAAGGGCGACGACAAGGTCTCCGGTGAGGACTGCCGTGAGGGCATCACCGCCATCATTTCCGTGAAGCTCACCGACGCCCAGTTCGAGGGCCAGACCAAAGCCAAGCTGGGCAACGCCTATATCCGTACCCTGGTGGACCAGATCGTGAACGATCAGCTGGCCACCTATTTTGAAGAGCATCCTGCCACCGCCAAGGCAATTCTCGAAAAGGCCATGATGGCAAACCGGGCAAGAGAAGCCGCCCGGAAGGCAAGAGAAAATGCCCGCCGCAAGACCGGTCTGGAATCCGGCGGTATGCCCGAAAAGCTGAAGGACTGCAACGAGAAGGACCCCAGCCTCTGCGAGCTGTACATCGTCGAGGGTGACTCTGCAGCCGGCTCCGCCATCGGCGGCAGAGATTCCCGTTTTCAGGCAATCCTGGCCATGTGGGGTAAGATGCTGAATGTGGAAAAGGCAAGACAGGACAAGGTCTACGGCAACGACAAGCTGAACCCCCTGATCCTGGCCCTGGGCGGCGGCATCGGTGAGGACTTTGATATCGAAAAGCTGCGCTACCACAAGATCATCATCATGTCCGATGCTGACGTGGACGGTGCCCATATCCGCACATTGCTTCTGACCTTCTTCTTCCGCTATATGCGTCCGCTGATCGAGAACGGTTTCGTATATTCCGCTGTGCCGCCGCTTTACAAGCTGTCCCGGGGCAAGCAGGTGAAAGTGGCTTACTCCGATGAGCAGCGAGACAAGATTTCCGCTGAAATGCGCGGAGATAACCCCAATATTAAGATCGATATCCAGCGCTATAAGGGTCTTGGTGAGATGAACAAGGACGAGCTGTGGGAGACTACCATGGATCCCGAGCGCCGGACCCTGCGCCGGATTACGCTGGACGATGCCCGCCGTGCCGATGAGATCTTCACCATCCTCATGGGTGAACAGGTTGAGCCCCGTAAGGACTGGATCGAAACCAACGCAAAATACGCAATTAATATTGATATTTAAGGAGGTGACGCAAATTGGCAAAGCATAACCGCAACTACAAGCCGGAGGATATCCTGTTCCCGGATCAGGTGATCACGGAATCCAATCTGGTGGATGAAATGGAGAAATCCTACATCGAGTACGCCATGAGCGTCATCGTGGGCCGCGCCCTGCCCGACGTACGTGACGGCTTAAAGCCCGTCCACCGCCGTATTCTCTACACCATGTACGAGGACGGTCTGACCTCCGATAAAAAGTACAAGAAGTCCGCAACCACCGTCGGTTCCGTTCTGGGTAGCTACCATCCCCATGGCGACGCCTCCGTTTACGATGCTATGGTGCGTCTTGCGCAGGATTTCTCCATGCGCTATGTGCTGGTAGACGGTCAGGGTAACTTCGGTGATATCGACGGCAACCCTGCTGCTGCCTACCGTTATACCGAGGCCCGCTTAAGTAAGCTCTCCAACGAGATGCTCCGGGATATCGACAAGGAAACCGTCAACTGGGATCCCAACTTTGACGAGAGCAAGAAAGAACCCAGAGTTCTCCCCAGCCGTTTCCCCAATCTGCTGGTGAACGGCTCTTCCGGTATCGCTGTCGGTATGGCCACCAATATTCCGCCCCACAATCTGACGGAAGTAGTCAATGCCTGTGTGGCAGTGCTGGATGATCCGGAAGTGACCATGACGGATCTGTTGGAGCATATTTCCGGTCCTGACTTCCCCACCGGCGGCATCATCATGGGCCGCTCCGGCATCCGTGCAGCCTATGCCACCGGCCGCGGCAAGGTAGTTGTCCGCGCCCGTACGGAGTTTGAGACCTTTGCCGGTGATCGCACCCGCATCATCGTGGATCAGCTGCCTTATCAGGTGAATAAGACCCTGCTGCTGAAATCCATGGCAGATCAGGTCAAGGATAAGCGCATTGAGGGCATTTCCGACCTCCGGGACGAGTCCGACCGTAACGGTATGCGGATCGTGATTGAGCTGAAGAAGGACGCCAACCCTCAGGTGGTGCTGAATAACCTGTTTAAGCAGACTGCCCTGCAGTCCTCCTTCGGCATCATCATGCTGGCTCTGGTGGACGACCAGAAGCAGCCCAAGATCCTTAGTCTGCGGCAGATCATCGACGAGTACCTTAACCACCAGATGGAGGTTCTGACCCGTCGGACCCAGTACGACCTGCGCAAGGCCAGAGAGCGTGCCCACCTGTTGGAGGGTCTGCTCATCGCCCAGGACAATATCGACGAGGTCATTCATATCATCCGTACCGCCTACGACGACGCCAAGGAGCGCCTGATGGAGCGTTTTGGTCTGGATGATATCCAGGCCCAGGCCATCCTGGATATGCGCCTGAAGGCCCTCCAGGGCCTCGACCGGGAGAAGCTCCAGAATGAGTTTAACGAGCTGATGGAGCGGATCCACTACTATGAGGAACTGCTGGCCAACCCCGACAAACTGAAGGCTGTTCTGCGGGAAGAGCTCATCGCCATCCGGGACAAGTTCGGCGACAAGCGCAAGACCGAGATCCAGGATATCGAGGATGAGATCGACATCGAGGACCTGATTGAGGAGGAAACCTGCGCCTTCACCCTGTCCAATCAGGGCTACATCAAGCGTATGCCCGTGGATACCTACCGGACCCAGAGCCGGGGCGGCCGCGGCGTCAGCGCCCAGAACCTGAAGGAAGAGGACTACGTCAAGTCCCTGAACATTGCCTCCACCCATGATCATATGCTCTTCTTCACGGATAAGGGCAAGGTCCACCACCGGAAGGGCTATCAGATCCCCGAGGCAGGCCGTACCGCCCGGGGCACCGCCATCGTCAATGTGCTGCCCCTGGAGCCCGGCGAGAGCGTCACCGCTATGGTGATCACCCGGGAGTTCCACGAGGACGAGTTCCTGATGATGTGCACCCGCAACGGTACCGTCAAGCGGATTCCCTTCATCTCCCTGTCCACCCGCCGCAAGGGCGGCATCCGGGCAATCACTCTGGAGGAGGGTGATCAGCTGATCAACGTGATCCGCACGGGCGGCAATGACAATATCATCCTGGCTACCAACCAGGGCATGGCCATCTGCTTCAACGAAAACGATGTCCGTCCCATGGGCCGAGACGCGGCTGGTGTTCGCGGTATTATGTTAACCGGCGAGGACTTCGTGGTGGGCGCCGAAAGGTACGAGGAGGGTAAGACCCTGCTCACCATCACCGAAAATGGCTTCGGCAAGCGTACCGAGCTCGTCGAATACCTGCGTACCGGTCCCGACGGCGAGAAGATCCCCCAGGGCCGCGGCGGCAAGGGCCTGAAGAACTACAATATCACCCCCAAGACCGGCCCCGTTGCCGGCTGCCGTGTGGTGGGTGAGACTGACGATATTATGGTCATCGAAAACGGCGGCGTTATCATCCGTACTCCCGTTTCCGCCATCAATGTGTACAAGCGTGATGTCCAGGGCGTCATCGTTATGCGCATTGAGGAGGGAAACAAGGTTGTCTCCATCGAGCGGGTGGAAAACATCGAGGAAGCGGCTGAATGAAAACCGTGACCCTCTATACCGACGGCGCCTGCTCCGGCAATCCCGGCCCCGGAGGCTGGGGCTGCATCCTGGAGTATAACGGCTACGAAAAGGAGCTCAGCGGCGGCGAAGCCAATACGACGAATAACCGGATGGAGCTCACCGCCGTGATCCGTGGACTGCAGGCTCTGAAGGAGCCCTGCATCGTGGAGCTGTATTCCGACTCCAAGTATGTCATCGACGCTCTGGAAAAGGGCTGGGCCTGGGGCTGGAAGAAGAAAAACTGGATCAAGTCCGATAAAAAGCCTGCCCTGAACCCGGATCTGTGGGATGTGCTGCTTGCCCTGACCCAGAAGCACGAAGTCCATTACCACTGGGTCAAGGGTCACGCCGCCAATCCCAAAAACAACCGCTGCGACGAACTGGCAGTGGCCGAAAGCAGACGCTTTCGGAGTTGAGAGTTCAGAGTTGATAGTTGATAGTTATTGTGTCGGCTATGCCGACGGAATTAATATCATCGCCAAAGGCGATACCATAACTCTCAACTCTCCACTATCAACTCTCAACTAAAAAGCGGAGGTTTTTATGTATCTTAACATCGGTAACGACATGGCGGTGCGGGACAAGTCCATTATCGGCATCTTCGACATGGACAACACCTCCACATCCCGCCGGACCCGGGAATTTCTGGACAAGGCGGAGTCCGAAGGACAGGTAGTGCCCTGTGACGATCTGCCCAAGAGCTTCATCCTCACTGCTGAATACGGCTTCGACCGGGTGTACCTGACCACCCTGAGCTCTGCCACCCTGGAAAAACGCCTGAAATGAACAACGCGCCCCGGAAAGAAATTCCGGGGCGCTGTTTCGGTTAATGGGAAAATATCGTTTAAAGTACCATCTTACGACGAGAATGTAGGGGCGATCATTGATCGCCCGCGCGGTACGTATTCCGTATTCGCCGGAACCAATGCGAATTCGTATATTTCCCTGCCGGACGGGCAATGCCCGCCCCTACGATCTCGCCGTAACATTGGGCCGCAAAATACCAATTAACCATAACAGTTGGTTTACATAATTTAAAGTTATCCACTTTTCCCACAGCTTTGTCCACAGGACTTTTCCACATTCTCCACAGTTTTCTCCACAGGCTGTTTGTTGAAAAATGGTGAAATTCCGGGGATTTTCCCGGAGTGAGGAAGAAAAACTCCACAGCTTTCCCTGAAGCTGTGGAGTTTTTACGGTTAACAGAAAACATGTTGTTAATACTGCAGCCGGGCGGAGAAGATCCGCTCGGTTTTTTCGCCGTTACAGCGGTGGGCGTCCAGATTCAGACAGCCCTCCTCAGTAAATTCCCAGCTGACAGTCAGCTCATCGCCCTCCCGGGCTTCAGAAGAATAGCAGATGGTAAACTCGGCAGGGGTGTGGACCTCGTGGAAGGAGCTGGGCAGCAGGTCCGCAATCCAGTCTAAGTACCGGGTGTTGTTCATATGGCCGTTCCGGTCCAGGTCCGTAAAGCAGACGGTGCGGTTTCTGTGGTGCTTGAGATTCTTGGCGGGCAGGGAGCCGGGGGGCAGCAGCTCGTCGCCCCGGACGGTGCCGGGCAGGGCGATGCCGCTCTTACCGGGCAGGATCATGGCCCGGGATTCCAGGTCCATCAGCACCCACAGGCTCAGCACCCGGAACAGCTCACGACCCTCGCTGTCATAGGCGGCCACACTCCGCGGGAAAGCCACCCGGGTATTGGGCATGGGCCAGGTTTCGACACGGATGGTCTCGCCGCTTTTCGGCAGCCGGGTAATCCGGACCCGCTGACGGATGATGGCCCAGAACATGCCCTTTTCCGCCAGCTGCTCGTAGGTCATGGCGATCCGGTCGAAGTGGCGTCCTGCCACCTCCTGGGAGAAATACAGCAGCGTGGACAGCTTCAGCTTGCCGAAGCGGTCAACGCAGTTGTCGGTCACGTGAAATTCCTGTGTGTAAATGGATTCCATAATCATTGCCTCGATTTTCAAGAGATGTTGCGGTAAATGATCGTTTAGCGCATCAAAGCCTTCCCCTCTGGGGAAGGTGGCACGGCGTAGCCGTGACGGAAGAGGGCGGTACAATGTTCCAAAATCTACCGTATTTCGGCGTGTTCTTACCTCTCCCGCCCCCTATGGGGGCACCCTCCCCAAAGGGGAGGGCATTGCGGCTTACGCCGCTAAACGATCATTTATTTCAGTTAGATTACCCTTCGTATTCGGTAACGGTCAGGGTGAAGGTCATTTCCTGGCCGTTGTGGTAGACCAGGGCGGTGAAGCTGTCGCCGATATTCCGGGAATTGACCAGGGTATCCAGCTGGATCTGGTTGGTGATGGCCTCCCCATCCAGAGATATCAGAATGTCGCCGGGGGTAATGCCCTGGGCGTGGGCATCGGAATCAGGGCTGATATCGGTCAGGTACAGGCCCTGGGGAATGTGGAAGTAATACTGGTCAAACCGGGTGATCTGCTCGCCGGTGAGGCCCAGGGTGGGCCGCCCGGACACATAGCCCTGGGCGATCAGCTGGTCCACAATGAATTTCACCGTGGTGCTGGGAATGACAAAATGGCTGCCCTCAGCAGCGTCGAGGCCAAGAAGCCGGTTGGTGTGCAGGCCGATGATCTGGCCGTAGCAGTTGATCAGGGGGCCGCCGGAGGCGTCGTCGCTGATGGCCGCGCTGCTCTGAATCAGGGTGATGTTCTTGCCCAGATACAGCATGTCCCGGTAGATGGCCGAGAGAATGCCGTCGTGGAGGGTGCCGCCCAGCTGGCCGCTCATGGCTACCACGCTGTCGCCCACCCGGAGAGCGTCGGAGTCGCCGAACTCAGCGCTGACCAGACCCTCCGCCTCCACATACAGAACCGCCAGGTCCGTCAGGTGGTCCGCGCCCACCACCAGGGCGCTGTAGCTGCGGCCGTCGGAAAGGGTGATATTGATGGTCTCGGCATCGTGGACCATCCGGCAGGTGGTGACGATATAGCCCTTGTCTGACAGAACCACACCGGAGCCGGTAATGGTACCGGAATCATTGGTGGTCAGTACGGATACCACGCTGGGATTGTTCTTTTCGTAGATCTCCTGCCAGCTCAGGGCCCCCTGTTCCGGGATGTTATCCACGGACTGGGGGGACTGGTTCAGACTCAGGGAAATATCCTCGGAATTGTTCAGAGAATCCCGGATTTCTGTGGGCTCTGTCCGGAAATCGGGCTCCTGGATATCCAGATCCTTAAAGGACATGGGGGACATCTCCTGCATCTGCTGGGTCTGCTGGGACAGCTGCTGGAACAGCCGGATGTTCATGAAGGACAGCAGAGAAATGATGCCGCTTAGGAAGATCACCAGGATCACCAGCAGGGCGATAATACCGCTGTGGCTCTTGGGCGGCATGGTATTGCCGGTGCCGTATACCCCGTCATCCCAGGAATCTATTGAGTTGTTCTTGCGATGGTCCATAATAAAAACCTCGGAATGATGAAGTGATGGATTGTTGTTTAGTGAACCAAAGGCTCCCCTCGAGGGGAGCTGTCAGCGAAGCTGACTGAGGGGTGAAAGGTAGGAGATCGCAATGCATTTAGGCTTTCACCCCTCCGGTCCTGCGGGCCACCTCCCCTCAAGGGGAGGCAAGGCGGCTGCTCTGCTAAACAATCATTTAATTGACGAGGGGCATTGTAAATGTAAATTCCGTCTTGCCGTTTTTACTGGTGACGGAGATGTTCTCTCCGTGGGAGCATACAATGGTCTTGACGATGTAAAGTCCCAGGCCCCAGCTGTCCTTGGTGCGGGTCCGGGCCTTGTCCAGCTTGTGGAACCGGTCAAACACCAGGGGCAGCTCCTCCGGCGGGATAGTCTCGCCGTCGTTGGAGACGGAGATATAGACTTTTTTTCCGGCCTCCTTGATCTTCAGACCCAGGGTGCCCCCCTCGGGACAGAATTTCACCGCATTGTCGATGAGATTGTAGATCACCTGGGTCACATAGTCCTTGCCCGCGAAGGTGAACACCGGATGGCCGGGGAAATCCACGTCCACATCCAGCTTTTTGTCCACAATTTTTTTCTCAAAGGTGATCAGCACCTGTCCGGCCACCTCTTCCAGGTCGAAGTGCATTTTCTGCTCCTCGGGGATGGGCTGGTCCTGAAGCCGGGAGATATCCAGCATACTGCGGACCAGGCGGGAAAGCCGCTTGGTCTCGTCGGAGACAATCTGCAGGTAGTAGCGCTGCCGGTGCTCCGGAATGGTGCCGTCCAGAATACCGTCGATATAGCCGGCAATGGTGGTCATGGGGGTCTTCAGCTCGTGGGACACATTGGCCACGAATTCCTGCCGCTGGTATTCACTCTTTTGCAAAAGGGACGCCATGTTGTTGAAGGAAAGGGCCAGCTCCTCCATCTCCTCACTGTAGTCGCCGGAGAGCCGGACCCGGGCGTTCAGGTCCCCGTGGCCGAAGGCATAGGCGGCCTTGCTTAAGTCCCGCAGGGGGCGGCTCTGGCCCCGGGCGAAGAAGCTCACAGCCAGCACGGCCAGCAGAACCACCACCAGCGCGGCGGAGAGGAAGAGATTGGAGATCCGCTGCATGACGGCATTGGTGGCAGCGATGGGGGTGGAGACAATGACGATGCCGGACAGCAGCGTGTTGTCGGCGCTCAAAATAGGCTCCGACACCACGAACCGGGGCTCCTCGTAAAGTCCCGGGATGACACCGGTGAAGCTGTCTCCCCCGTTTTTTACCACTTTTTCCATATAGTCCGCGTCATCCAGGAACATGCCCTGATGCTCACAGCCGAAAAGAGCGTCGGAGCAGAGCAGCACCTCGCCCCGGGTGGAGCAGATCACCGCGTCGGCGTCGGAGATCTGGGATGCCACATCCAGATTCAGCAGGAAATCCCGGCTGGTGAGGCTGCCGTCAATGGAGTAGGCAGCCGCCAGGTTGGCAATGAGGTCCGCATCCTGCTGCAGGCCCGCAATGGCGTTTTTGGTCAGAAAATCCTGGACCAGGTACTGAAAGGTGGTGCCCAGCAGCAGCAGGGCCAGCAGCAGAATCGTCGCCGCCGTGGAGAAGGTGCGACTAAATGCCGATTTCATGCTTACAGTACCTCAAACTTGTAGCCAACGCCCCAGACGGTTTTCAGGCTCCAGTTTTCGGAGACGCCCTCCAGCTTTTCGCGCAGACGCTTTACATGGACGTCCACGGTGCGGGAGTCGCCGAAGTAGTCAAAGCCCCAGACCTCATCCAGGAGCTGGTTGCGGGTGTAGACCCGGTTGGGAGAGGAGGCCAGGTAGAACAGCAGCTCCATCTCCTTGGGGGGCGTGTCCACCTTCTTGCCGTCCACGGTCAGCTCGAAAGCGTCCATGTCGATGATCAGCTTGTCGAACACCAGGCGGCGGGCCTTCTTCTCGGTGGTGACACCGCTGACACGGCGCAGCACCGCTTCAATTCTTGCCAGGACCTCCTTCATTTCGAAGGGCTTGGTGATATAGTCGTCGGCGCCGGATTTCAGGCCCTGGACCTTGTCGTCGGTCTCACCCTTGGCGGTGAGCATGATGATGGGGGTAGTGGCTTCGGCGCGAATGGCCTTGCAGACGCTCCAGCCATCCATCACGGGCATCATTACGTCAAGCAGCACCAGGTCGGGCTTGATGGCCCGGAATTTCTGCAGACCCTGGCCGCCGTCACCGGCGGTGGTTACGGCGTAGCCCTCCTTTTCCAGATACATCTGAAGCAGTTCCGCAATATTGCGGTCGTCTTCCACAATCAAAACAGATACAGCCATGGCATAATCCTCCATTTTCTGATTTCTTTGGTTTTTTCACTATTATACCGCAGATTGCAGCATCCGGGTGAACAAATTGTTAATACTTCGGAGGTAAAATGTTAACACGCATATATTCCTTGCATTTGCGTGTGATTTGGGGTATTATGGTGGGGTTAAGCAAATTAATTATCGTTTATCTACAATAGTAGCACTGGCGCGGGAGCGCCCTTGCCTCCACCTTTGGGGGAGGTGGACCGCCGAACGGCGGCTCGGAGGGGGTGTCGTAACGTCTTTTGCCCTCTCAGTCACCGCCAAAGGCGGTGCCAGCTCTCCCAAAGGGAGAGCCAAGTTCCTATTGTAAACGATAATTTACACGAAAAAAGGAGCACAATATGTTTGAAATTTTAAAAGCCATCCTCTTTGGCATTGTGGAGGGCATCACCGAGTGGCTGCCTGTTTCCTCCACGGGCCATCTGATCCTGCTGGACGAATTTCTGGAGCTGAAGGCCACCGATGCCTTCAAGTCCATGTTCGACGTGGTGATCCAGCTGGGCGCCATCCTGGCGGTCATCGTCCTGTTCTTCCATAAACTGAATCCCTTCGCCTTTAAAACCAAGTCGAAGCAGCAGCGCAAAGACACCTGGCAGCTGTGGTTCAAGGTCTGCGTGGCCATTCTCCCCTCAGGCATCCTGGGTGTGCTGTTCGACGACTGGATGGACGCCCACCTGCACAACGGCATCGTGGTGTCCATCGCCCTGATCGTCTACGGCATCGCGTTTCTGTTCCTGGAAAAGGGCAACAGCGGCAAGCATCTGAAGCGCATTGAAGATGTCCACGCCATCGACTACAAGACCGCAATCCTGATCGGCTGCTTCCAGGCCCTGAGCCTGGTCCCCGGCACCTCCCGCAGCGGCTCCACCATCCTGGGCGCCATTTTGCTGGGCGTGGGCCGCAGCGCCGGCGCGGAGTTTAGCTTCTTCATGGCCATCCCTACCATGCTGGGCGCCTCTGCCATCAAGCTGCTGAAATTCTTCCTGGAGACCGGCTTCGCCATGACGGGCAGCGAGCTTAGCGTTCTGATCGTGGGCATGGTGGTGTCCTTCATCGTGTCGCTTCTGGTGATTAAGGGCCTGATGGACTACGTCCGCAACCATTCCTTCGCCGTCTTCGGCGTCTACCGGATCATCCTGGGCATCATCGTCCTGGGCTACTTCCTGCTGATCGGATAAATTATCGTTTATAAGAGCTTCCCCCTGGGGGGAAGCTGGCACCGCGTAAGCGGTGACTGATGAGGGGAACACCCTACGATGACTGAAAATGCAACGGTTTTCCTGCTGTTGTCCCCTCATCCATTTGGTTGTGGTGCGCTTGCCACCGGCAAGCGATTGATTTTGATTCGCTGCGCGGCGCACCACCCTTCGGGGCACCTTCCCCCCAGGGGGAAGGTATTACGCTAAACGATAATTTACACCCCAAAAACAGAAAGACCGCACCACATTGGTGCGGTCTTTTTATGTAGCGAATCAGTGTCTGCGGCGGTAGCCGCGGCTGTTGAAGCACAGCATAACTACGATGTTGATAACGAGAATGCTGACAAGGGTGATGCCAAACTCCCAGAACAGGCATTTAGCACCGGAACCGATGATGTCCATAATGGGCTTGCCCGGGAAGGAACCGGTGATGACGGTCATGACGATGGTCAAGACCAGGCCCACAGCGGCCCAGACCAGGCCGGCGAAGCGCTGGGTAAAGCGCCAGGCCTCCTCGCTGCCCATGCCGAAATAGCAGCGGTAGCCGAAGCGGTAGTTGGCCTCCTTGGGGGAGGCAAAGAAATACAGGATTCCCATGACCAGCAGCACGATGGGCCCGGCCAGCACCGCAATGCGGGTGATGAATTCCACCTTGCCCACCATGGTGCCTAAGTCCGGCAGCAGTGTGGCAGGGTCAAAATTGTCCATGAGAACCTTGATATCCTCAAAGTTTTCCAAATTCATTATTTTTCCTCCAGGAACTTGCTGATCTCACGCATAAAGCTGCCCGCATCCTGGAACCGGTGGTAGATGGAGGCGAAGCGGATGTAGGCCACCTCGTCGATGGGCTTTAACCGCTCCATGACCATCTCGCCGATTTTGTCGGTGGTGATCTCCCGCTCCAGAGAGTTCTGGATGGTCTGTTCGATCTCCAGGGTGATCCGGTCCAGCTCGGACACATCCACTTTCCGTTTGTCGAAGGCGCGGATCATGGAATTTAAAATCTTGTTTCGGTCAAAGCTCTGGCGGGAGCCGTTGCGCTTGACCACGATGATGGGCAGGCTCTCCACGATCTCATAGGTGGTGAAGCGGCGCTGGCAGCCCATGCACTCCCGGCGGCGGCGGATGCTCTGGCCGTCGTCAGAATGGCGGGAGTCCACGACCTTGCTCTCCTGATCGCCGCAAAATGGACATTTCATTGGGAAATCCACTCCCTTTCCGCAGATTATTGAACTATTATAGCAGAATCCACGAATACTGTCCAGTGTTTTTTGCCATTCTTAAGATCCGCGGATTTCCCTTGCTATTTTGAGCTCTGTGGGGTAGAATGGAACGGTAATTTAGTGTTTTGCGTAGCTTAACCTTCCCCCGGGGGGAAGGTGGCCGAGCGATAGCGAGGTCGGAAGAGGAATTCGGGAGATAATCCGATTTATGGAAAAAGTAGAGACTTACTGATGCGTAACGTCTTGCTAAGCCTGTTTCCGCGTACCGAATCTACAATTGCTGCCCGCGTTCCTCTTCAGTCAAAATCGGTTCCGAAGAGCCGATTTTGACAGCTTCCCCCCGGGGGAAGCGTCAGCAGCTGCGCCGCTAAACGATCATTTCCCATCCCAAAGGAGCATCCCCATGAAAACCAATCTCTTATACAAAATCTGGGCCGGCATGTTTGCGCTCTGCGCCGGTCTTTCCTTTATTTCCGAACCCACGGGCTTTGCCAAGGTACTGCTGATAGCCCTGAGCATCGGCTTTTTCCTGCCCCCGGCTCTGATTCTGAAGCAGCAGGAAAAGCGCGGAAACCCCATGCACATCCAGATCATCCGGAATCTGGCTGCCGCGTCCCTGATCCTGACCATTTTGCTGATCATCGTGAATTTCATGAGCCTCATGGCCTCGGAAGCGGCGGGAGAATTCCTGTATGTGCTGCTGGCGGTGGTGTCCGCCCCCATGCTCTGCGGACAGTACTGGGTTCTGAGCCTGTTTCTCTGGGCCTGCCTGCTGCTGTGGTCCCAGTCCTTGCTGAAAAAGAAAAAATGATCAAAAAATGCACCCCCGAACCCGTTGGTTCGGGGGTGTGGTGCGTTTACAGAAGCTGGGCCAGCAGCTGCTCCCGGGTCAGGATGCTCAGATCTGCCGGGGCGGCATCGAAGATGCTGCGGCAGCCGGTCTCGCCCCGGCTGTACATTCTGGAAACAGCCCGGGCGCAGGCCACCAGCACGGAGGCGGTGAACTGGGGGTTGGAATCCAGGGTCAGCTTATACTCGATGGTCTGCTTGCTCTCGCCGTTCCAGCCGGTGACGCCGCTGCGGATCACGCTGCCGCCGTGGGGCAGGCCGGAATGATCCCGTGCCATCTCCTCGGCGGTGATGAACTCCACGGTGGTGTCGTAGTCGGCGAAGTAGTTGGGCATGGTGACGATGGCCTGTTCGATGGCGGCCTTGTCAGCCCCCTCCTCGGCCACCACATAGCAGTAGCGGGTGTGCTTCTCCCGGGTGGTCAGAGTGGGATTCTCGCCGCTGCGGACCCGGTCCAGGGCCTCGGGGACGGGAATGGTGTACTGGCGGCAGTCGGCTACGCCGGGGATCCGGCGGACCGCGTCGGAGTGGCCCTGGCTGACGCCCCGGCCCCAGAAGGTGTAGTCCTTGCCCTGGGGGAGAATGGCGGCGGCGTAGAGCCGGTTCAGGGAGAACAGGCCCGGATCCCAGCCCACGGAGATGAAGGCCAGATGGCCGCCCGCCTGGGCGGCGGCATCCACCGCGGCGAAATGCTGGGGGATCTTGGCGTGGGTGTCGAAGGAGTCAATGACATTGAAGTGCTTTGCCAGAGTGGGGGTCTGCTGGGGCAGGTCCGTGGCGCTGCCGCCGCAGAGGATCAGCACATCCAGCTTACCCTGCCAGGACAGAATCTCGTCCATGTGGACAACGGGCACATCGGGGGTAAGAATGTTCAGACTGTCAGGGGAGCGGCGGGTGAATACCGCGCAAAGCTCCATGTCCGGGTTCTGCCGGATGGCGCATTCCACGCCCCGGCCCAGGTTGCCATAGCCAACAATACCGATTTTGATCATAGTTATCATTCACTTTCTGCGACGTATAGCATTATCTTTCGTAGGGCGGGGTCATGACCCCGCCGACAACGTTGGACCACCACTTAGGGTTATTCTATGCTGTATCGTCAAATTTTCAGAATAACCGGCCACACAATCATCGCAGCCGGGACGGCGGGGTCATGACCCCGCCCTACAAAAGCTGTCTTTATACGTTGATGCCAACTTCCCGCATCTTCTGCAGGAGTATCTTTTCATGGGCATCCTCCATGGGCACCAGGGGCAGCCGCAGATAGTTCTCGCAGAAGCCCAAGGCGGCCATGGCGGCCTTCACCGGGATGGGGTTCACCTCGCAGAACAGAGCGTTGGTCAGCCCCAGGTACTTGATCTGCATCTCCATAGCGCCCTTTACATCGCCCCGGAAGAAGGTGTGGCAGATGTCGGAGGTCTCCTTGGGCACCACGTTGGACAGCACGGAGATGACGCCCTGACCGCCGCAAGCCAGGATGGGCACGATCTGATCGTCGTTGCCGGAGTAGATATCCAGCTTGTCGCCCACCAGAGCGGCGGTCTCCACAACCTTGGAGATGTTGCCGCCGGCTTCCTTGATGGCGGCGATGTTGGGATGGTCAGCCAGGGCTGCGTAGGTGGCAGGCTCGATGTTCACGCCGGTGCGGGAGGGCACGTTGTACAGGATCAGGGGCTTGGTGGAGGCGTCGGCGATGGCGGTGAACATGGCAATGAGACCCTTTTGGGTGGTCTTATTGTAGTAGGGGGTCACCACCAGCACGGCGTCATAGCCCACTTCGCAGGCGTACTTGGTCATGTCAATGGCGTAGGCGGTGTCGTTGGAGCCGGTGCCGGCGATGATGGGCACCCGGCCATTTACCACTTCTGCGGCGAACTTCAGCACGGAGCGGTGCTCCTCGTCGGTGAGGGTGGAGGCCTCGCCGGTGGTGCCGCAGATGACTAAGGCATCGATGCCGGATTCAATCTGCCAGTTGATGAGCTTTTCGAAAGCGGCGTAGTCCACACCGTTCTCGGTCAGGGGGGTCACCAGGGCAGTGGCTGCGCCCCGGAAGATGGGATTCTTGGTCATAAATATGCACTCCTTATGGATCTTTGCAATAAAATAAGCCGATGCGCAGCATCGGCTATCCAATGAGCGGAGCATCCCCGCCCGAAAAGATAGCACTCCGCTTATGCGACAGTCGGACGGGTCTTATCCCGCCTGACCAGGTGCGCCTTACGCCTCGGCGCCCTTCGGCGACGCTCCCTTTCTCCGCGGCACAGCCTGAGCGAAGGCCTCCTGTCCGGGGGTACTGATGATACGTCGCGCCTCTATCCTATTGCATATGGAATTGTTTGCAGTTTACCACAGCTAAGCGGCAGTGTCAATACTTTTTCCCGGATTTGTGTCCCTTAAAGTAAAACATTTGTAAGTGCCAGGTGGCCGGTCCGTCAAAAATGCCCTGTGATTTTTGTATAAGCTGCCGGAAACGGAACCATCCTATGGTGGAGGTGAGCGGATTGCTTTTGTCTTTTCTTCGGACTCTGATCCTCTATCTGGTGCTGATCGCCGGGATGCGGATGCTGGGCAAGCGGCAGATCGGCCAGCTGGAGCCCAGCGAATTTGTGGTGGCCATGCTGATCGCCGACCTGGCCTCCATCCCCATGCAGAATGAGGGAGTGCCCCTGCTGTCCGGCCTGGTGCCCCTGCTGACGGTGCTGGGGCTGGAACTGTGCCTTTCCGGGCTGACCATGGCCAGTGTCCGGTTCCGGCGGATCCTCTGCGGCAAGCCGGTGATCCTGATCGAAAACGGCAAGCTTTTGCAGCAGAATATGCGCGCCGCCCGGATCACCCTGGATGAGCTGGGCAGCCACCTGCGGCAAAAGGATGTGCTGGATATTGGGGCGGTGCAGTTTGCCATTCTGGAGACCGACGGAAATCTTTCCGTATTTCCCTATCCGGCGGAGGTTCCGGCCAGTGCCAGGGATGCCGGGATCCAGGCAAAAAAGCAGTATCTGCCCGTTACCATCATCGAGGACGGCTATCTGAGCCGGGACAATCTGCAAAAATCCGGAAAGGACGGAGCCTGGCTGGACCGGGTGCTTCGGGACCGGGGAACCACGGTTTCCGACACCTTTCTGCTGACGGTGGACCCATCAGACCGGATCCGCTGGATCCGGAAGGGGGAAACATCATGAAGTGCTGCTGGATCGGGGCAGGAATTCTGGTGCTGATCTTGGTGCTGGGGCTGATTTCCGGGGCCTATTTGCGGAATTTCTGCCGGGAGGCAAGTTCGGAACTGACTCTGGCGGCGGATGGGAAAATCCCGGCGAAAGAAATCGAAGAAATCCGGGAGCGCTGGGAGCGGCACCAGACTCTCCTCGCCATGCTCTGCGACCACAGCTCCTTAAGCGCCATCCGGGAGGAGTTCCGGGTTCTTGACCCGGCAGGGGAGAATTTCCGGGAGACCTGCCTGCGCCTGGCGGCAAAGCTGGAGGCTATGGGTAGGTCCCAAAGTCTAAACTGGGGGAATGTGTTTTGAAAATAAACTGATGATTTCAGTCGGTACTATTTCGTAGGGCGGGCTCATGAGCCCGCCGACCATGCAACGGAATTTCGTTGCTAAATCGATGTAAAATCTGAGATCACTGCGCCAATTGGGCCGACTGGATAAATCGGTGCGTCGGCGGGGTCATGACCCCGCCCTACAAAGTCATATGGAATTCCCACACCAAACGATAATATATCTACACAAGTTATACGCAAAAATCCCGGCGTCCATTGGACGCCGGGATTCGTTATGCGCTAAATCATTACAGGATGAACTGGCAGACGCAGAAGGCTGCGTAGATGCTCAGCAGCAGGATGCCCTGCCAGCGGGCCAGCTTCTTGGTAGCCAGGGTGGGGAAGATCATCAGAGCCATGACGCCCAGCATCACGGGAATCTCGAAGACCAGGGACATGTTCAGGCCGGTGTTCAGCAGCTCGTTCTCCATGGGAACGGGGAAGGGAGCCAGGGACACAGCCACGCCGGAAACCAGCACCAGGTTGAACACGTTGGCGCCGATGACGTTGCCGACACCCAGGGAAGCGTGACCGCTCCGCAGGGAGGTGATGGTGGTGACCAGCTCAGGCAGGGAGGTGCCCAGAGCCACGAACAGCAGAGCCACGACGGTCTCGGGAACGCCCAGACCCAGAGCGATGACCTGGCCGTGCTCGACCAGCAGGTCAGCGCCAACAGCGATGACGGCGGCGCCAATGACCAGCAGAGCCAGCTCCTGCCAGAGCTTGCGCTCCTTGCCGCCCTCTTCCTCTTCCTCGTGCTCAGCCTCGTCGGGGTTCTTCATACCGTTGCGGACGGTCAGAACCATGTAGACCACGAAGATGGCCAGCATCATGAAGCCCATCCAGCGGGGGAACTCGCCCAGGAAGTAGGAAGCCACGCAGTACAGGGCTGCGGAGCAGAAGAAGAAAATGGCGGGGGTCTTCATGGACTTGGTGTTCACGGGACCGGGGTTGCAGACGATGGAAATGGCGGCGATCAGTGCGGTGTTGCAGATGATGGAGCCGATGGCGTTGCCGTAGGCCATAGCGCCGGAGCCCTGCAGAGCGCCGGTGGTGGAGACCATGACCTCGGGCAGGGTGGTGCCGATGGAAACGACGGTGGCGCCGACCACGATGTCGGGCAGGTTGAAGCGCTTGGCAATGCCGGTAGCGCCGTCAACGAACCAGTCGCCGCCCTTGATCAGCAGGACCAGACCAACAGCAAACAGAATGACAGACATGAGCATTTTGCGGATTCTCCTTTTCTTATTGTATTGTACCAGATTATGATATCATGAAGTTAATTTTGCGTCAATGAAATCTTTTCCAAAACCAAGTTATACATTAACCAAATATTAACCGTCAAATTTGGGGATAACTGTATAAGCCCGGTAGACAAGAATGGGAATTTTCGATATAATACTCCCATTATGAAAGAAAACAGGAGGTACGCCCCATGAAGGACAATGTTGTGGACGCTTTGATCGAGATCCCCCTGGGCTCCAAGAACAAATACGAGCTGGATAAGGCCACGGGCCGGATCCGCCTGGACCGGGTCCTCTACGCCGCCATGATCTATCCGGCGGAGTACGGCATCATTGAAAACACCCTGGCGCCCGACGGGGACGCCCTTGACATTCTGGTGATCTGCTCCGACCCCACCTTCCCCGGCTGTACGGTGCCTGCGAGGGTTCTGGGGTATCTGGACATGGTGGATGGAGGCAAGCTGGACTATAAGCTGATCTCCGTGGTGGACTGCGACCCCCGCTATGCTTCCACCCGGGAATTATCCGATCTGAACCCCTTCGTGCTGAAGGAGATCGCCAATTTCTTCGCCAATTACAAGGTTTTGCAGGACGTGAACGTGGAGGTGGGCTCCTACCACGGCCGGGAGGAGGCCATGGAGATCATCGCACAGTGCCGCAGGGCCTGGGAGGAAAAAAGACAGTAAAAAAGAGCGGCACAGCCGCTCTTTTTTCTTTTCTGTGATATAAATTATCGTTTACATAGCTTCCCCCTGGGGGGAAGCTGGCACCGCGTAAGCGGTGACTGATGAGGGGACCACCCTACGATGACTGGGAATGCAAAAATTTTCCTACTACTGTCCCCTCATCCATTTGTTGTGGTGCGCTTGCCACCGGCAAGCGATTGATTTTGATTCGCTGCGCGGAGCACCACCCTTCGGGGCACCTTCCCCCCAGGGGGAAGGTATTACGCTAAACGATAACTTATCTGCCCTTACCCAGGAAGAACACCACCAGCACGCCGGGGCCGGTGTGGGCGCCGATGACGCCGCCTACATAACCGGTCATCACATTCTGAACATCCGGGCGCTTCTCCCGGCACAGGGCTTCCAGCTGGGCAGCGTCCTCCGGGCAGTCGCCGTGGGCGATGAAGATGGTCTCCACATCGGTGCCGTCCTCCCGGAGCTTGTTTGCCAGGTATTCCATGGCGGCCTTCCGGCCCCGGCACTTGCCCACGGTGGCCAGCTTGCCGTTATCGTCCACGTTGATGATGGGCTTGATATTCAGCATACCGCCGACGAAGGCAGTGGCAGAGCTGACCCGGCCGCCCCGCTTCAGGTGGTTTAAATCATCCACCGTGACCCAGTGGCACAGCTTCAGCTTGTTTTCCTCCACCCAGGCGGCCAGCTGCTCCAGGGAGTAGCCTTCGTCCCGCTTCCTGGCGGCCAGGTACACCAGCAGGCCCTGGCCCAGGGCGGCGCAGAGGGTATCCACCACAATGATCTTCCGCTGGGGGTACTTCTCCCGCAGCTCCTCCGCGGCGATGACCGCGGACTGGTAGGTGGTGCTTAAGCCCGAGGTAAAGGCCATGCACAGCACGTCCTGCCCCTCTGCCAGGTGGGCTTCCATCACATTGGCCCAGCCCTCGGGATTCACGGCGGAGGTGGTGGGCATTTCACCGCCCCGGATGCCGTCGTAGAAAGCGTGAAGTTCCTCGCTTTCCGTGAAGCCGGGGTACTCCTTACCCTTGTACAGCAGGGTCAGGGGCACATAGGTAAGACCGAATTCGGCGTACTGCGCTTTGGTGAAGTCACAGCAGGAATCGGTGACGATCTGATAGGTACACATAAATATCATCCTTTAAAATACTTTACTTAGGTGGCTCCCTGGGTTATAATACAGGGAAAAATTACCTCCCAATCATACAGCCGATTTGGCCGCTTGTCACGGCCCCGGCGGGAGAATTTACAGAAAATTCATTCTCTGCCCTGTGGAAATCACCACTCTACCGGCAGTAGAGTTCTGAAAATACACGAAAATTGAGAAAATCAACAACTTTTGAAAGGAAAATGTTATGACTGAGCTTCTTCTGCGAATGACCACACCCGACGCCGATTACCGCAGCCCCCAGGGCCGGGCGAAGGTGGGCAGCCTCTCCGGTGCCGTGGGCATCGGCGCCAATGTGTTGCTGTTTCTGGGCAAACTGGCGGCGGGCCTGCTGACAGGCTCCGTGTCCATCACCGCTGACGCCATGAATAACCTGTCCGACGCCTCCAGCTCCATCGTGACCTTGCTGGGCTTCAAGCTGGCGAGCATGCCCGCCGACGAGGACCACCCCTACGGCCACGCCCGGTTTGAATACCTGTCCGGCCTGGCGGTGGCGGTGATGATCATGCTCATCGGCTTTGAGCTGGCGAAGACCTCTGTGGAGAAGATCCTCAATCCCACGGAAGTGGTCTTTTCCGGCATCGCCGTGGCGGTGCTGATCGGTTCCATTGCCGTGAAGATGTGGCTGTTCCTCTTCAACCGGAAGCTGGGCAGGCTGATCGATTCCACCGCCCTGGAGGCCACCGCCGCCGACAGCCGCAACGACTGCGTTTCCACCCTGGCGGTCCTGGCCGCAGGCACCATCGAGCATTTCTTCCATCTGCCCATTGACGGCTTTGTGGGCCTGGGCGTGGCGGTGTTCATCCTCTGGAGCGGCTGGGGTCTGGCCAAACAGACCATCTCCCCCCTCCTGGGCGAGGCCGCCAGCCCCGAGTTGCGGGCTCTGATCGTGGACTATATCGGCGTGCAGCCCCATGTGCTGGGCTACCACGACCTGATGGTCCATGACTACGGCCCCGGCCAGCGCTTCGCCAGCATCCACGTGGAGATGGATGCCGGGGACGACCCCCTGTTCTGCCACGAGCTCATCGACGATATGGAGCGGGAGTGTATGCGCAGCCACGGCATCCACCTGGTGATCCACTATGACCCGGTGATCACCAATGATCCGGAGATCAACCGGCTCCGGGAAAAGGTCATGGAAAACCTGCGCCAGCAGGATCCCCGGATGACCATCCACGATTTCCGGATGGTCCGGGGCATGGCCCACACCAATCTGATCTTCGACGTGGCCCTGCCTGTGAGCCTGCGGAACCGGGAGAAGGAGATTCAGTCCCGGCTGGATAAGGCCCTCAACGAGGGCAGCGCCATGACCTATCACACGGTGATCACCTTTGACCCGGAGGAATTTAATTAAGAATCACCCTGCGCAGACGGAGTAATCCGTCTGCGTATTTCCTTTTCCAGGGGGTCGTGGATTAGCAGTACCAGGGCCGCGGCGCCGATCCAGAGCAGGGAAAAGCCGGCGCAAATCTGGCCCCGGTAGTTAAAGGGCACATCCCGGTAGTCCCAGACCCGGTAATCCCGGTTGGCCAGCAGCCCGGTCAGCAGCTCCACCGCCGTGATGATCCCGGCACCGGCCAGGGCCCGGAACAGGGGCGGCAGCTTCGGCTTCACCCGGTTCAGATGGCCCACCAGCAGCAGACAGGTACCGCCGGCTAAGAACATGCTGTAGTGGCTCCGCCCCCGGAAGAGCAGCTCCAGCAGCACATAGGCCGAGCCGCCGAATAGAAAAAGCAGCGTTTTCACAGCAAATAACACCCTATCACCTCAGAAAAAGGATTCCCAAAATTTACGCAAAAAAACGAAAAATAAAGCTTGACAAATGGGTAAAGCTTAGATATAATGATGAAGCTGATTTCGGCGGTGCCCGAAATCCTTTGACCACCATGGCGGCATAACTCAGTTGGTAGAGTAGCCGGTTCATACCCGGTATGTCATCTGTTCAAGTCAGATTGCCGCTACCAGGCCCGTTGGTCAAGCGGTTAAGACACCGCCCTTTCACGGCGGTAACATGGGTTCGATTCCCGTACGGGTCACCATGAAAATAATCCCTCACCATCCGGTGAGGGATTTTTTTCATTATGTTCCTCGCACGGGAATCGAAAGCCCGGCCCCGGCGAAGCCGGGGTAAAAAGTGTCCGGTGGACACTTTTTAGGGCGTGGGAGATTCCCCTGACCGCAGAACGCGGTCCGTAAGGACTGTGGGCTGCGGTCAGTCTGTTTCAGCTGCAATTTCATGTATCTGTCCCGCTTTCCGGACAGGCAAAAATCCCGTCAAGGTGAACTTGACGGGATTTTCTTATGCATCCAGCTTGCGCAGCTTCTTCTCATCCGTAATGTCCACGGTGCCCCGGGTGAGCTTTACCATGCCCTCGCTCTGGAACCAGCGCAGCATCCGGGTGACCACCTCCCGGGCGGTGCCCATGTGGTTGGCAATCTTCTCGTGGGTGATCTTCAGGGAATTGGTACCCTCCACAGCGGACTCCTCCAGCAAAAACCGGGCCAGCCGCTTGTCGAAGCTCTTCCACATGATCTGCTCCATGAGCCACATGACCTCGGACAGGTGATTGGTGATCAGGTTGTGGGAGTAGTTTGCCACCGGCAGGCTCTCGTCCATGAGATTCTGGTAGAGGCACGCGGGGATCACATAAATTTCGCTGTCCTTTTCCGCCTCGATGAACACGGCGAACTGCATATTGCTCATGACGCAGGAGGCGGAGAACAGGCAGATATCCATCTCAAAAAACCGGCTGATGGTGATCTCCCGGCCTTCCTCCGAGAGCATATAGGCCCGGAGCTGACCGGATTTCACCAGCAGCAGGCCCAGGCAGTCGGGGCCGCCGTCATGAAGCAGCGTGCCGCCGCTGACGGTGTGCAGAATGGTGGTGGACGCGATCCGCTGCTGCTGGGCAGGGGTCAGCTTGTCCCAGATGGGGAAGTAATTGGCAATGTCCATGGCGCAGGCCTCCTTTTGTGTTCAGTATAACTTTATTTTCGCCCTAAGTCAATTCCTTGGTGAGAAAGTCACGGAAGGATGGGGTATAGGGTGGTATAATTAAGTCATCCTAAAGAAAAGCAAATCGAAATGGAGGAAAACACTATGAAATATGTCTGCGACGTCTGCGGTTGGGAATACGACGAGGAGCTGGGCTACCCCGAGGGCGGCATTGCCCCCGGCACCAAATGGGAGGATGTGCCCGAGGATTTCCAGTGCCCCCTGTGCTATGTGGGCAAGGAAGAATTCTCCGCCGAGTAAGCAATCAAACAGAGGGCCCCGCTCACAGGAGCGGGGCCTTTATCATTGTGTCCGCAGTGTATAATGGCCCTTCCCGGTTTTGCTCAGGATGCCCCGTTCCGTCAGGTCCTTCAGCACCCGCTGAAGCTGCCGGCGGCTGTAATTTAGGTGGAACGCCGTTTCACTGACATTGCGGATGGTGTGGTCCGGGCAGCGCCACTTCAGGTACGCCAGCAGCGCATCTTCCGCACTGGTGCCGTCCAGCCGGATGTGCATGGACATGGTCATCCGCTGAGCCATGGTGTCCAGCAGGAACCGGAGAAACCGGTTGTCGTTTTCCAGGGTTTTCCGCAGGGGTTCCAGGGGCAGCTCCACCGCCCGGACGGTCTCTATGACTTCCTGATATCGGCCCACCGGATTCCGGCCGCAGAAGGCCAGGTCCCCCATGAACCCAAAGCCGTTGCAGTGGGCGATGAGGTAGGGATCGCCGTTTTCCTGGATGGCGTAGTGGTCAAAGATTCCCTCCACGATGAATTTGATGCTCTCATCCATGGGGTGCACCACATTGATCATCTCCCCCGGGGCGTATTCGTAAAGCCGGAAGGGCAGGTCCCGGGTATCGAAGAAGGATTGGATGTGATATTTTCTCAGGTAGTGGGAAAGCAGCTTCGGATCCTGGAGCTCCCGCATAAAATCAGTCCTTTTTTCTTTTCATTGTGCCATATGTCACAACAAAATGCAAGGACCTGTGCTATGATACTCTGGATAATTTCTCTGGAGGGATACCATGTCCGAAAATACGAATCCCCTGACCCTGAAGCACCGCCTGGGTTATGCCCTGGGTGACTTCGGCGGCTGCATGACCTTCTCCCTGATGAGTGCCTTCATGACCCGCTACTATGTGAACGTGGCCCTGATGGATACCGCTGTCATCGCAGCCATGACCCTGATCTGGAAGATCTTTGACGCACTGAGCAATCCCGTCATCGGCGTGATGATGGACAAGTCCTTTGCCAAAAAACAGTCCCGGGGCGGTAAATTCCGGCCCTGGATCCTGCGGATGGCGCCCCTCACCGGTTTTTCCGCCATTCTGGTGTTCACGGCCCCCGGCTGGGTCACCGGCATGTCCCGGCTGGTGGTGGCCTTCGTGACCTACCTGATGTACGAAGTGTTCTACGCCATGCACAATATCTCCCTGGGCGGCCTGATCTCCGCCATGGCCACCAATGACGCGGAGCGGGCCGAGCTGTCCTCCGCCCGGGGCATCGGCGGCATGCTGGGCATCATCATTCCCCAGATGACCTTCCCGGCCATCATCTCCCTGTTCGAAAGCTCCCCCGCCCTGGGCTATGGCATGGGCGTCACCGTCTGCGCCATCATCGGCTTTATCTGCTGCGCCGGCTGCTACTTCTTCACGGAGGAGCGCAATATCAGTCAGCAGAAGGTGGGCGCACCTCCCATCCGGATCACCGACATTCTGGAGGTATTCCGGGTGAACCGGGCCTTTGTGGCTCTGTGCCTCCATGGTCTGCTGTCCGGCATTCTGATGAGTGTGGGCGGCGCTCTGGGCACTTATATGTACGCCGATGTGCTGGGCAGTCTGGCTCTGATGAGCGTGGGCTCCATGATCGGCATGCCGGTGAGCCTGGTGTGCATGTCGGTGGTGCCAAAGCTGACCCGAAAGGTGGGCATGCAGAAGGTGCTGCGGGGCAGTCTGCTGATCGGCTGCGGACTGTATGTGGGCCTGTTCGCGCTGCATATCACCACTGATATCAATGTCTGGGTCCATATCGCAATCAATGCCCTGGCCTCCGGTATTTCCGGCCTGAGCAATATGATGCAGTGGGGCATGCTGTCCGAGGCCATTGAGTACAACGAATATCTCACCGGCAAGCGTACCGAGGGCTCCATCAACGGCACCTTCAATATGCTCCGCCGCCTGGGCCAGGGCCTGGGCTCCTCCTTCGGCGTGGCCATGCTGGGTCTCATCGGCTACGATGCCACCGCCTCCGTCCAGACCGGCAGCACCATTCTGGGTATCCGGGTGCTGTGCCTGCTGTTCCCGGCCCTCTGTGCCGTGGGCAGCTGGGTGGTGTTCCGCTTCGTCTGGAATATCACCCCGGAGCTGCGGGCGGAAATGGCCCGCAAGCGCGCGGAAATCTGATTTTTTCGGCAAAGGCCCGGCCTCCCGCCGGTTCCCCTCCGAAATGAAGGAACCGGAGTGCCATTGGGGAGGCTCCGCCAATGCAATAACAAAGGCCCCGCCGGTATTTTCCGGCGGGGCAATTGTCCGACAGCACATGGTCCATGTGATATATCAACGGATTTTTCTTTACTTTTCCCCCATTTGTGCTACCATAGGGAAAGAAAAAGACACGGAGGTCATTTCCATGACACTGACGCCCCAAATGTTTCTGATCATCTGCCCCATGCTGTTTCTGACGGGTCTTGTGGACTCCATCGGCGGCGGCGGCGGACTGATCTCCCTGCCTGCCTATCTGCTGGCAGGCGTGCCTGTCCACCAGGCTATCGCCACCAACAAGCTCTCCTCCGCCTGCGGCACCACCGTCACCACCCTCCGGTTTATCCGCCAGGGCCTGGTGAACTGGAAGATCGCCCTGCCCACCATCGTGTTTGCCATGCTGGGCTCCTCCCTGGGTGCCAACCTGTCCATGAAGATGGACGAGGGCATCATGGAGAATATCCTCTTCATCGTCCTGCCCGTGGTTGCCATCGTGGTGATGAATCCAAAGCTCTTCCGGGACAACGAGGATGCCCAGGTGCAGCTGAACGCCAAGCTCTGGATTACCGCCATCTTAAGCGCCTTCTTCGTGGGCATCTACGACGGCTTCTACGGCCCCGGTACCGGCACCTTCCTGATCATCGCCTTTACGGTGTTCGCCAAGATGAATACCCGGGCTGCCAATGCCCAGGCCAAGGTCATAAATCTGACCACCAACCTGACCAGCCTGACTATCTTCCTGCTGAACGGCCAGGCCCTGATCCTGCTGGGTCTGGTGGGCGCTGCCTGCAATATGGCAGGCAATTACATCGGCTCCGGCCTTGCCATGACCAAGGGAAGCAAGGTCACCCGCCCGGTGATCATCCTGGTGCTTGTGCTGCTGTTCCTGAAAGTTCTGGGTGTGATTTAATTGTAAGAGAGATGCCCCGCCTTTTGGCGGGGTTTCTGCTTGTTTATGGTAATGTAAATTAGCGTTTATATCAGCAGTACCAATCGGTGCAACCGGGTTCCGACTACTGTGTCATTGCGAGGAGCAAAGCGACGTGGCAATCTCCAGCACAGAAGAAAAACATAGTGTGCACCAATTAACATCGTACATCCGGGATTTTCAATGTTAACCAACGCTTTGCCGTACCGAAGTACGGTACAGGAGATTCCCACGGGCCTAAAGGCCCTCGGAATGACACCATTGTCGATAGCTGAGTGCGTTAACCTAACTTCTGCGTTAAACGATAATTTATCAGTATAAATTAATAGAAAGCCCCGGCCGTATGGCCGGGGCTGCTGCTGTATCTTACAGGTGTGCTTCGTTGATCAGGATGTGGACATCGTCCAGCTGCTTCTGGGAAACAGTGGTGGGGGCGTCCATCATCAGGTCCTGAGCGGTCTTGTTCATGGGGAAGGTGATGACCTCACGGATGCTCTCCTCGCCGCACAGCAGCATGACCATGCGGTCGATGCCGGGGGCTGCACCGGCATGGGGAGGTGCGCCGTAGGTGAAGGCGTTGTACATGGCGGGGAACTTAGCCTTCACGTCCTCTTCACCCAGACCCACCATCTGGAAGGCCTTGACCATGATCTCGGGATCGTGGTTACGGACAGCGCCGGATGCGCACTCGTAGCCGTTGATGACCAGGTCGTACTGGCTGGCGTTGATGGCCAGGAGCTTCTCGTTGTCACCCTCGGCTTCCAGCAGGGCTTCCATACCGCCCTTGGGCATGGAGAAGGGATTGTGGCAGAATTCCAGCTGGCCGGACTCCTCGCCCATCTCGTACATGGGGAAGTCCACGATCCAGCACATGGCGTACTGCTTCTCGTCGAAGTGGCCGGGGATCCGCTTGCCCAGCAGGGTGCGGACCACGCCTGCGGTCTTCTGGGCGGTGACCTTCTTGGGGGAAGCGGCCATGCAGACGAAGCTGCCGGGCTTCAGGTTCAGCTTCTCGGTCAGAGCAGCGGTGTAGTCGGTCAGGAACTTGCTGACGCCGCCGGTGAAGGCGCCGTTCTCGTCCACCTTGAACCAGCAGACCTTGTTGCCGGTCTGAACTTCCACGTCGGCCAGGAGCTTGTCGATCCACTTGCGGCCCTGGTTGAAGTCGTCCACGCTGACCGCCTTGACGACGGCGTTCTGGAAGGGGCCGAAGCCGCAGCCGGCGACCTCAGCGGTGATGTCCTGAACCTCCAGGTCGATACGCAGGTCGGGTTTGTCGGAGCCGTAGCGGTCCATAGCCTCGTTGAAGGGGATCCGCTGGAAGGGATAGCTGGAGACCCGGTCATACTGGCCGAACTTGATATACAGGGGCTGCAGCACCTCTTCCAGGGTGGACAGCACATCGTCCTGAGAAGCGAAGGCCATCTCCATATCCAGCTGGTAGAACTCGCCGGGGGTGCGGTCGGCACGGGCGTCCTCGTCACGGAAGCAGGGTGCGATCTGGAAGTACTTGTCGAAGCCGGAGGTCATCAGCAGCTGCTTGAACTGCTGGGGAGCCTGGGGCAGGGCGTAGAACTTGCCGGGGTGGTTACGGGCGGGAACCAGGTAGTCACGGGCGCCCTCGGGGGAGGAAGCGGTCAGGATGGGGGTGGTGATCTCCAGGAAGCCCCGCTCGGTCATGGCAGCCCGGATGGCGGCCACCACCTGGCAGCGCAGGATGATGTTCTTCTTGACGGCTGGGTTCCGCAGGTCCAGGTAGCGGTACTTCAGGCGGACGTTCTCGTCAGCGTCCCGGGACTTGTAGATCTCGAAGGGCAGCTGGTTGTGGACGCACTTGCCCAGAACCTTGATCTCGGAAGGCACGACTTCGATATCGCCGGTAGCCTGCTTGGGGTTCTTGCTCTCGCGCTCCCGGACGATACCGGTGACGGAGATGGTGGACTCCTTGTTCAGGCCCTTGATGCTTGCCATCATTTCGGCATTCTCAATGACCACCTGGGTGGTGCCGTAGTAGTCCCGCAGGACCACGAAAGCAAAGTTGGAGCCCACCTCACGGACGTTCTCCATCCAGCCGACGATGGTGACGTTTTCACCTGCGTTGCACAGCCGCAGCTCGCCGCAGTTATGTGTTCTGGATTGCTTCATAAGAAAAATCCTCTCTTGCTTTATATTTAACCTGTACATTATTTCACAAACACAAGAAAAAGTCAATGATTTGCGGATATTTTCACTGGAATTTTATCGCCGGGGAGCTGTGGACGGATCATTTTCGGCCGGATGGCGGCCGGATTCAGCATGGCGAAATATCCAAATTTCTATTGCGTATTTTAGGAATATCCGCTATGATATAAGCGTGAAAGAATCTTTACAGGAGGTTTCGCGCTATGCTCAGTGTGGAAGCAACTGAAGAATATACCCTTGCGGTAAAGCAGGGAAAAGCAGAAGTGAAGGAACTGACCGCCGCCGGAAAGGACCCCCATCCGGCAGTGCTGGATGATATTTTGGGAGAAACCGCCTACGACACCGCCAAGGAGGTGGGCCTGGTGGAGATCCCTGTGGAGCGGATCCTGGGCACCAAGTCCGCCGGACGGATCACCGCCTTCTCCGCCTCCTTTCTGCCCCTTTTGGGTGAGGAATCGGAATTTGCCACCAAGTGGAAGCTCCTCTGCTCCGACCATTTAAGCGACGAGGGCATCCGGGAGCCCATTGAGTGCTTTGAATACCTGGGCAATTTCTACGTCCAGGAGGGCAACAAGCGGGTCTCCGTCCTGCGTTATTTCGGTGCCGCCCGGATCCCCGGCAATGTGAAGCGGATCCTGCCCGCCAAAAGCGACGACCCGGCGGTGAAGGCCTACTACGAATTTTTGGACTATTACAAGGCAAGCAAGCTCTACATCCCCCGGTTCACCCGGCCCGGTGACTACGGAAAATTTTTGAAAGCCCTGGGCAAAAAGCCCGACGAGAGCTGGTCCGAGGACGAGCGCAGGACCTTTAACGCCCGGTTCCACTATTTTTCCGATGCCTTTGCGGGCATGAAGGCCCGGCCGGGGACCGTGACCGCCGAGGAGGCGCTGCTGCTGTGGCTGCAGCTGTACAGCTATGAGGACCTGGGCAAATTCTCCTCCGCGGAGCTGCAGAAGACCCTGGATGATCTGACCTTCGACGTGGTCACCGCCACCTACGAAAGCACGGTGCAGGTGGAGACCAAGACCAAGGAAAGCCCCAAGGCAAGCCTGCTGACCCGGATCATCACCCCGGACACCATCCAGGTGGCCTTTGTCCACCAGCTGACCACCGCTGCCAGCGCCTGGGTCCTGGGCCATGAGGAGGGCCGGAAATATATCGAGTCCGTGTTTGGGGACAAGGTGATCTGCCGCAGCTATTTCGGCGCCGATACCCTGGCCCTGGGCGAGGAGAAAATCGAGGAGGCCGTGAAGGACGGCGCAACGGTGATCTTCACCACCTCCCCCATGCTCAGCCGGGCATCCTTGAAGCTGGCGGTGAAATATCCCAAGGTCCGGATCCTGAACTGCTCCGTCTCCCAGCCCTATTCCTCCATCGTCACCTATTACGGCCGGATGTACGAGGCCAAATTTATCTCCGGCGCCATTGCCGGTGCCATGGCCCAGAATAACCGGATCGGCTATATCGCCTCTTACCCCATTTTCGGCACCATGGCCTCCATCAACGCCTTTGCCCTGGGTGCCCAGCTGACCAATCCCCGGGCCCAGATCGAGCTGCGCTGGTCCTGCTGCGAGGGTACCCCCCAGGCGGACTTCTTCACCGACGGCATCCGGGTGGTCTCCAACCGCCAGGCCCCCAGCCAGAACAAGATGTACCTGGAATTCTGCAGCTACGGCACCTACCTGATGGACGACCGGGGCGGCCTGGTACCCCTGGGCAGTCCTGTGTGGGTCTGGGGCAAATTCTACGAAAATGTTGTCAATTACTACCTGTCCGGCGGTAAAAAGGAAAATAAAGACCCCTACAGTGCGGTCAATTACTGGCTGGGCATGGACAGCGGCGTCATCGACATCGAGCTGTCCAGCCGCCTCCCGGCAGGTGTCCGGGCCCTGGCGGAGATCCTGAGAAAGGATATGATCGCCGGAACCCTGGATCCCTTCGCCCGGAAGATCATCGCCCAGGACGGCACCATCAAAAATGACGGCACCCAGATCCTGGACGCCAAGGAACGGCTCAAAATGGACTGGCTCTGCGAAAACGTCATTGGCGAGATCCCTACCTTCGACCAGATTCTGCCCATGTCCCGGACCATGGTCCGGGAGCTGGGCGTATACCGGGATTCCATTCCCGCCGCAAAGGAGGTGCCCCAGCGTGAAGCTTTTGATCGTCTCCGATGAGGAATCGCCTGCCCTGTGGGACTACTACCAGCCGGGCAGACTGAAGGAATACGACCTGATCATCTCCTGCGGCGACCTGAAATCCAAATACTTAAGCTTTCTGGTGACCATGGCCCGGTGCCCGCTGTTGTATGTCCACGGAAACCACGACACAGACTATGTCAAGGAGCCCCCGGAGGGCTGCGACTGCATCGACGATATGCTCATCGAGTACAACGGTCTGCGGATCCTGGGTCTGGGCGGCTGCCGGAGGTACCACCCCGGGGCGCACCAGTACACCGAACGGCAGATGCGCCGCCGGATCCGGAAACTCCGGTACCATCTGTGGCGTGCCGGCGGTGTGGATATCGTGGTGACCCACACCCCGCCGGAGGGGGTGGGCGACGCGGAGGACCCGGCCCACTGGGGCTTTGAGTGCTTCCGGGAGTTACTGGACAAGTACAAGCCCCTGTACCTGCTCCACGGCCACGTCCATTTCCGCTATGGTATGGAGCAGATCCGGGAGCGGACCTACGGAGAAACCAGGGTGGTCAACGCCTCCGAGCGGTACGAGATCACCATCCCCGACCGGGAATTCCCCGAAAAACGCAGAAACCAGATCATCTGGCGTACCCGATACAGAGATCCATATCCGGAGGATTGATGCGGTAAATTTTCGTTTAGCGTAGGAATTTCATACGCCTTTGTAGGGCGGGCTCATGAGCCCGCCGATGCACCAATTGGATTGAGTACTGCGTTTTTTGCGGAAATCCGATGTTTTACACCAAGTCAGCCTGGGCAAAATCGTCACCTGGTCGGCGGGGTCATGACCCCGCCCTACGAAATGGTGCTGATATAAACCATAATTTACACGAATACGAACAATACAACAGAAAGAAGTTTTGCCTATGTTTACCGGCTACAGCCCCGAAACGGTGGATTTTCTCTGGGGCATCCGCTTAAATAACAACCGGGAATGGTTCACCGAACACAAACCCGACTACGTCAAATATCTCTACGAGCCCACCAAGGCCCTGGGCCAGTACCTGTTCCAGCCCTTCCTAGACAAGCCCGGTAACCTGTTAAAGGTCAGCCGCATCTACAAGGACGCCCGGATGCATCCGGAGGTACCCTACAAGGAAAGCCTGTGGGTCTGCATCCGGCAGGACGTGGAATGGTGGGCGGAGAATCCCTGCCTGTACTTTGAGATCAACCCCGAGGGGGTCCACTACGGCTTCTTCATCTGGAAGCCCCGGACGGCCACCCTGGAGGAGTTCCGCCGCCATATCGCCGCCAAGCCCGACGAATTTTTGAGCATGGTCCATTCCGTGGAGGAGGCCGTGGGGCAGAAGATCGAAGCGGAGCTGTATAAGCGCCCCAAGCCCTGCGATAATCCCGATTTGGTCCCCTACTTCGCCTGGAAGGGTCAGATCGGCTGCACCAGAAGCGAAGATTTCAGCGAAGCTACCTTCGGCCCGGAGCTTGCAGACCGGGTGCTGGATTTCTTTATCAAGCTGATACCGCTGTACGATTATTTTAATAAGTTTAAGGTTTAGAATTTATCCTTCTCCCGGGGAGAAGGTGCCCCCAGTGCGCACACTGGGGGCGGAAGAGGAATGCGGGCAGGAATGTTGGATATGGTACGCAGAAACAGGCTTTTCAAGACGGAACGTTTCAGTAAGTCTTCAGAAGTACCGCCCATCAGGTTATCTCCCGAATTCCTCTTCCGACCCGCCTGACGGCGGCCCACCTTCCCCCCGGGGGAAGGGTCAAGCGCTACCGCGTCGTTATAAAAGGAGAATCCCTATGAAAAAGACAATTTTTAAAGGCATGGCCACGGCCATCGTCACCCCCATGACGAAGGACGGCATCGACTATGAGGCCCTGGGCCGCTTCCTGGAATTCCAGATCGAAAACGGCATCAACGCCATCGTGGTCATGGGCACCACCGGCGAGAATGCCACCATTGAGCCGGAGGACCAGGAGAAAGTCATCCGCTTCACCGTGGAAAAGGTCAACAAGCGTGTCCCGGTCATCGCCGGTACCGGCACCAACAACACCGCCCATGTGCTGGAGAACACCAAAGCCGCCTGCGAGGCCGGTGCCGACGCTGTGCTGGTGGTGACCCCCTACTACAACAAGGCCACCCAGAAGGGCCTGATTCAGCACTTCACCCTGGTGGCTGACGCCTCCACGGTCCCTGTGATCCTGTACAATGTCCCCGGCCGCACCGGCTGCAACCTGCTGCCCGAGACCGTGGCTGTCCTGGCAGAGCATCCCAACATCGTGGGCATCAAGGAAGCCACCGGCAACATGGCCCAGATGGTGAAGATCATGCATCTTTGCGGAGACAAGATCGATGTGTACTCCGGCGAGGATGCCCTGACGGTGCCCATGATGGCCATGGGCGGCGCGGGTACCATCTCCGTGCTGAGCAATGTGCTTCCCCGGGAGTCCGTTGCCATGACCGACGCCTGCCTCCGGGGGGACTACGCCGCCGCTGCGCAGATGCAGTGCGACCTGCTGCCCCTGATTGACCTGCTGTTCTGCGAGGTCAACCCCATCCCCGCCAAGGCGGCGGTGTCCGCTCTGGGCTTTGGTGAAGAAAACCTCCGGCTGCCCCTGACTCCCATGGAAGGTGCCAACCGGGAAAAGCTGTATAAAGAAATGAGAAAGTTGGGTTTAAACGTATGAAAGTGATTCTGTGCGGCGCCAACGGCGCCATGGGCAAGCTGATCGACAATATTTTCGGTTCTGAGATCGTGGGCCGGGTGAGCATCGACGGCGAGAACAACGTGCCCAAGACCTTTGCTGAGCTGGGCGAGATTTCCTCCGACGTGATCGTGGACTTCTCCCACCACTCCGCCACCCCCGATGTGCTGGCCTACGCCAAGGCCACCGGCGCCGCCGCTGTCATCGGCACCACCGGCCACACCGCTGAAGAAAAGGCCCTGATCTTCGAGGCCGCCAAAGAGATCCCCGTGTTCTATGCCGGCAACGTGAGCCTGGGCATCGCGGTTCTCTGCCGCCTGGTGAAGCAGGCTGCCGCATTCTTCCCCGATGCGGACATTGAAATTGTCGAGACCCACCACACCAGAAAAGTCGATGCCCCCAGCGGCACCGCCCACATGCTCTTCAACGCCATCAAGGAGGTCCGTCCCAACGCGGTAGAAAACTGTGGCCGCTCCGGCGAGGGCAAGCGCACCAAGGACGAGATCGGTGTCCACGCCCTGCGTTTGGGAAGCGTGGTGGGCATCCATGAGGTCCATATCCACACCCCCAACCAGTCCCTGACATTGAAGCACGAGTCCGGCAGCCGTGCCATGCTGGCCGACGGCGCCGTAGCCGCTGCCCGCTTCATGGAGGGCAAGGCAAAGGGCCTGTACGATATGGAAAGCATCCTGAATGCTATGTAAAATTCTGTGTATAGTGCAAACTTGGCTCCCCCTATGGGGGAGCTGGCGCCGCTTTAGCGGCGACTGAGAGGGCAAATAACGCTACGACACCCTCTCCGTCCCGGCTTTTCGCCGGGCCACCTCTCCCAAAGGGAGAGGCAAGGCGCTTCGCGCAACTATACCCAAAACCCATTGGAGGACAATACAATGACAATTCACTACATGAACGGCGCGGGCAATGACTTTATGGTCATGGATGCCCGTGGCGGCCAGTATGATTTCGAAAAGCTGGCCGTCGAGTTATGTAAACTGACCAAGGCCGACGGCTTCATGGCCGTAGACCATTCCGACAAGGCCGATTTCCGGCTCCACTTCTACAACTCCGACGGCACCCGGGGCGAGATGTGCGGCAACGGCGCCCGCTGCATCTGCCGGTATGCCCACGACATGGGCATCGCCGGGGACACCATGACCGTGGAGACCGACGCCGGTCTGGTGCCCGGCTGGCGGATCGACGAGAACCAGTACCGGGTGAAGCTGAACAACCCGGAGATCCTGGACCTGGAGCGGAAGGGCCCCGTGTCCTATGTGGAGCTGGGCAATCCCGGCGTGCCCCACGCCGTTGCCGAATACGACGGCGACCTCTGGGCCGATGCCGACTGCATCTGGGACCATATGCGGGAATTACGCTGGGACAAGGCCTTCCCCAAGGGCGCCAACGTGAACTTCTACCAGTGGATCGGCGACGCCGAGGTCCGGGTGCTGACCTTTGAGCGGGGTGTGGAGGACTATACCCTGGCCTGCGGCACCGGCACCGGCTCTGTTGCCGCTGTGATCTGGAAGCAGGGCAAGCTTCCCGGCAAGTACCTGACCGCCCACAGCCGGGGCGGTACCCTGAAGGTCACCATTGAGGAGACGGAGGGTGTGATCCATACCCTCCTGCTGGAAGGCCCCACGGAAATCGTCAGAACCTACGAAGTGTAAATTTTTACGCCCCGGAGAAATCCGGGGCGTTGCTGTTTTGACAGTAAATTATCGTTTAGCGCATCAAAGCCTTCCCCTCTGGGGAAGGTGGCACGGCGTAGCCGTGACGGAAGAGGGCAGTGCAATGTTCCAAAATCTACCGTATTTCGGCGTATTCTTACCTCTCCCGCCCCCTATGGGGGCACCCTCCCCAAAGGGGAGGGCATAGCGGCTTGCGCCGCCAAACAATCATTTACAGCAGATAATTTGTTATTTTAACCAGTTTTCCTTTCTTGCATTTGTCACTGTGCACAAAACCGTATCCGCCACAGGTGGAATCTTAAGAATAGCGCAGAATCTTTCTTACGATTTTATGAAGGTCATTGACTTTTTTTCACAGCTGCGCTATAACACTTCCTGAAATTGGCAATTGCCAGGAAAGGAAGAGACCTGAAATGAAATGGGGATTTTTCACCCCCACCCATATTCTGACCCTGATGCTGGCTGCGCTCATGGTTGCCGGTCTGTATTACGGTCTGAAAAATAAATCTCAGAAAGTACAAACCATGGTGCTGTTTCCCCTGTCTTTAAGCGGAATCGCCGCCATTATATTTAATCTGCTGCGCTGGGGCTCCCCGCTGGAGTACCTGCCCCTGCACCTTTGCTCCATTAATGCCATGCTGCTGCCCTTCGCGGTGCTGACCCGGAACAAGACCCTGGGCAATCTGCTGCTGCTGTGGTGCCTGGGTGCGCTGGTCGCTTTGGTTGCCAACTTTGAGATGACCGAGGCGGTGCTGTTCAGCGAGAGCTTCAACTTCTACTTCTTCCCCCATGTCTTTGAATTCGGCATTCCACTGCTGCTGTTCAAGTTGGGGCTGGTGAAGAAGGACCCGGAGTGCATCGGCTCCACCATGACCATCACCATGTTCCTGTATACCCTGGTGCATCTGTGCAATCTGGGCATCAACCGGTACTGCGCTGTGGTGGGCAACGGCATCCGGGTGAACTACATGTTCTCCGTGGACCCCACCAACCCTCTGGTGGCCCTGTTCCATCAGCTGATTCCCTATGAATACTGGTATATGTATATGGTGCTGCCCATCGTGGGATTGTACCTGATGCTGGTCTACGCCCCGGAGCTCACCGCCCGGAGCCGCAGAGCCATTCAGCGTCACGCTGTATAAAAAGCAACACCCCCGGATATTCCGGGGGTGTTTATGATATTAAGGACCCAGCACGATCTGCTTCAGTTCAAAGAATTCATGCTCCAGATTGGTCAGCAGCAGGTCGGCACTGGCCTTCCATTCCTCCAGGGCGGAGATGGCGGCGTTGATCTGGTCCAGGGAGGCTACCTTATAGAAGCTCTGGGCCTCCGGCTCGGTGCCGTTTACCGGGGTGGGGTTTACATAAAACTCAAAATTAAAGGTTGCCAGGGTCTTTTCTCCCTGGATCAGCAGCACATCCGCCTGAACCAGCCCCGGCAGGGCGAACATCTGGGGCACCGTGATGATGTTCAGCAGATTTTCCGCCGCGGTCCAGGCGTGTACACCGCCCGGCAGGGTGTCATAGATCCCCCGGGCGTACTTCCCGGAGCCGGGGTCGCTGGCGTGCCAGCGCAGCACCGGTGTGGCATCCGCCGGGAAGATCCAGGGCTCGCCGTTGGCCGTCAGAAGAATGTCCAGGGAGTGGGTCAGAGTGTCGCCCTGCTTCACCGGGATCCGGTGGGGAGTGCCGGGCTGAAGCAGGTCCAGGGTAAAATTGTGGTGCAGCATCATAGGGAATTCCTCCTGAGAAAGATTTACAGGCAATGCCTGTTTCCCTCAGGGGGAAAAACAAAAAAAGTTGCAGTTGCGCATGCAACTTTTTATTTACTTTTTTGTCTCTTTCGTATATGATAAAAGAAAAAACCGGGAGGTATTTTTTATGAACCGCTTTTTCCCTGAGATCAAGAAAAATTTCGGCTTCGGCATGATGCGTCTGCCCATGGTGGGCGAGGATGTGGACATCCCTCAGACCAAGGACATGGTGGACGCTTTCCTGAAGGCCGGCTTTAACTATTTCGACACCGCTCATCCCTACATCCAGGGCAAGAGCGAGCTGGCGGTGAAGGAGTGCCTGTCCTCCCGCTATCCCCGGGACAGCTACATCCTGACCAACAAGCTCTCCGGCTTCTGCTTCGAGAAGGAGGAGGAGATCCTGCCCATGTTTGAAGCTCAGCTGGAGGCCTGCGGCGTGGAATATTTCGACTTCTACCTGCACCATGCCATGAACGACGCCCGGCACCAGAAGTACATCGATACCCGGGCCTACGAGATCGTGAAGGAGCTGAAGGCCCAGGGTAAGATCCGCCACATCGGCATGTCCTTCCACGACAGCGCCGAGGTGCTGGACAAGATCCTCTCCGACCGGCCCGAGATCGAGGTGGTCCAGCTGCAGATCAACTACGTGGACTGGATCGACCCCAGAGTCCAGGCTGAGAAGTGCTACGAGGTCTGCTGCAAGCACAATAAGCCCGTCATCGTCATGGAGCCCGTGAAGGGCGGTTCCCTGGTGAACCTGCCTGAAAACGCCGCCGCCCTGCTGCCCGACTACTCCCAGGCGGGCTACGCCATCCGCTTCGCCGCCAGCCCCGAGAAGGTGTTCATGGTCCTGTCCGGCATGAGCAACCAGGAGCAGATGGATGACAACATCGCCACCATGGCCGATTTCAAGCCCTTCACCCCTGCCGAGTACGAGATCATCGATAAGGTCCGCACCATCTATCAGGGCCAGCACCGGGTCCCCTGCACCGCCTGCCGCTACTGCACCGACGGCTGCCCCGCCGGTATCCCCATCCCCGATGTCTTTGCCGCCTTCAATGACTTCAAGTCCCGGAAGGAGGACATCTCCGCCCAGGGCAAGGCCGCCTATGAGGCCATCGAGCATAAGGCCCATGAGTGCATCGGCTGCGGCCAGTGCGAAAACGCCTGCCCCCAGTTCCTGCACATCCGCCAGCTGCTGGAGGACGTGGCCAAGGCTTTCTAAAAAACACGAAACCGCCCGGGGCAAAGGGCAGTGCGCGTAAAATAGTCAACAGGCACAACAGTTTCAGCTGTTGTGCCTGTTCTTGTGTCTTCGGGTAAATTATGATATGATGGAATCAGATAATTAAACTTGAATTTGACTACTTGTTTGAATTTCAGATTATATGAAAACGAGGTTTTTCTGCGCTAAAGGGAGAAAATTCATGAAGAAAATCAGAATAGAAATTAACCATATCCCTGCACTTGTGTGGGGAGAGAAATCAGATAAAGTGTATTTATGTGTTCACGGAAAAATGTCTTCCAAAGAATCTGCTGAAGGAATTGCAAATATAGCAGAGCAAAGAGGATATCAGACAATAAGTTTTGATTTACCTGGGCATGGGGAGCGCCAAAATGAGGATAAGCGATGTGATATATGGAACGGAATCCATGACCTTACGGTAATAGGGGATTATGTTTTTTCAAAATGGGAGGAAGTATCACTGTACGCCTGCAGTTTAGGGGCATACTTTTGCTTAAATACCTATCATACACGCAAAATAAAGAAATGTCTCTTTCAATCTCCCATTTTGGATATGGAGTATTTGATTCAGCAGATGATGGTATGGTTTGGGATATCAGAAGAACGCCTCGCAAGAGAAAAGGAGATTGATACGCCCATTGATCTTATGACCTGGGATTACTATCAGTATGTGAAAAAGCATCCTGTGCAAAAATGGAATATTGAAACCAGTATTCTTTTTGCTGGGAGAGATACTTTGCAATCATTGGAAATTGTGAAAGCTTTTGCCGCAAACTTTAACTGTGTACTAACATTATCGGAAAATAGTGAACATTCTTTTATGGGCGAGGAAGATGGGCCTATTGTCGAAAAATGGTTGCGGGATAACTTGTAATATAATTCCAATTTGTCTAACTAACGCAAGGGCGCACGTCTATACGCAGTTCGGCGTAGTGCGTTGAACGTGGCCCATGGTATGCTGGCAAAAAACGGAGCGTATCGGCATCGATACGCTCCGTTGACTGTTTTGCGCCCCGCCCAATCCGGGGCGGTTTTTCTTTGCGTTTCCCTATATCTTGTATTTTTTCTCCAATCTGCACTCCCACATCTTGTGTTTCGACAGCATTTTCAGCCACAGAGTGGTATTATGTCGACAGGTTCAGCGGACGTAAGCGCACCACCGCCACCGTGGCGTCGTCCGCGGCTTCCGCAGCCCCCGCTTCCAGAAGATAAGCCGCCATCTCCCCGGCGGCGGCTTCCGGATCGATCATCGCCCGGCGCCGGACCTCCTCTCCGTCCATGCCGTCGCTGACCATGATCAGTGCCTCCCCCCGCCGCAGGGACAGCCGCTCCACCGTCTCCCGGGTCGCGTTCACGCCGATCCCCGGAGGGGGCCCGGCTGTCCCGATTTTTTCCGCGTTGCCCCGGCAGAGCCAATAGCTGGGGGCGGCGCCCCATTTGTAGAGCGCCACAGCCCCGGTGTCCAGCCGAATCCGGGCCAGATCCACCGTCACCGCCCCGGCCCGGCCCCGGAGGACCAGCAGGCTGTTCAGGCTCCCCAGGGCGTGCTCCGCCGGGAACCCGGCGGCAAGCATCCGGTGCAGCAGCCGGGAGGCCTCCCTGGCCTCCTGGGCTGCCCCCAGGCCGGTGCCCATGCCGTCGCACAGCAGAAGGTAGTAGTCCCCCTCGGTGCCGGGAAAATGGCGGAATTTGTCGCCGTTTTCCGGCTCCTTCCCCCGGGCGCAGGCGGCCACCTCCGGGGAAAACCGGGGCGTATTCCGCTTGTTTCCCCCGGGCAGCAGCTCCGCCAGGTTCAGCAGGTATTCCGATAAAAAGAAATACTGCTGGCTCACCGCCTCCCGGTATTCCCGCCGCCGGTCCCGGTCCGCCTTTAATAGCCGGTACTGCTCCTGGGTCCGGCGGATCTCCAGCAGCATCCTGCCGGACTTCCGGCAGGAAAAGGGCAGGGAGCTGCCCTCCAGCATGGGTCGCCGCAGCACCTCCCGGGGAATCTGGCTTGGTGCCTGGCAGGCCTTCCGGTTGGGGCAGCTGCCGCAGGCCCGCTCCCGGGTCCTGGCAAGCAACGCCTCCTCGTCGATACCCGGCCCCTCCGTTTCCATCATCAGCACCCTTGTCTGGCTCAGCACCCGGCTCATGGCTTCCAGCCGCAGCTGGGCGGCGGCGGTTTTCCCCCGGCGCCGGACCGTGTCGGGCTTTGCGGGCAGGAAAACCGACAGGACACCTCCCAGCAGCAGCCCCGGCAGGGGCGTCAGGTCCACACTTCCCTGAAGCCCCATCACCAGTAAGTATACCGCTCCGGGCATGCACCGTCGTCCCCAGTCCGGCAGCCCCGGGATCATCCGGCTGACGCAGACCCCGCAGAGCACCGCCGTCATGGGCACCGGGCTGACCCGGGCCAGGTCCAGGGCCAGGCCCGACAGCAGCGCCCCCGGGAACTGCCCCGCAGTCCCCAGCATCCCCGCGGCGATCAGTCCCGGATTCAGCCAGGGCAGGGGGGCGGTCTGGGAAAGGGCCAGGACGGCAATGCCCTCCGCCGCCCAGAGGGCGAACCGGTCCCGGTCCCGGACCAGGGCCAGAAACAACCGGGACGCCCCGGCCGCCACTGCCACCCGGAGCAGATAGATCCCTGTGGGGGTGTCGAAGCCCGCCAGCTGAAAGGTAAGGCCTGTCAGGGCGGTGAGCAGGGCGCACAGGGCCGGGATCAGCAGGGGCGTTTCCCGGCAGCGTTTGGTTTTCCCGAAAATCAGGGCGGTGACCCCGGCGGACAGGGACCAGATGATCCCCTGGCTCCCGGCGGTGCCCCAGAAGACCCGGTAGCCAAGGGCGGCACCCAGGGCCATCACCGCCGAGCGCCAGCCGGTGACCGCGCTGATACAGCCCATGGCCAGGGGTTGGGGGCTGTGGCCGATGCTGGCGGCGCTGAGAAGGAAGCCGGTACCGCCCCAGGCCATCACCCGGCCCAGCCGCCGCACCCTCCTGTCGGCAGAAAGCTGCCGGAACCACGTTCTCCCCTGGTGCAGATAGGAATCCACTGTCATTTGTACCACGCCTTTCGGTTTTGATAGCAAAATCCTACCACGAAGAGAAAAATAATGCTGTCGTAACCGGGAATGGAAGGGGAAGAATACAGCAGGGGGCTGCAGAACGGTAAACGATTATTTCTGTCAGTACCGTTTCGTAGGGCGGGCTCATGAGCCCGCCGAAGCACCAATTTGCATGAGTAGCAGAATATGTGCTGAAATCCTTGATTTTGCAACGGGTTTAGCAAGGCAGTGTCGTTACCGGGTCGGCGGGGTCATGACCCCGCCCTACAATGATTGTCTGTCTCTTTTCCGTAAAAAAGAGCCGGAGCATGTCTGCTCCGGCTGTTGTCTTAGAAAAATTCATCCACAAAGTACAGGTTGATATCCACATTGCCCTGGATACCCGGCACCCGGCCGGAATCGGTGTACTGCCACATTTCGATACGGTAGGGATAGGTCATCCGGTCGGAATACAGAGCCAGCCAGAAGGGGTAATCCTCCAGCTCCGTCAGATTCATCAGGGACCGGGACTGATAGGTGTTGAAATAGGCCATGGGGGTGTAGCCTGCCTCCTGGATTTTGCCGCAGAAGGCCAGGTAGCAGTCCGTCAGGGTCCGGCGGTCCATGTTGGCGGTCCGGGCCTCCGCGCTGATGTATTCCCAGTCGTAAACCACCGGCATGGTCAGCTCGTAACCGGCAATGCGCTTCAGCACGAAGTCCGCCTCCTCCTCTGCTTCCGCCACCGTAATGGCCTGAGAGAAGAAGTAGACGCCCACCTGAAGCCCCGCTTCCAGCGCGCCCTTGATATTTTGCTCAAACAGATTGTCCTCCACCAGCTTGCCCTCTTCACCGTAACCCCGGTAGCCCAGGCGGATCATGGCAAATTCGATGCCGGAGGCTTTGACCTTGTCCCAGTCGATATCCCCCTGGTAATAGCTGACGTCGATGCCGGGGATGGTGCCCGCCTTGACGCAGCCCAGGTACCGGCCCTCATACTGGAAGTCCAGCTTGCCATAGGGGTTTTTCTCCGGCTCCGGCAGGGGCTCCGTGGGCTCTTCGGGATTTTCCGTGGGGATGGGCATGGTGACGGCGTGGCCGCCCTGCAAAAGCTGCTGGGGATCCTCCGGCAGCGTCTCCCGGGGTTCCTCCTGCTTCATTATCTCCGGCAGACTGACAAGGGTCAGCACCAGAGTCAGCACCGCCAGAATACCGGCGATGATGGCCATGATCAGCTCGGGCCGGAGCTTCTTCCGGGGGGCGTGGACCTGGTCCAGTTCTTCGGTTAAGACGGTATCTTCCATACTGCCGCCGCTCCTTTTTCTGTAGTTACGACACAGTATAGCATATTTCTTCCCGCTCGCCAAGGGTAATTTACAGGAAATGTCCCATTAAGTAAATCTTAAACAATCCGTTAACGATTGATAAAACCGGTTGAAATCCTGATATTTTGCAATATAATGGTAGAAGCAAATTCTTCTTACAAAGGTGATCGTATGAATGGATTCGGCAGCTGGCTTCGTCAGCTTGGAGCACGGATGGCCTTTTCCCTCCGCCGCTTCATGGAGGGCCGTTACGGAAATGACAAACTGAATAACGCTATTCTGGGCGCTGCGCTGCTGATGGTCATTCTGGCCCTGTTCATCCGCAATCCGCTGCTGAACCTGCTTACCCACGGGGTTTCCTACGCCCTGATGTTCTGGTCCATTTTCAGAACTTTGTCCCGGAACACCTACAAGCGCTATCAAGAAAACCGGGCATACCTGAAATTTATCGACCGGTTCAAGGACCGGGACCACCGGTATTTTGACTGCCCCAAGTGCCGCCAGACGGTGCGGGTCCCCCGGGGCAAGGGCAAGATCGCCATCACCTGTCCCCGGTGCAAGGAAAAATTCGTCCGCAAGAGTTAAGTGCAAATCCCCCGATGCTTCAATGCATCGGGGGATTTTTTACCGGGTTCCCCTGGCCAGGGCGATGATGGCCTTTGCCAGCTGCTCCGCCGCCCGGAGGGCCTCCGGGTGGGTATTTCCGGCGGCGCCCATTTCGATGAGCAGGGAGCCCTTCGTCAGGTCCTGGTTGAACCGCTGGGACCGGAGGCTCATGGGCCGGGTGATTCCGGGGGAGAGCCGCTCCAGCTGGGCCTGGAGCTTCAGTCCCAGGCTTAAGTTTTCCTCCCAGTCCGGATGCTTCAGCCCGCCGGCGTTGGTGCCCATCACCAGCATGATCTGGGCGGTGTCCGCCCCGTCCACCTGCGCCACAGGCCGAAACTGGTTGTTTAGATCCCCGGAGGCGTCCCGGTGCAGGTCCAGCACCAGACAGACCGAGGGATATTCCTCCAAAACCGTCTGAATGGCCTTCCGGGCATGGTTGTAGGAACCGTTGTAGGAGGGGTAGTCGTGGAGCTCCCGGTCGTGAATCACCGTGATGCCCGCCTGCTGGAGAAGCTCAGCAACTCTTGTGCCGATGGATACCATGTTGTAATCCGTGTCCAGGGTCCGGAAGGCGGAGCTTTCCTTGTAGCTTTCGCCCTGCTTCGTGTAGCTCTCCGTGGCGTGGGTGTGCAGGATCAGAACCCTGGGCTCGGAGCCGGTGAGATCCCAGTTTAAAGGCCGGGCCATCAGGTCCTCCAGATCCGGCCGCAGGGAGCAGGCATAGAGGATCTGGGTCAGGTCCAGATCCCCGGAGCTGAAGACCGGGAGAGGTTCCGGCTCCGGCGGCACTGTCACCGGCACGGTGGCGGCGGGAATTTCCGTGGGAGCTTCGACAAAATCCGTGTTTTCCTCCAAAGACGGCGAAAACCGGACTTTCCGTCCGGTTTCCAGATAGATGAGAAAGGATTGGGTCTCGGGCTTTCGAAACAAATCCAGAACACCCTGAAAGGCCCCGGCGGCCCCCAGCCGGGCCACCACCGCACAGGCGATCACCGCCGCCCCGAAGCGCAGGGTTTTTGCTTGCTGATCCATAGAACACCCCCGGTTGGAATGCAGAATGATGAATGCAGAATGAGGGTAGTGTGGTAAATTATCGTTTACAAGAGCTTCCCCCTGGGGGGAAGCTGGCACCGCGTAAGCGGTGACTGATGAGGGGACTCCCCTGCGATGACTGGAAATGCAACGGTTTTCTTACTGCTGTCCCCTCATCCGCCCCTTCGGGGCACCTTCCCCCCAGGGGGAAGGTATTAAGCTAAACGATAATTTACCTTTCCTTCGGCTTCCATTTGGGCCGGGTGCGAAGCTCCACGCGCAGATTCTGGAAAAATTCCTGCATCAGCGATGCGGCTTCTGCCTCCCGGATGCCGGACTCCACCTTGGGGTGGTGGTTAAAGCCCATGTCGAAGAGGGCGCAGACACTGCGCACCGCGCCGAATTTGCTGTCCGAGGCACCGTAGACCACACGGGGAATCCGGGCGTTGAGGATGGCGCCGGCGCACATGGAGCAGGGCTCCAGGGTCACATACAGGGTGCATTCCCACAGCCGCCAGCCGCCCAAATTTTTGCAGGCCTGGGAAATGGCCTCAATTTCCGCATGGGCCAGGGCGGACTTGTCCTTCTCCCGGCGGTTGCGGCCCCGGCCGACAATCTCATCGCCCCGGACGATGACGCAGCCCACGGGCACCTCGCCCTCGGCAGCCGCCTCCCGGGCCAGGGCCAGAGCCTCATCCATAAAATACAGGTCATCCATGTTCGCTCACTCCTTTGGGTTAATCATACCCCAGGGTGGGAACGCAGTCAAGGCATGTGAATGCAGAATGTTTTTCCGTAATTCAGCATTCTACATTCTGCATTCTGCATTGGGACAGGCACAGCCTGTCCCGCTACGGCTCCATGAGCATGGCGGCAAACAGCACGGCCAGCTCTTCTCTGGAAAAGGGCCTGTCCGTCCGCTGTGTCAGCCGCCGGTCCGCCGAGGTGATGCGGCTGAGCAGCATCCGCTGCAAATCGTCCGTCTCCTGCTCCGCCGGAACGCCGGTGAGTATGTAATCTACGCTGACATGGAAGATCCGGGCCAGCTCCACCAGAATCTCCGCCGAGGGCTCCCGGCGGCCCTGCTCGTACATGCCCACGGCGCTGGGGCTGACCTGCAGAAGCTGCGCCAGCCGGGACTGGCTCATTCCGGCCTCCCGCCGCAGCGCCGCGATCCTTGCTCCTATCATCTGATTCACCCCATCTGTATTTTTATGTCAACAAGATAGCATATTTTCCCCGAGAAAATGGGAGAAAAATGGCTCCTACACAATTCGACTGACACCACACGGAGTGTGTAGTATACTCCCGGTAGGAAAGCGGAAAACCGCTGATATTTACGAAAGGTGGGAGGTCCATGATTCCCTTCATTGAGCCGGTGCTGTACTTAGATCCCCAGAAGGCAAGGCCTGTCTGCTTCTGCGTTCGCTGCGGCGGCGAATGCTACCACGAAAGCCCGCTGTGCTTTGACTGCGAGGAAGACCCATGACTCTGGCAGAAATCAGCAGAACCTATGAGCAGGCGGCACAGCCTCTGCGTCAGCGCCTGAGTCAGCTGCGAAAACTGCTGGCCCAGGCGGAAGACCCGGAGGAGATCTGGCACATCAAGCGCCGCATTGCCGAGCTGACCCCCATGCTGACGGAGATGAACGAACTGGCGGAGCTCACCGCCCGGTACTATGAGAGGGGGTATTACCGCAGTGAAAAATATACTCTATGAGGGCTACCTGGGCCCCCGGATTCCCCGGGAGGTGGCCATGAAGCGGATCCAGCGGGTGATCTGGGAGGAGATGACCGATGTGCAGCGGGAGGTACTGCTGGCGTACTACTTTCAGGAGAAGAAGATCCCCCAGATCGCCCAGGAGCGGGGTGTAAACAGAACCAGCGTTGCCCGGGCCCTGCACCGGGCCGAGGAGAAGCTGAGACGATACTTAAAATATTGAGCACAGGCGCCGTGGGAAAACCACGGCATTTTTTTGAAATTTGTTGATTTTATCAAATTCCTTGCAATTTGCCCGATACCGTGATAAAATGATACAATCCAGAATATTAAAAAGGAGGGATTTGCCTGAAGCGCAGAATTTTCGCGCTGGCCCTGTGTATGTGCATGGTCTTCGGTCTTGCACTGACCGTCCGGGCCGACAACACAGCCTCCAGTATCCAGATTTACGCCTCCGTGGACAAAAACGGCCGGGCAGACGTGACCATGACGGTGCGGCTGCGGCTGGACCAGACAGTGGAGGCGCTGTATTTCCCCCTGCCTGTCAACGCGGAGGATATCAAGCTCAATGACGGCGGCGCCACCGCCACCCGGGGCATCAACTCCATGCAGGTGAAGGTTCCCGGAAACATGACCGATTATGTGGGCGATCATGTGCTGACCTTCCAGTACCGGATCCCCAATGTGGTGCAGATGGTGGAGGACCCCAAGACGAAGCAGAACAAGCTGACTCTGGAGCTGCCCCTGCTCAGCGGCTTTGAATTCCCGGTCCAGAGCGTCACCCTGGCGGTGACCCTGCCGGAGAATATCGAGGGCCGTCCTGTGTTCAAGAGCACCTATCACCAGAACGATATTGACCGGCTGCTCAGCGTTACCATCAACAACAACATGATCACCGGCCAGATCACCCAGCAGCTGAAGGACCACGAGACCCTGTCCATGACCATGGTGGTGCCTCCCTCCATGTTCGGCGGTGTCAGCACCTATGTGCGGGTGGGCAACCCCGAAGTGGTCCCCATGGCCGTCTGCGCTGTGGCGGCGCTGGTGTACTGGCTCATCTTCCTCCGGGGCTATCCCCTGATCCGGGTCCGACGCAATTCTCCCCCCGAGGGTATCACCGCCGGCGAGCTGGGTGTCCGGCTGACCATGGCCGGTACGGACCTGACCGCAATGGTCTTTTCCTGGGCCCAGATGGGCTACATCCTGATCCAGCTGGATGACCGGGGCCGGGTGTGGCTCCACAAGAAGATGGATATGGGCAACGAGCGCTCCGCCTTTGAAAACAAGATCTTCCGGGCCCTCTTCGGCCGCCGGGATATTGCCGAGGCCACCGGCCAGCGGTATGCCAGCCTTGTCCGGCAGGCGAAAAGGCTGAATCCCTCCCGGAAGACCATGGTGAATCCCAAGTGCGGCAATATGAAGATCTTCCGCTTCATTATGTGCGGTGTGCAGTTCTTTGCCGGCATCTGCTTTGCTATGAATTTCACCGGTCTGGCGGCGCTGCAGGTGCTGCTGAGCCTGGTGCTGGGCGCTTTCGGCCTCATCAGCGGCTGGCTGATCCAGAACGGCATGTACCGGCTCCACCTGCGGGACAAGAGCCCGCTGGCCCTGTCCCTGGCTCTGAGTGTTGGCTGGTTCCTGCTGGGCCTGTGGGCCGGACAGTGGATCGTCGCTCTGGTCAGTGTCCTGGTTCAGCTTCTGGCGGGCCTCATGGCTGCCTACGGCGGACGGCGCTCTCCCCTGGGCCGCCAGAACGCCACCCAGATCCTGGGCCTGTACCGGTATCTGCGCACCGTGGACCGGGCGGAGCTGAAGCGGCTCCAGGAGAACGACCCGGAGTATTTCTACACGCTGATGCCCTTTGCCCTGGCTCTGGGCGTGGACGAAGCCTTTGCCAAGCGCTTTGATAATAAGAAAATGCCCTCCTGTCCCTACTTCATCTGTGGCGTCCAGACCAAAATGTCTGCGCTGGAATGGACCCGGTTCTTCCGGGAGACCGCCCGGCTCATGGACGAGCGGGCGAAGCGGATGGAATTTGAAAAATACGCCGTGCTGTTCATGCGGTAATGAAAAAAGACGATCCGAAAGGATCGTCTTTTTTTATCCCGGAAACAGTTCCTCCAGAGTGCCGAAGCGGTAGCCCAGCTCCTTCCATTTGGTCAGCAGTTCGTCCAGAATCTCCGCATTGGTCCGGGAGGTGGAGTGGAGCAGCACCACGGCGCCGTTGTGGATCCGGGGGATGAGCTTCCCGAAGGCCTCCTCCCGGGTGGGCTGGGCGTCGTTGTTCCAGTCCACATAGGCAAGGCTCCAGAACACGGTTTTGTAGCCCAAATCCTGTGCCATTTTCAGGTTTTCCTCGCTGTAGATCCCCTGGGGCGGCCGGTAATATTTGGGCATTTCTTCCCCGGTGGTGTCCCGGAACAGGGTTTCCAAATCTGTCAGCTCTTTTTCGAAGGCTGCCCCATCGGAAATTTGGCTCATATCCGGGTGGTGCATGGTGTGGTTGCCCACGATATGCCCCTCGGAGACCATCCGGCGCACCAGGTCGGCGTTCTTTTCGATGTAGTTGCCCACCAGGAAAAAGGCTGCGGGCACTTCGTGCTTTTGCAGGGTGTCCAGAATCTTTTCCGTGCTGCCGTTTTCGTAGCCCGCGTCAAAGGTCAGATAAATCACCGGCTGGGTAGTGTCCCCCAGATAGGCGGCATCCAGAGCCCGCAGGGCGTCGGCCCCGGCGGAGCCAATGGGGGCCGTCCCCTCCTGCCGGAAGCTCAGGCCCCAGCTGCCGGTTTCCAGAGCGCTGTCCCCCAGGACCCAGAGCATCAGCACCAGCGCCAGGGCAAGGGCCAGAATCAACAGAACAATATCCCGTCTGCGCACAGCATCCCCTCCTTTTCAGGACAATCTATGACCCGGGTTGGGAAGATATGCAAAGGTAGATTATCGTTTAGCGTAATACCTTCCCCCTGGGGGGAAGGTGCCCCGAAGGGGCGGATGAGGGGACAGCAGCAGGAAAACCGTTGCATTTCCAGCCATCGCAGGGTAGTCCCCTCATCAGTCACCGCTTACGCGGTGCCAGCTGATTGATTATGGTATGATTGCCGCTGGCAATCATCAGCATTTAGATTCGCTGCGCGGAGCACCACCCCCAGGGGGAAGCTCTTGTAAACGATAATTTATCCCACTAAAACAAAAAGGACGCTGCGAAAAGCAGCGTCCTTTTACTTATCCAATTACTGGTTTGCCATTTCCTTCAGAGCGTCGCGGCGGGAGAAGTTGGCGCGGCCCTTCTCGTCGAAGCCCATGAACTTGACCCAGGTGTAGTCGCCCAGGTTCAGGACATCCTCAACCTTTTCCACGCGGCGGTTCTCCAGCTTGGAGATGTGGACCATGCCGTCATGGCCGGGAGCGATCTCCACGAAGGCGCCGATGGGCAGGATGCGGACGACCTTGCCGTAGTACAGCTTGCCAACCTCGGGAACGAAGCAGATGTCGTCCACCATCTTCTTGGCGGCGTAGGCAGCGGCGGAGTCCACAGCGGAGATGAACACGGAACCATCGTCCTCGATGTCAACCTTGGCACCGGTGTCGGCGCAGATCTTCTGAATGGTCTTGCCGCCGGAGCCGATGACCTCGCGGATCTTGTCCACGGGGATCTTCATGGAAATCATCTTGGGAGCGTACTCAGAAACCTCGGCGCGGGGCTCGGGGATGCAGGGCAGCATGACCTCGTTCAGGATCTCCAGACGGGCAACACGGCAGCGCTCCAGAGCGTCGGCAATGATCTCCATGGTCAGGCCCTTGTTCTTCAGGTCCATCTGGATGGCGGTGATACCCTCGGTGGTACCGGCCACCTTGAAGTCCATCTCGCCGTGGAAGTCCTCAACACCCTGGATATCGGTGAAGGTTCTCCACTCGCCGGTCTCCTGGTCGGAGATCAGGCCGCAGGAGATGCCAGCCACGGGGCGCTTGATGGGCACGCCGGCGTCCATCAGAGCCAGAGTAGAGCCGCAGATGGAGCCCTGGGAAGTAGAGCCGTTGGAGCTAAGGACCTCGGACACCACACGGATGGCGTAGGGGAACTCCTCGACGGAGGGGATCACGGGCAGCAGAGCCTTCTCAGCCAGGGCGCCGTGGCCAATCTCACGACGGGAGGTGGAGCGGGCGGCACGGGCTTCGCCGGTGGAGAAGGAGGGGAAGTTGTAGTGGTGGATATAGCGCTTGGTCTCCTCGGGGTAGATGGTGTCCAGCTTCTGGGCAGCACTCAGGGTGTTCAGGGTGCAGATGGACAGGACCTGGGTCTGGCCACGGGAGAACAGGCCGGAGCCGTGAACTCTGGGCAGAACGCCGACCTCAGCGTCCAGGGGACGGATGTCGTCCATGCCGCGGCCGTCCACGCGCTTGCCCTGGAGCAGCCACTTCTTGACGACCTTCTTCTGCATCTTGTACAGGCACACCTCGATGTGCATCTCGAACTCTTCCTCGCCGTACTTCTCAACAAACTTGTCCTTGAAGTCCAGGCGGGCAGCGGTCAGGCGCTCCTCACGGACGTTCTTGTCGTCGGTGTCCAGAGCGTACTCGATCTGGTTCAGACCGTAGTTGATCAGATCATCCAGCAGGTCGTGGTTGACAGCGGCCTTCTCGAAGGTGAACTTGGGCTTGCCGATCTCAGCGACGATACCGTTGATGAACTTGACGATCTCCATGTTGGTCTCGTGGGCAACACGGATGCACTCGTAGACGATATTTTCGGGAGCCTCGTTGGCCTCGGTCTCGATCATGACCACCTTCTCGAAGGTGGAGGAGATGCAGACGAAGCACTCGCAGGCCTCACGCTCGTCGGCGGAGGGGTTGACGATATACTGACCGTTCAGGTAGGCCACGTTGGTGGTAGCCACGGGGCCGTTCCAGGGAACGTCGGAAGAAGCGATGGCAATGGAAGCGCCCAGGGAAGCCACAACCTCCACGGGGTTCTCGTGGTCGTTGGCCAGCACGGTGCAGGTCACGACGGTGTCGTTGCGCAGCTCCTCGTCGAAGAGGGGACGCATGGGACGGTCGATGATACGGCTGTTCAGGATGCCCCGCTCGGAGGGCTTGCCCTCCCGGCGGTTGAAGGAGCCGGGGATGCGGCCCACGGAATACATTCTCTCCTCAAACTCGATGGTCAGGGGGAAGTAGTCGATACCGGCCTTGGGGATGGGGTTGCAGGTGCAGGTGACCAGCACCACGGTGTCGCCGTAGCGGCAGATGCACTCGGCGTTGGCCAGCTCAGCCACCTTACCGGTTTCCACGGTGAAGGGGCGGCCGCCGATTTCCATCTCGTAAACATGATGGTTGGGATACTGCTTGCGAGTAATCATTTGTAAAAACCTCCTTAGTTTTTTGGAGTTGAGAGTTGAGAGTTGAGAGTTGAGAGTTAATGTGTCCGCTGTGCGGACGATTTAAAACTATCAACTATCCACTGTCAACTATCAACTAAGTTGTTTCGGGAGGTTTAGCACTTGATACAATTGCCGAAGTTCGGCAGCTCTATCAACTGCTAAATGATCTCCCGATTATAGAAAATGTTTGTAGGGCGGGGTCATGACCCCGCCGACCAGGCTGGATGACTGATTGTCTGCAATCATCGCAATCACGTTGGATTTTCGTAACCAACCGACCCGGTCAGTGGAACTGGTGCGTCGGCGGACTCATGAGTCCGCCCTACGAAGGGATGTTGCAAGAAATAAGGGGCGATGAACCCATCGCCCCTTCGATATCTTACTTACGGATACCCAGCTTGGCGATCAGAGCGCGGTAACGGTTGATGTCCTTCTTAGCCAGATAGTCCAGCATGTTGCGGCGCTTACCGACCATCATCAGCAGACCACGGCGGGAGTGGTTGTCATGCTTGTGGGTACGCAGGTGATCGGTCAGCTCGTTGATGCGGGCGGTCAGGATAGCAACCTGGACCTCGGGGGAACCGGTGTCGCCCTCGTGGGTAGCGTTCTCCAGGATAACCTGGGTCTTCTTTTCCTTCTGAATCATGGTTAAATCCACCTTTCTAAATTTTGGGTCAATCACTGAAACATTTTTTTCGACGGAGCAGCGGCTCTTTTGCCCCAATCCTTCGCAATAAAATCCTCGAAATACACAAAGTATTCCATCGGCTTTTATTGCTTGCCTTGTGCCAAAATTTCTCGCTGTCCGCCTGAAAACTCTGTTTCAGAGCTTGCCCTTTACCTCGCGCCAAGTAAAGGGTGGGTGGTGTACTGAAAATACAGCTTTCTCCCAAAACTGAGCTGCGGGCATAGTAATAACACCTGGTCTTCAGACCAGCCTGCTTATCATATCATGAGTTTGCCCAAATGTAAAGCGGATTTTTCCTGAAAAAATAAAAATTTTTCGGGATTTTTTGCTTCCGCCGGTGCGGTAAATGATCGTTTATAAGAGCTTCCCCCTGGGGGGAAGCTGGCACCGCGTAAGCGGTGACTGATGAGGGGAACACCCTACGACGACTGGAAATGCAATGGTTTTCCGAGTGCGGTCCCCTCATCCGCCCCTTCGGGGCACCTTCCCCCCAGGGGGGAAGGTATTACGCTAAACAATCATTCACCTGCCGCGGCAGAAAAGGACCCCGCCCGGATCGGGCGGGGTGTGTATCCTTAATACCGGGTAATGGGCCGGGAGTCCTCCTGGGCCAGCTGCAGGTCCGCGATGATCTTGGTGGAGACCAGGAAGCCCCGGGGGGTCAGCCGCCAGGTGCCGTTGCGGTTCTGCTGTGTCAGATTGTAATTCTGGTTCTGCTCCAGAATCTGCTCCAGAGGCTGGAAGGACAGCAGGAACAGCTTCTCATATTCCTTGGGATCCAGACCGGCGGTGGTCCGCAGCCGGGTCATGATGTACTCGCTTGCCCGTTCCCGCAGGGGGATCTCCTCCATCTCCTCCATCACGTTGCCGTTTACCTTGATGCCGTTGATGTAGGCCTGGAGGTTGGACACCAGCTTGAAACGGCTGCCTGCGAAATCGGAGGCGGCGCTGGGGCCGAAGCCCAGGTACTCTCCGCCGGTCCAGTATTTGGTGTTATGCCGGGAGTACAGGCCCTTCCGGGAGAAATTGGAGATCTCGTACTGCCGGAAGCCCCGGTTTTCCAGCAGCTTCACGGCGCCCAGGTACATGTCGGCGAAGGCATCCTCGTCGGGGATCTTGCCCATCTTCTCGTATTCCTCAATGGGGGTGCCGGGATGGACCTCCAGACCGTAGAGGCTGATATGCTCGGGCATCAGCTCCAGCACATGCTCCAGCGTCTCCAGCCACTGGCGCTGGTTCTGGTTCGGCAGACCATAGATCAGGTCCACGGACACGTTCTTGTAGCCCGCCTTGCGGATCCGCTGGTAGGCATTCACCGCCTGGGCATAGTTGTGGGGCCGGTTCAGCAGCTCCAGCATGGCGTCGTCATCGGACTGGATGCCCAAACTCACCCGGTTGAAGCCCTCAGCCCGGAGCCGCTTGAGCAGCTGGTCAGAGATGGAGTCCGGGTTGGCCTCAAAGGTGATCTCCGCGTTGTTGTCCACATCAAAGGACCGGCGGATGGTGGTCAGAATGGTGGCCAGGGCATCGGCGCCCAGAAAGCTGGGGGTGCCGCCGCCAAAGTAGATGGTGTCCACCTTGTGGTTGGGGGCCAGGGTGCCGGCCTCCTTGATATGCTCGCAGACCGCGTCCAGATAGCCGTCGATGAGCTTGTCACTGCGGTCCGTCTGGGTGCAGAAGTCGCAGTAGGCGCAGCGGCTGCGGCAGAAGGGCACATGGACATAGATGCCCAGGGGGTCTTTGTTGGTTCTCTTTGTCAGGATGGGCATAAATACACCTCTAATCTGTAAATGGTAATGTACCGTATAAAAGAAATACCGTAGGGCGGGGGCTTGCCCCCGCCGGGAAGGGCCGTATCCGGTAGCGGCGGGGGCAAGCCCCCGCCCTACAGGGAAATGCGTTATTTTTTAACTTCAAAGGGCTCGTAGATATATTCGGCCCGGTTGATGACGGTGTCGCCCTGGCGGGTCTCCTCAAAGACCACGTTGCCGTTATCGTCATAGGTGAATACGGATACCATGAAGGGCTCTTCTTCCTGGCCGGAGTAGAAATTCCGGGTCTCCGTCAGGCCGTCCCACTGACTCTCCGTCCGGGACTGGATCTCGCCGTTGACCAGGGAAGTGGTGGTGGCGATCTCCCGGCCCTCGGCATCGTACTGGAAGGCCACGTGGTACATCAGGTCTCCGGACAGGTATTCGTCCATGGAAACCTGATTGCCGTTGCCGTCATAGGTGTAGGAGAAGGAATAGTCCATGATCAGCTCACCGGCCAGATACTGCTTCAGGGTCAGGTAGTTGCCCTGCTCGTTGTAGGTGTAGAGGGTGTACTCCTGGGTGCCGTCCTCGTAGGCAACATCCTCCCGGACACAGCGGTCCAGCTCATCATAGGTGTAGGTGACGGTGTACTGGCTGCCGTCCAGCTCCGTAAAGACCGAGGAGCCGATGCGGCCCAGGGGATCCGGGGAGTTGACCCGGCTGTAGGCGGCGGAGCCGATGTTGGAATACTCCCGCTCGGCGGTGCAGAAGCCGGTGTCGTCGTAGGTGTATTCGGTGCCCCAGAGCTCCTGGCCCTGGTCGTTGGTGACGATCTTCTTCACGATCAGGTAGCGAATCTCGGTGGTGGGGTCTAAGATCCCCTCCCCCTCGCCGCCGGAAACGGTTTCGGTGGGATCGGCCTGGGTCTCCTGACCGCCCAGGGTGGTCTGGACAGGCTCCTCATTGCCGCAGGCACAGAGAATGAGCATCAGCACCAGAATCATGGGTAAAAGTCTTTTCATAGTAAGATACCTCCGGGTATCGGTTGTAGTAGGTTGGATGCGGTGGCGCGGTAGCGCCTAAAGCCTCCCTTGTGCAAAGGGAGCTGTCAGCGTAGCTGACTGAGGGATTGTGCAGTACGCAGAACGAGTTCGCCCAAATCCAATGCGAATTCGGATTTCCTTCTGCAACAACCCCTCCGAGCCGCCTTTAGGCGGCCCACCTCCCCTTACACAGGGGAGGCTTGGAGCGGCTTCGCCGCTTAGTCCTCGTCCAGCTTGAGAACTGCCATGAAGGCTTCGCTGGGCACGGACACGGTGCCGAAGGTGCGCATGCGCTTCTTGCCTTCCTTCTGCTTTTCCAGCAGCTTCTTCTTTCGGGTGATATCGCCGCCGTAGCACTTGGCCAGCACGTCCTTGCGGACCGCCTTGATGGTCTCCCGGGCGATGATCTTGCCGCCGATGGCTGCCTGGACCGGGATCTCGAACTGGGCACGGGGGATGTTCTCCTTCAGCTTTTCGCAGATCTTCCGGGCCCGGGGATAGGCGTTCTCCGCGAAGAGGATGAAGCTCAGGGCGTCCACGATGTCGCCGTTGAGCAGGATATCCAGCTTGACCAGTTTGCTGGGCCGGTAGCCGATGAGCTCGTAGTCCAGAGAGCCGTAGCCGCGGGTACGGGACTTCAGGGCGTCGAAGAAGTCGTAGATGATCTCGTTCAGGGGCATATCGTAGTGGAGCTCGACGCGGTTGGCGTCCAGGTAGACCATGTCCTTGAACTCGCCCCGGCGGGAGGTGGCCAGGTCCATGATGTTGCCCACATATTCCTGGGGTGCCATCAGGTTCACCTTCACGAAGGGCTCCTCCGCCAGCTGGATCTCCATGGGGTCCGGGTAGTCCAGGGGGTTATCCACCATGATGGTCTCGCCGGTGAGCTTGGTCACCCGGTAGACGACGTTGGGGGCGGTGGTGATCAGGTCCAGGTTGTATTCCCGCTCCAGCCGCTCCTGGATGATCTCCATGTGAAGCAGGCCCAGGAAGCCGCAGCGGAAGCCGAAGCCCAGGGCGATGGAGCTTTCCGGCTCGTAGACAAAGGAAGCGTCGTTGAGCTTCAGCTTTTCCAGAGCGTCCCGCAGGTCCTGGTACTTGGCACCGTCGGCGGGGTACACGCCGGAGTAGACCATGGGCTGCACGGGACGGTAGCCGGGCAGGGGTTCCTTGGCGGGGTTCAGTACGCCGGTGATGGTGTCGCCCACCTGGGTATCGGCAATGGTCTTGATGGAGGCGGTGATGTAGCCAACTTCACCGGCGCCCAGGGCGTCCTTGGGCATCAGACCCTTGGGGCTCATGTAGCCCACTTCCACTACCTTATATACTGCCCCGGTTGCCATCATTTTAATATCCATGCCGGGACGAACAGTGCCCTCCTTGATCCGGGTGTAGACGATGACGCCCCGGTAGGAGTCGTAGACGCTGTCGAAGATCAGGGCCTGGAGCGGTGCCTCCCGGTCGCCCTTGGGGGCGGGAATGCCTTCCACAATCATTTCCAGCACGGAGTGGATGTTGATGCCGTTCTTGGCAGAGATCTCCGGTGCATCCTCTGCGGGGATGCAGATGATGTCCTCAATCTCGGCCTTCACCTCGGCGGGCCGGGCGGAGGGCAGGTCGATCTTGTTGATGACGGGCAGTACTTCCAGGCCCGCGTCGGTAGCCAGGAAGGTGTTGGCCAGGGTCTGGGCCTCCACGCCCTGGGAGGCGTCCACCACCAGGATGGCGCCCTCGCAGGCGGCCAGGGAACGGGAAACCTCGTAGTTGAAGTCCACGTGGCCGGGGGTGTCGATCAGGTTCAGGTCATAAACTTCGCCGTTGTTGGCCTGGTACCGGAGGGTGGCGGCGGTGGCCTTGATGGTGATGCCCCGCTCCTTCTCCAGGTCCATGGAGTCTAAGATCTGGGTCTCCTGACCCCGGTTGTCCACGGCGTTGCACTCCTCCAGCAGACGGTCCGCCAGGGTGGACTTGCCGTGGTCGATGTGGGCGATGATGGAAAAATTACGAATGTGGGAAAGTTCGGTCATATAAAGCACCTCAATAAATTGGGATGTGTGGGATTGTGGGGACTTGGCTCTCCCTCTGGGAGAGCTGTCACCGAAGGTGACTGAGAGGGCCCTCTCCGGCCCGCTGATGCGGGCCACCTCTCCCATAGGGAGAGGCAAGGGCTTGCGAACGCACTGCCCCTCAGGGCATAATACACCATTTTTCCCAATTATAACGAATCCTGACCAAAAAGTAAACAGTATGTTTTCCCGAAAACAAGGGAAAACTGAGAGCGTAACATGAAAAAAACGTGAATTTTTTTGAAAATACCCTTGCCGAATGGGAAAAAACAGGGTATAGTCATACGGCACGAGAAATTTTCCTTGTACATTACACCTTAAGAGAAAAAGGGGATTTACGATATGAGCGCAAACAAGAAGCCCGCCAAGACCGTGGATATGGAACAGCTGCAGAAGCAGCTGCAGGACCTCATCGCCAAGGGCAAGAAGGAGGGCATGATCCGTGCCTCCGACCTGAACGCCCTGCTGGAGAAGATGACCCTCTCTCCCGAGAAGATCGAGGAGGTTTACGACAAGTTCGACGCCATGAACATCCAGATCGTCACTGCTGAGCTGGACATCGACCTGGGCGATGACCTGGACCTCGGTGACGGCGAGGACATTGACCTGTCCGGCCTGGACGAGGAGGATCTGGTTGACCCTGTGGACCTGGCTGCGGAGTACAGCCTGGACGACCCTGTCCGGATGTACCTGAAGGAGATCGGCCAGGTGAAGCTGCTGAGTGCCGAGGAGGAAGTGGAGCTGGCCAAGCGGGTCGCCGAGGGCGACCAGGACGCCAAGAACAAGCTCACCGAGGCCAACCTGCGTCTGGTGGTCTCCATCGCCAAGAAGTATTCCGGCCGGGGCCTGCACATTCTGGACCTGATCCAGGAGGGTAACACCGGCCTGATCCGTGCCGTGGACAAGTTCGACTGGACCAAGGGCAACAAATTCTCTACATATGCCACCTGGTGGATCCGTCAGGCCATCACCCGCGCCATCGCGGATCAGGCCCGGACCATCCGTGTCCCGGTGCATATGGTGGAGGTCATCAACAAGGCTACCCGCTGCAACCGCAAATTGGTCCAGGAGCTGGGCCGTGAGCCCACCGTGGAGGAGATCGCCAAGGAGCTGAACCTGCCTGTGGAGAAGATCATTGAGGCCAACCGTACCGCCGCCGATACCCTGTCCCTGGACACCCCCGTGGGCGACGAAGAGGATACCTCCATCGGCTCCTTCGTGGAGGACGAGCGGACCCCCGGCCCCGCCGACGCCACCTCCAACGCATTGCTTGCCGAAGCCCTGAAGGAAATTCTGGACACCCTGACCGAGCGTGAGGCAGACGTGCTTCGCATGCGCTTCGGCATGTATGACGGCCGCACCCACACCCTGGAGGAGGTGGGCCAGATCTTCGGCGTTACCCGTGAGCGTATCCGCCAGATCGAGAACAAGGCCATCCGCAAGCTGCGCCACCCCAGCCGCGCCAAGAAGATCCGGGACTTCTACTGCTAATATTTGTTAATGTGTCTCCCGCCGGGAAACCGGCGGGAGATTCTGTGTTTTACATGATAAATTATCGTTTATGCGGCCAGTGGCCGCTGACAATTCGAGCCTGAGCCCTGGCAGTAATCGTTACGCCATTGGGCTCACCCGGTTCGATACAGCTCAATAATTAAGCCATTTTTGAACATGTAGCGTTACCGAGCGGGTCAGGGAAATAAAGAATACTGACGCACCAAGCACGCATTATCCGCGGGCATTGCCCGCTAAACGATAATTTTTCTTCCCAACCGGGGGAAAGTATGATAAGATATGCCCATTCCCCCGGAAGGAGCGATTTTTATGAGATCCAGCCGCACCCTCTCCGCCATCTTCGCCCTGGCGCTGATTTTGTTTATTCTAACCGTGTCCATCGGCCTGCCCATCTACATCCGGCCCTTTTACTATGCCCACATCGACGCCATGGACTTGCCGCAGTACAGCGGCTACAGCGCCGAAACCATCCGGGAAAGCTATGACGCGGTGCTGGACTACCTGACCCTGCCGGGCAGGAGTTTTTCCACCGGAGATATTCCCCACTCCGCCGAAGGTGCCGCCCATTTTGCCGACTGCAAGGTCCTCTTTGACCTGAACCGGAATGTTCTGCTGCTGTCGGGCCTGGTCCTGGCGGTGCTGGGACTGCTGCGCAAATTGGGAAAGACCGGCCCCTACCGTCTGGGCAGATACAGCGCCGCCCGGTGGGCTGCTGTTCTTGCCATCGCAGCCCCCATCCTCGTCGGCGGCCTGGCGGCAACGGATTTTGACCGGGCCTTTGTGATCTTCCACCGGATCTTCTTCCCGGGAAAGAGCAACTGGCTCTTCGACTGGCGGACGGACCCCATCATTCTGGTGCTGCCCCAGGACTTTTTCATGCACTGCGCCATGCTCATCGGCGGCGGCCTTCTGGCCATCAGCCTGGGAATCCTGATTTTTGACATTTTCCGGGAGAAAAAGGGCCGGCGCTAAGACTTTCTTAATCCGGCGTTCACACTTGCGCTATTTACTTTTCCGAAAAGAACTGCTATAATGAATCTTTAGAAAGGAGGCGGTTACATGCGCCGATTCTTTCAGGAACTGAAAGATTTCCCAAAAAAATGCGACTGGGTGCTGCTGATGCTCTGTCTTGTCACCGCCGCCTTCGGCCTGGTGGTCATCGCAAGCGCCACTTCTGCTGCGAAATTTGAGGGCAACGCCCGATACATCATCATTCAGATGGGCTGTATTCTGGTGGGTGTGGTGGCCTTTGCCATCATGTCCTCCGTCGATATCGAAGTTTTGTCCGAGAACCGGAACTGGCTGGTGGTCTTCAACGTCCTGCTGCTTCTGATGCTGATCCCCTTCGGCACGGACGCCGGTACCGGCAACCGAAGCTGGCTGGACTTCCCCCTGCTGCCCTTTAACATTCAGCCTGCGGAGGTCTGTAAGATCACCTACGTCGTGATCATGGCATCGGTTATGAACTCCCACAAGAACTCTCTTTCCAGCGTCCCCTCCGTCATGCACATGGTGCTGCACTTAGGCATCCTGGTTGGACTGAACATGGCCATGTCCCGGGACGCAGGCGTTTCCCTGATCTTCGTGTTTATCTTCATCGGCATGGCCTTCGCCGGCGGCGTCCACTGGGGCTGGTTCGCCCTGGCCATCGGCGGCATCGCGCTGCTGATCCCCTTCGTCTGGCCGCTGCTGGGCGAATACCAGCAGGAGCGAATTCTGATCCTCATTGACCCCACCTTCGATGCCCAGGGCATCGGCGCCCGGTACCACAGCAAGATCAATCTGCTGTCCCTCACCGGCGGCGGCCTCACGGGTCAGGGCCTGTTCAACGGCATCCGTACCCAGGGCGGTCTGCTCTTCGCCCAGCATACGGACTACATCTTCTCCTCCATCGGCGAGGAGCTGGGCTTCTTCGGCTGCCTGTTCGTTATGATCCTGCAGTTTTCCATCATTGCCCGGTGTATCTGGGTGGGCATGCGCTGCACCGACTATATCCGAAGGCTTGTCTGCTACGGCGCGGCCTCGGCGCTGATGTTCCAGGTGATCATCAACGTGGGCATGTGCATCGGCGTCATGCCGGTTATCGGCCTGACCCTGCCCTTCATCAGCTACGGCGGCTCGTCGCTGCTGACCATTTTCGCCATGCTGGGTCTGGTCTCCGGCGCCTATGCCCGACCGGCGTCCCTCAGCCACGAACGTTACATACAGCCCCCAAGATAACAGGCACTTTACAGGCCGCACCGAAAGGTGCGGCCTTTCTTGCGCCTTTGCGACGGTAAATTATCGTTTAGCGGGCAATGCCCGCGGATAATGCGTGCTTGGTGCGTCAGTATTCTTTATTTCCCTGACCCGCTCGGTAACGCTACATGTTCAAAAATGGCTCAATTATTGAGCTGTATCGAACCGGGTGAGCCCAATGGCGTAACGATTACTGCCAGGGCTCAGGCTCGAATTGTCAGCGGCCACTGGCCGCATAAACGATAATTTATCCACCCATACGAAAATTGTAAAATATGCCCATTGTAACCAATTTTTTGTTGTTTCACACAACATATTGTGGTACGTTATACAAGTAAAACTATATCTCGGAGCATACTCTGGGAAAAGAAACATTTACACGAGGAGGACACACCATGAAGATTCCCCCTATGGCAAGACGGCTGCTTTCCTTTATTATGGCGGCTGCCCTCTGCTTCTCCCTGGTTCCCTGGACGGTGTTTGCGGCAGAAAGCCGCACCTATACCCAGGTCACCTCTGCGGAGGAATTCACCAGCGGCCAGTATGTGCTGATCACCGACACGGGCTATGCCCCCGGTGTTCTGGACAGTGGCTGGCTCACAGCCCTAACCCCCACTGTGGAGAACGGCACGGTGGCCGACACTGCCGGGGCCCTCTGGACCCTGACCGTGGAGGGCAGCACCGTGAAGCTGACTGATGCCAACGGCGTCACCGTTGCCCCCAAGGGCGGCAATGTCAACGGCATTATCTCCGGCGATTACAGCTGGACCTGGTCCTTTGCCGACGGCAGGTTCACCTTCGCCGGTGTGGGCACTGATACGGTGATGCTGGCCAGCAATCCGAACTCCTCCAATCAATTCCGGGGCTACAAAATGGATACTGTCAGCGGTAACCCAGACGGGTTTCCCCACACCTTCACCGCCTACAAGCAGGCGGAGGAATCTTCTGAACCCGAGATGCCCACTCTGGCGGACGGCACCTACGTGATCTGGAACGCCGGGTCCTGCAAGGCCATGTCCTCCCTGGCTGAGAGCTACACCTATGGCTATGCCCCCGGAGTGGATGTGACCCTGGCTGACGGTGTTCTGTCCGGCTACACCGACAACGAGATCTTCACCGTCACCAACACCGCTGACGGGAAGTTCACCATCACCGATGTCTACGGCCGGATGCTGTATATGTCCGGAAGCTACAACACCTTCAATCTGGCTGAGGCTCCGGAATCCGGCCACGAGTGGTTTCTGACCGATGCGGGAAACGGTACCTACAATATTTATAATGCCGCCATGGACAAGTATATCCAGTACACCTCCTACGGCACCTTCGGCATCTATAACTATGACAACGGCGACGGCGCTCTGACCCTCACCGCCGTGTCTTCCACTGAAGATACCCCCACTGTCCCCGATACCCCCGCCTGGTCCGATGTGGACGGGAAATATGATGTCTATGAGCTGGTCACCGCTCCCGAAAACGGCGATGTGGTGGTCATCTACAACCCCGGCAACGAAAAGCTTCTGTCCAGTACCGATTCCGGCTACTACAAGGCCGGTGTGGAAGCGGCTGTGTCGGGCGAAAACTTCATTGCTTCCGACGATGATGCCATCGCCTGGACCGTGTCCATAGATGAAAACGGCCTCTGGGGCTTTACCCAGGAGGAACTGAAGCTGGGTGTGGAACTCAACGGCACCTACATCAATCTGAAGACCAATGCAGGTGACTATGATTTTGTGGTCACCCCCTATACCGAGGGCGGCGATCTGTACAGGATCCGCTCCAATACGGTGCAGAGCAGCTATGGCTTTGCCTGCCTGGAGTGGTACAGCAAGTATTCTGCTTTCTCTGCTTATGCCACCGGTGAAGAAAAGGCTGCTGAGCAGAACTTTGGTTTCCGGTTCTACAAGCTGGTCCGGGAGGGCGTTGCGGAGGAACCTGAGATTCCCACCGATCCCACCGATCCCTCCGAGCCCGGGGAGCCCGGGGAGCCCGCAGGCAGCACCGCCACCCTGGTCACCGATGCCGCTTCTCTGAAGGCAGGGGATCAGATCGTCGTTGTGGCCTCGGAAGCAGACTTTGCTCTGGGCGCCACCCAAAACGGCAATAACCGGGGCCAGGCTGCGGTCACCAAGAGTGAGGACGGCATCACTGTTACCTATGGCGGGGATACCCAGGTCATCACCCTGGAGGCAGGCCTGACCGAGGGCACCTGGGCTTTCAACGTGGGCGGCTACCTCTATGCCGCATCCTCCTCCAGCAATTACCTGCGCACCGAGGAGACGCTCTCCGCCAACGCCTCCTGGACCGTGGAGATCGCCGACGGCATCGCCACCATCCGGGCCACCGGCGAGAATACCCGCAACTGGCTGCGTTATAATTCCGGCAGCAGCATTTTTGCCTGTTATGCTTCCGGTCAGAAGGATGTGAGCATCTATAGGCTGGGCGGCGCTGAGGAAGAGGAGCCCGAAATTCCCGAAGTTCCCACCGGCATCGCCGACGGCACCTATGTGATCTGGGAGGCCACCCAGGGCAAGGCAGCCAGTGCCCTGGCTGAAAGCTACACCTACGGCTACCTGAAAACCGTGGATGTGGCCCTGGAGGGGGAGACCCTCACCGGCTATGGCGAAAATGAGGCCTTTACCATCACCAACGTGGGCGAGGGCGCCTTCACCATTACCGATGCCTACGGCCGCTACCTGTACATGAGCGGCACCTACAACAGCTTCAATGTGTCCGCTTCCGAGCCTGAAAGCGGCCATCTGTGGACCGCCGCTGTCCATGAGGACGGAACCGTGAAGCTCATGCATCTGGAGAAGTCCAAGTACGTCTCCTATGACACTGCCTACGGCTCCTTCGGCGCCTACGCAGAGCCCACCGACGCCCAGCTGGACGATCTGACCCTGAGCGTCTATGTGGAAAAGGAAGAAGAGCCTGAGGACTCCGCCGGCATCGCTGACGGTGACTACGTGATCTGGGCCCCGGCCTACAACATGGCCCTGTCCACGGTCTACGGCGGCTACTATAATAACGGCGTGGCCGTTACCTTAAGCGGTGACACCCTCACCGGCTATGACAGCACCGAGATCTGGACCGTCACCAACAATGAAGACGGCACCATCACCATCTCCTGCTCCGGCGGCAAGCTGGCCATGGGCACCGGCTTCAGCTCCATGCCCCTGAACGAGGTCAATGACACCTGGACCATCGAGGATGCCGGGGACGGCCTCTGGTATGTGAAGAATGTGGGCCGTGAATGCTATATCGAGTGGTATGCTTCCAATAAATACTGGAGCGGCTACCACAATATTTCCGCCGGTTCCGAGGGCATGTTCGCCCTGCGTTTTACCCCTGCTCAGAAGGGTCTGGACACAGATTCTTCTGTGGTGGAGGACATCGCCCAGTGGGGCGGCATGACCTCTGCCGACAATACCGCCTTCATCTACGGCGACAAGTACGTTTCCGGCGATGAGCTGGACACCGAAGATATCTTCACCGCCGTGGTCAGCGGCCAGCCTGTGATCCCCTACACCGTGGGCGGCCAGACCGACGCACCCTTGTACTACATGGGCGGCAAGGGCCTGGGCTCCGGTTCCGATGACTATTTGCAGCTGGCTGTCAACGCCGCAGGCTGGGGCGATATGGAGCTTTCCTTCCGGCTCCGGGCCTCCAACGCCGGTCCCGGTTCCTTCCAGCTGAAGTATTCTGTTGACGGCGGCGCCACCTGGCAGAATTTCACCACGGGCCTTTCCAGCTACGGCTGGACCAAGTGGGGCCAGAATGAGGCAGGCGAGAGCGTCGTCGTGGATTCCGGCGTTTCCACCGGCAATATCGCCGACGGCATCGCCAAGACCTCCCTGAATCCCGGGGGCTACATCGAGTTCTTCTTCGATGTGCCCGCAGGGGCGGATGACTGTGAAAACCTGCTGATCCGGCTGGTGCCCGGCACCGAAAAGGCCAACGGCAAGGACGGCGCCATCGGCGATTCCGCCACCGTCCGGATGGACAGCGTGGTCCTCTCCGGCAGCCCCGTGGTGGCGGATTCCATCACCGGCTTCGTCATGGTGGAGCCCGACGGCACCGTGGACCAGCCCGCCGGAACGGCCCTGACTATGACCTCCGCTACCGAGGGCGCCGTGATCCATTACCGGGTCAACGGCGGCCAGTGGCAGACCTACAATGAAGCCAGCAAGCCTGTGCTGGACACCCTGCCCTGCCATGTGGAGGCCTACGCTTCCGCTGAGGGCAAGCATGACTCCGTGGTGCGGCTCTTCACCTACGCCGCAGGCACCGTGGAGGCCGTGAAGTTTGACCCCAACGGCGGCGGTATCTACATTGCGGGCGAATCCGAGACCATCACCCTCTCCACCGCCACCGAGGGAGCCACCATCTACTACGCCACCTCCGCCGACGGCGTCACCTTCACCGACTATGCCGAATATACCGACGCGATCGTGGTGAACAAGGGCTTTGAGAAGCTCACCATCCGGGCCTATGCCGAGAAGGCTGGCTACACCACCAGCACCGAGGTGGAGCGGACCTTCACCGAGCGGTTGTCCGATGCCTATCAGCTCTTCTTCGGCCAGCTCCACTCCCACACCAATATCTCCGACGGCTCCGGCAGCGTGGAGGAGGCTTTCGCCTACGCCTCCCAGGTGCCCGGCCTGGATTTCCTGGCCGTCACCGACCACTCCAATTCCTTTGACGGCGAGGGCAATGGTGTCCTGGCTCAGGATGGCAGCACCGTCAGCTCCGAGTGGGCCCTGGGCCATGAGATGGCGGAAAAGTACACCTCTGAGGACTTTGTTGGCCTGTACGGCTTCGAAATGACCTGGTCCAACGGCCTGGGCCATATCAACACCTTCAATACCCCCGGCTGGCAGAGCCGGACCCAGGCGGATTACAAGACCCAGTCCACCGCCCTGCAGAACTACTATGCAACTCTCGCCACCGTGCCCGGGTCCATCAGCCAGTTCAACCATCCCGGCACCACCTTCGGTGATTTCTCTGACTTCGCTCACTATTCCGAAGGCACCGATTCCCTGATCACCCTCATCGAGGTGGGCAACGGCGAGGGCGCCATCGGCTCCTCCGGCTACTTCCCCTCCTATGAGTATTACACCCGGGCCCTGGACAAGGGCTGGCACGTGGCCCCCACCAACAACCAGGATAACCACAAGGGCCTCTGGGGCGATGCCAACACCGGCCGTACCGTCATTCTGGCCGATTCGCTCACCGAGGAAGACATCTACGACGCCCTGCGCAACTACCGGGTCTATGCCACCGAGGACAAGGACCTGAACATCTACTACACCCTCAACGGCAATCTCATGGGCTCCCAGCTGGACATCGCCACCGCCGCCGACACCGTCAGCGTCCGTGTGCAGATCAGCGATCCCACCGACAGCGCCATCGGCAAGGTGGAGGTCATCGTCAACGGCGGCCTGTCCGCCGCCTCCCAGAGCCTCAGTGCCGCCTCCGGCACCCTGGAGCTGGAGGTCCCCGCGGACTACAACTACTATTACATTAAGATCACCCAGCCCGACGGCGATATTGCCGTCACCGCCCCTGTGTGGGTGGGCAAGGTGGAGGCCGTGGGTATTTCCAGCCTCACTGCCGAATCCGCCCTGACCATCGCGGGCCAGGAGCAGACCTTCACCGCAGAGCTCTATAATAACGAGCGCAAGGACCTGATCGTGGAATCCCTGGTGTTCACCGACAAGGCAAGCGGTGAGGTGATCTATACCGAAACCGGCATCACCGCCGTTTCCAGTCAGAGCACCGCCGTGTCCACCTTCGGCCATACCTTCGCTGCCGACGGTGTCTACACCATCACCGCCACCCTGAAGGGCACCCTGAACGGTATTCCCAAGACCTACACCAAGGATCTGGAGGTCACCGTCATGCCCAGCGCCATCACCAGCCGGATCATTGTGGACGGCACCCACTATAATGACTACGTCACCGGCTACTACGGCGGCAATATGAACAATATGACCGCCATCGCCGCGGCCCAGGGCATCCAGGTCCATGTGGAGAAGAACGCCATCACCCCCGAGATGCTGGAAAACTGCTCCCTGCTGGTCATTTCCGCCCCTGCCAAGAAATCCGGCACCGCCAACGCAGGATTTTACGAGGCAAGCTCTTTCAGCGATGCATTCATTGCCATGGTGGCGGACTATGTGAAGAACGGCGGCTCTCTGGTGGTCTGCGGCCTGGCGGACTATCAGGACAAGGGCGCCACCTTCGGCCCGGAGGGCCATACCGCCGCCCAGCTGAACAAGCTGCTTTCCGCAGTGGGCTCCTCCATGCGGATCAACGATGATGAGGCCTACGACGAGGAGAAGAACGGCGGCCAGGCCTACCGGCTGTATCCCGAAACCTTCAACACCGAATCCGCCTGGTGTGCAGGTCTTGTGGAGGGTCAGGTCTACAGCCAGTATTCCGGCTGTACCGTGGACCCCGGCAACGGCACCTGGCTGGTGAAGGGCTTCGACACCACCTACTCCATTGACTCCGATAACGATGGCCAGGGCGGCGTCGCCAAGGGCGAAGCCTACTTCCTGGCAGTGGAGGACAGCGGCTTCGGCGGCCAGATCTTCGTGGCCGGCGGCGTGTTCCTGTCCGACTTCGAGGTAAAGGCAGAGCTGGATAATATCTGGGACCTGCCCTACGCCAACCGTATCATCTTCGAAAACATCATCGGCGTCACCCGGACCCAGCCTGCGGTGACAACCATTGCCGATATCCGGGCCTCCGCCGAAGAAGCCCTGGGCCGGATCTTTGTCATGGAGGGCTATGTGACAGCCGGCACCGACAATCCCTATACCACCTTCTTCGACGCCATCTACGTCCAGGATGAAACCGGCGGCATCACCGTGTTCCCCTACTCTGAAGCAGGTCTGGAGCTGGGCACCAAGGTGCGCATTACCGGCTATACCGATGCCTACCAGGGCGATATTGAGATCCAGATTATGTCCCTGGAAATTCTGGAGGAGCCCAAAAACGTCATCGAGCCTGAGAAGCTGCCCAATGCCGATGCCATGAACTACGCCGAAAACGGCGGCGAGCTGATCCAGGTGGAGGGCGAAGTTGTGGAAGTCCTGCTGAGCAGCGCAAGAGCATCCGGTAAGGGTGTTTCCCAGTTCGTTGTGAAGGACGAGAACGGCGACCTGGCCAAGGTCTTTATCGACGGCTACATCGGCTCCGGCACCACCGGCGAGAACACCCTGGCAGATATCGTGGAGGTGGGCAATACCGTCTCCGCAGTGGGCCTGCTTTACATGCACCCCGAGGGAGATTCCGAGGAAAGCGTGGCGGTCCTCCGGGTCCGCGACTGCGATGAAGTGGTCCTCCTCAGCCGCAAGCCCACGGAGGAAGAGCCGGAAATCGACCGGACCGAGCTGCAAAAGGCCATCGAAAAGGCAGAAAAGCTGAAAAAGGAGGACTACTCCGCCAAGACCTGGAATGCCCTTCAGGAGGCGCTGAAGAAAGCGAAGGAAGTGCTGGCAGAGGAGAATGCCACCCAGAAGCAGATCGATGACGCCACCGCCGCCCTGTATGCAGCCATCCGGGCCCTGGCACCTCCCACCACCAGTCCCGAGACCTCCGATTCCGCCCGGCCGGACCTGGCCCTGGCGGTCATGACGGTTTCCCTGCTGGCAGCGCTGGTGCTGCTGTGGAACCGGAAAAAGTTCCTTAAATAACATGAAAAAAGACAAAATTCTTCGTATTTCTGTCCTTGTGTGCTTTGCCGCCCTGTTTGCCCTGGTGATTTTCCTGGCAAACCGGGGCTGGCAGGCCGGGGCAGGGGACTATGACGGCATCGGCACCGAGTACGAAACCGCCTTCGTGGTGGATGTGCTGGCGGATCAGACCGCCCCCGACGAGGCCATCGAGGGCCGGCTCCGGGGCAGCAAGCTGCTGGAGCTGGAGCTCCGCACCGGCCGGTATGCCGGACAGATGGTGGAGGTCCCCAACTACTTTTCCGCCATGTACGCGGTGGATGTGAAAGCCGGAGATACGGTGTCCGTGCGCATCGACACCGCGCCGGAGGGCAGTTTCACCGTCTCCGTCTACAATTACAACCGGGTGCCCCTGATCATCGGCCTGGTGCTCCTGTTCTGCGCCGCCCTGATCCTCATCGGCGGCTGGCAGGGCCTCCGGGCGCTGCTGGGTCTTGCCTTTACCTTTGTGTGCATCGTCTGGATCCTGCTGCCCCTGGTTTTGCAGGGCTGGCCCCCCATCCCCCTGACCGTTGCCATCGTGGCTGTTACCTCCGCCGTGGGCTTTTACCTGCTGGGGGGCTGGCAGCCCAAGACCCTGGGGGCCCTGCTGGGCGCCCTGTGCGGCGTGGCGGCGGCTGCGGTGCTGGGGTATCTGGCAGCGGAGCTGGTCCATGTATCCGCCTATCAGATGGACGAAAGCGAGGGCCTGCTCCTGGCACGGAACGACACGGGTCTTCAGATCAGCGGCCTGCTGCTCTGCGGCATCCTCATCGCAGCCCAGGGCGCGGTGATGGATACGGCCATGTCCATCGCCTCGGCCATGGCCGAGCTGAAGGAAAAGCGGCCGGATATCGGCTGCAAAGCGTTGCTTCGCTCCGGTATGGTCATCGGCCGGGACACCACCGGCACCATGGCCAATACCCTGGTGCTGGCCTTCGCGGGCTCCAGCCTTAATATGATGGTGCTGATTTTCAGCTACCGGGTTTCATTTTTGCAGCTGATGAACACGGATTTCATCGCGGTGGAAGTGGTCAGAGCCCTGGCGGGAAGTCTCGGTATCATCTTCACGGTGCCCTGCGTGGCGGCCATCACCGCGGGACTTCTGAGCAGAAAGAAATAAAGTCATAACCCGGGCTGCGGAATTTCCGCAGCCCGGGTTTTCTGCTGTGCAGATAAATGATCGTTTACAAGAGCTTCCCCCTGGGGGTGGTGCTCCGCGCAGCGAATCTAAATGCTGATGATTGCCAGCGGCAATCATACCATAATCAATCAGCTGTCACCGCGTAAGCGGTGACTGATGAGGGGACTACCCTACGATGACTGGAAATGCAATGGTTTTCTGACTACTGTCCCCTCATCCATTTGTTGTGGTGCGCTTGCCACCGGCAAGCGATTGATTTTGATTCGCTGCGCGGAGCACCACCCTTCGGGGCACCTTCCCCCAGGGGGAAGGTATTTCACTAAACGCTAATTTATCTCTGCACCGCGCACCACAATTAAGAAACCTTGAAATTTTCTTTAAATCCCTCCGAAGGGGTGGAAGTTTTCACATACTTATGCTATAATGTCTACAAGTATACCATAATGGAGAGAGAATGCTATGCTGGAACTTTTGGCCCCTGCGGGCTCTATGGATGCCCTCCGCGCCGCGGTGCAGAACGGCGCCAATGCGGTCTATTTAGGCTGCGGTACCTTCAATGCCCGCCAGAGCGCGAAGAATTTTACCACCCAGACCCTGACGGAAGCAGTGAAATACTGCCATATCCGGGGCGTCAAGGTCCATCTGACCCTGAATACCCTGGTTTCCGACCGGGAGAGTAAGGAACTCATTGACCTGATCCGCCATGCGGCTTTCTGCGGCGTGGATGCCTTCATCGTCCAGGACCTGGGCGTTGTGGAGCTGTGCCGTCAGATCGCCCCCCATGTGGCTCTCCACGGCTCCACCCAGATGACCATCCACAATCTGGACGGCGTGCGGCTCTGCGCTGCCATGGGTATGAGCCGGGTGGTCCTGAGCCGGGAACTGAGCCGGGAGGAGATCCGCTACATCTGCGCCAATTCTCCCATTGAGATCGAGGTCTTCGGCCACGGCGCCCTGTGCATGTGCTATTCCGGCCAGTGCTACATGTCTGCCATGATCGGCGGCCGCTCCGGAAACCGGGGCCGCTGCGCCCAGCCCTGCCGCCAGAGCTACGGCTATGCCCACTGGGAGGACAAGTACCCCCTGAGCCTGAAGGACAACTGCCTGATCCACTATCTTCAGGAACTGACCGACATGGGCGTGGCCTCTTTGAAGCTGGAGGGCCGGATGAAGAAGCCCGAGTATGTTGCCACCGTCACTGCCACCTACCGCAAGGCTCTGGACGAGGGCGTGGTGACCAAGGGCATGGAGCAGGCCCTCATGACCGCCTTCAACCGCCAGGGCTTCACCGACGGTTACTATACCGGCAATGTGGATAAGAAAATGTTCGGTGTCCGCAAGGAGACCAAGGACGATCCTGCCTGGATCAAGGCCGCCCGCCAGTCCTACGAGACCGGCGAAAGCGCCCTGGTAAACATCTCCTTCCAGGCCCGGGTGACCCCCGCAGGCAGCCGTCTGACGGTGACGGACCCGGAGGGCCGCTCCTGCTCCGTGGAAGGACCCACCCCGGAGGTGGCCCGGAATGTGGAGCTGACAGGCCAGGCCATTGCCGACCGGGTCAGCAAGACCGGCGGCACCCCCTACCGCTGCGTGGAGGTCAAGACCCATGTGGAACCGGGCCTGACCCTTTCCGCCGCCGCCATCAACGCCATGCGCCGGGATGTCTTAAACCAGCTCACTGCCATCCGGGCCCGCCACGACAGCAAGCCCCTGGGCAGACCCCAGAAGCTGAAGGATTACTTGGGTTCCGGCGGTATGCCCGGCCTGACCGTCCAGGTCACCACCCGGGAGCAGATCACCAATCAGCTGATGGCCCTGGAAACCGCCATGCTCTATGTGCCCGTCCACATTCTCCTGGCCGACCCCAAGCTGACCCGTCAGCTGGTCCGCCGGGGCAAGGTGGCCGCGGTGCTGCCCCGGATCGTCCACGATGACGAGCTGACCCGGCTGCGCCTGGGCCTCAACGACCTGTACACCCAGGGCGTCCGGGATGTGCTGGTGGGCAATCTGGGACTGCTCATCGCTGCCCGGCAGGCAGGCTTCACCATCCACGGTGATTTCGGCCTGAATATCTACAATTCCCGCTCTTTGAGCGTCTGCCACGACCTGGAGCTGGCCTCCGCCTGCTTAAGCTTTGAAATGACCATGCCCCAGATCCGGGACCTGAGCAAGGCCGTGCCCAGCGAGATCATCGTCTACGGCCGCCTGCCCCTGATGGTGGTGGAGCACTGCCTGATCAGGAACCGCACCGGCCAGTGTACCTGCCATCTGGGCAATCTGAAGCTCACCGATAAGACCGGCGCGGAATTTCCCATCATCAAGGACGGCGACAGCTGCCGCAGCGTGCTGCTCAACGGCAAGAAGCTCTACTGGCTGGACCGGCAGGAGGACCTGAGCAAGCTGGGCCTCTGGGCCGTGCGGCTGTGCCTGACCACGGAAAATGCCCAGGAGACCGATAAGGTGATCGCTGACTTCATCCAGGGCACACCCATGGACCCCGGCAACTGCACCAGAGGACTTTATCTGAGAGGTCTGGACTAACAGATATCGTAGGGCGGGGTCATGACCCCGCCGACCAGGCGTCGATTTTGCGCTGCGTTTGGTTCTGCGCACATCGCTGGTATTCCCATCTGACGAAAGCGCTCAGGCACGAAAGGGTGTCGGCGGGGTCATGACCCCGCCCTACAAAGCGCAATGGAGCATATTATGAATCTGATTTTAGCATCTGCTTCACCGAGAAGGCAGGAGCTTCTGAAGCTCTTCAACCTGCCCTTCACTGTTCGGGTGGCGGATATTGACGAAACCATGGATTTGAGCCGCCCGGCCTTTGACGAGGTGGCCCGGGTGAGTAAATTAAAGGCCCTGGCGGTGGACAGGACCCCCGATGACATCGTCATCGCCGCGGACACCATCGTGGTCTGCGAGGGGAAGGTCCTGGGCAAGCCCAAAGACGAGGCCGACGCCTTTGCCACGCTGCGGCTGCTGTCCGGCCGGGACCACCAGGTGATGACCGGCTGCACCGTGCTGCTGGGCGACCGGTGTGAAAGCTTCACCGAGGTCACGGACCTGCACTTCCGGGAGTTATCTGACTGGGAGATCGCCCGGTATGTAGCCTCCGGCGAGCCTATGGACAAGGCAGGCAGCTATGGAATCCAGGGCGGCGCCGCCCTGTTCTGCACCCACATGGTGGGCGATTACTACAATGTGATGGGACTTCCCGTCTGCGCTCTGGGCCTGCGCCTGAGACAGCTGGCGCCCCAACTGATGGAGGAAACACTATGAAGCATTTACTGACCGGCCGGGTCCGGATCATTCTGATCGTGGCGGTGCTGCTGGCCGCCTCTCTGGCCATTTTGAGCAACGCGCTGGATATGAATCTGCCCACCATGCTGACCAATGCGGTGCTGGCCCCCATCCGCTACGGCGCCACGGCCCTGACGGACCAGGCGGAGCAGTGGTACAGCTACATGTTCCGCTACGAGGCCGTTGCCGCGGAAAATGAATCCCTCAGGGAGCAGATCGCCAACATGGAGGATGAAGCCCGCCGGGCTGATGCCGTGGAGCGTGAGAACCAGCGGCTCCGGGACCTGCTGAACCTGAAATCCACCCACGAGGACTATGAGCTGGTGGATGCCTACATCATCGGCTGGGATTCCACCGACTGGACCAACTCCGTCATCGTCAACCGGGGTTCTGACGCCGGCATCGAGGAGGGCATGTGCGCCATCACCGCCAACGGCCAGGTGGTCGGTCTGGTGGTGGAGGTGGGCCCCAACTATGCCGAGGTCAAGACCATCCTGGACTCCACGCTGGAAATTTCCTGCGTCATTGCCTCCTCCGGCTACAACGGCATGAGCAAGGGCGGCTACTATTATAAGGATATCAACCACCTGAAGCTGGACTACCTGCCCTCTTCCGCGGTTATCCGCAACAAGGACGCGGTGGTCACCTCCGGCTCCACCGTGTACCCCCGGGACCTGATCGTGGGCTACGTGGTGGACGCAGGCTTCGACGACACCGGTGTGGCCAAGTTCGCCGTGCTGGAGCCCGCTGCCGAGATCGCATCCCTGGAACAGATTTTCATTCTGACCAACTACACCACCGAGTGAGGCACCTATGGCACAAAGAAGAAAACGACCCAATTATGAATTTAAGCCGGACAAGGTAAAGGGTACCCTGCGAAAGGCCCTGCACCTGACCGCTTTGCAGCAGCGGCAGCTGCTGAAGTGGACCTGCTATGGCCTGCTGTGTCTGTTTTTGCTCATCATCCAGGACGTGATCATGAGCAAGGTCAGCATCTTTGGGGCCACCACGGATCTGGTCCCCGCGGCGATTCTGCTCATCGCGGTGATCTCGGATGCCTACGTGGGCAGCCTCTTTGCCATCATCGCGTCCACATTGTTCGAGTTTTCCGGCTCCGCCCCGGGCCCTTACATCATCGCCTACCTGACCATTCTGGCAGTGGCGGCGGCGGTTTTCCGCCAGAGCTTCTGGCGCCGGGGCTTCCGGTCCAATATTCTCTGCGCGGGCCTTGCGCTGCTTGTGTATGAACTGGCGGTCTGGGGCACCGGCGTGTTCCTGGGACTCACCTACTGGAGCCGGATCTTCGTGTTCCTGACCATCTGGCTGCTTAGCTTCCTGGTGATGATGGCCCTGTATCCCCTTATCCGCAAGATCCAGAAAATCGGAGGCGAAACATGGAGAGAGTAAGCAAAGTCCGCGCCATGGTTTTCTTAGGTCTGTTTCTGCTGGTGTTCGTGCTGTTTGCCGCGAAGCTGTTTGACCTGCAGATTATTGAGACCAAAGGCGATACCAACAATATGACCACCTATACATCCCTGACCCGTGTGAAGGCCGCCCGGGGCGACCTTCTGGACCGGAACGGTAACCTGCTGGTGGGCAACCGGGCCAGCTACGACCTGGTGTTCAACCACTACGTTATCGAGTCCGCCGACGGTGCCAACGAGTCCCTGTACAAGCTGGTAAAGAAGTGCCAGGAGCTGGGGATCGAATATATCGACCATTTCCCCGTAACCAAAGAGCGGCCCTTTGAATACATCCACGATCAGTTCAAGGCCGCCTGGCAGGGCTACTACCAGAGCTACCTGCTGGACCGGAACATCGACTCGGATATCTCCGCCAACCTGCTGATCCAGATGCTGCGGGAGCGCTACGGCTTCCCGGAGACCTGGACCGACGAGGAGGCCCGGGCAGTGCTGGGCCTGCGCTACGAATTTGACCTGCGCGGCGTGGCGAACATTTCCAACTATGTGTTCATCGAGGATATCTCCGACGAGCATCTGTCCACCCTGCTGGAGCTGAATACCCCCGGCCTGATGGTGGAATCCTCCACTGTCCGGGAATACTACACCACCTATGCGGCCCATATCCTGGGCTACGTCAGCGCCATGAACGACAAGCAGTGGACTGAGTACAAGGAGATGGGCTACGCCATGGACGCTTTCGTGGGCCAGGCGGGCTTTGAAAAGGCCTTTGAGGACAAGCTCCACGCCACCGACGGTACCCGTGTTGACGTGGTCGACAAGGAAGGCACCATCATCGAGCAGTTCTGGGCCAATGAATACGACGAGAACGGCAAGGTCATCGGCAAGAAGGTGCCCAAGGCCGGCAACAACGTGGAGACCACCCTGGATATCAACCTCCAGAAGATTGCCGAGGACGAGCTGAAGATCGCCATGGAGAATCTGACCAATCCGGAGATCAACAAGACCGAGGGCCTGAAGGAAGGTCTGGACGCCCAGGGCGCCGCGGTGGTAGTCATGGAGGTCAAAACCGGTGATATCCTGGCCATGGCCAGCTATCCCACCTACAATCTGGCTACCTTCGTGGAGGACTTCGATGAGCTGGAGGCCCACCCCCTGAAGCCCATGTACAACCGGGCCCTCCAGGGCGCCTATCCCCCCGGCTCCACCTTCAAGATGGCAACGCTGATTGCCGCTATGAACAACGGTCTGATCAACGCCGAGACGGAGATCGAGGATAAGGGCCTGTTTACCGAGCTGGACTTCAACCGAAGCTGTCTGCTCTGGTCCAATGCCCGGGCCACCCACGGCTTCATCACCGCAGCCGATGCCATCCGCTATTCCTGCAACTACTTCTTCTACGAGCTGGGCTACCGCCTGGACTGGACCCAGCTGAACGAGGTCTCCGCTGCCCTGGGTCTCGGCGAGCCCACCGGCGTGGAGCTGCCGGAAAACGTGGGCTGGCGTGCCGACCCCGAAAGCAAGCGCCGGCAGTACGGCGACACTCTGGACGGCGGCTGGTTCCCCGGTGACGAAATTCTGTCCGCCATCGGCCAGTCCGAAAACCGCTTCACCCCCCTGCAGCTGTGCGTCTACGCCTGCACCCTGGCCAACAAGGGTACCCGCATGAAGGCCACCTTCCTGAACCGGGTGGTCTCCTCGGACTACCGGACCCTGGTGGAAGAAAACCAGCCCAAGGTCATGAGCCAGTTTGAAATCTGCAACGACGCCTACATTTCCTACATGGAAGGCATGCAGCGGGTTATCTACGAAAGCGGCGGTACCGCCCGAAAGATCTTCAACGGCTTTGAGGATACGGAGCATACCTTCCCGGCAGATATCCGGGTCTGTGCCAAGACCGGCACCGCCCAGACCTTCACCAGCGTGTCTGACCACGGCGCCTTTATCTGCTTCGCCCCCGCCAACGACCCTGAGATCGCCGTGGCCCTCTACGGCGAGCGCATCGCCCACCCCACCAATATCGCCATGGTGGCCGAGGCCATTATGAAGGCCTACTTCACCACCCAGCGGGCATCCAGCGTGGCGGTTTACGAGAACCAGCTCAGCTGATTGAAAAAAACCAGACCTCCCGATCCGGGAGGTCTGGTTTTTGTTTGGGCAGATAAATGATCGTTTAACATACCAACGCGCCGAAGGCGCCTTGCCTCCACCTTTGGGGGAGGTGGCCCGGCGAAGCCGGGACGGAGGGGGTGTCGCAACGTCTTTTGCCCTCTCAGTCACCGCCAAAGGCGTGAGCGCCCGCAGGCGCCATGCAAGCGAGCAACCGCTCGGAGAGCGGCACTTGGCGAGTCGCTGTGCCAGCATGGAATTAAAGTGCGCTTGCCACCGGCAAGCGATGGATTTTGATTCGCTGCGCGGAGCACCACCCCAGAGGGGGAGCCAAGTTTCAAATGTACACGATAATTTATCTCTCAAAAAATTATTAAAATAAGAATAATTCTTATTGACAAATTGAAACCTGTATGCTACTATATGGGTGTAAATAAGAATCATTCACGAAAAGGAGGCGCCGATGGAACGTACATCCAAGCATTTCCGCAAGCGCGACGCCATATTACATTGTGTCCGCTCCACCACGACGCACCCCAGCGCCGAGTGGGTATTCGAGAACGTCCGCAATGACGTGCCCGATATCTCCCTGGCCACCGTCTACCGGAATCTGTCACTGTTCAAGGACCAGGGGCTCATCGTGAGCCTGGGTACCGTGAAGGGTGTGGAGCGGTTTGACGGAAATACGGAACCCCATGTCCACTTCATCTGCACCGAATGCGGTGCAATTCTGGATCTTCCGGAAATCTCAGTTCCTGAGGAACTGAATACCGCTGTTTCCCGCTCTTCCGGTGGGCGGGTGGACAGCTGCCAGCTTTCTTTCACCGGACTGTGCGGCGAATGCCGGAAATTAAATTAAAAATAATTATTTGGAGGAAATATTATGAAGAAGTTTGTCTGCCCCGTCTGCGGTTACGTTCACGAAGCTGAGGTCATGCCCGAGGGCTTCCGCTGCCCCCTGTGCAAGGTTCCCGGTGAGAAGTTCAAGGTCATGGAAGAGGGCAAGCTGGCCGCTACCCATGAGTACGGTGTCTATGCCAAGACCGTGAAGAACAACCCCGACATCTCCGAAGAGGATAAGAAGTATATCTTCGAGCAGCTGATGGCCAACTTCCAGGGCGAGTGCTCTGAAGTGGGCATGTACCTGTGCATGGCTCGCATCGCCCACCGCGAGGGCTTCCCCGAGATCGGCCTGTACTGGGAGAAGGCAGCCTTTGAAGAGGCTGAGCATGCTGCCAAGTTCGCAGAGCTGCTGGGCGAGGACCTGGAGCCCAACATGAAGGCTTCCACCAAGGCCAACCTGGCATGGCGCGTTGACTGCGAGTTCGGCGCCACCCAGGGCAAGTTCGACCTGGCTGTCTGCGCAAAGAAGAACGGCCTGGATGCCATCCACGACACCGTCCATGAGATGGCCCGTGACGAGGCCCGCCACGGCGTCGCCCTGAAGGGTCTGCTGGAAAGATATTTCAAGTAAGCTTTACAGCGGCGGATCTGCACCGGGCCTGGCAAGTGTCCGGGCTTGGAAAAGAATTGGATGAATGATTGCAGAAAAAATGCATAATTTTCGGAAACCGGGCAGGGAAATCCTGCCCGGTTTTTTGAGAAAAATACGGTTTTTTATTGGGAGTATCCAGTGCTGTTACAGACTGAAATTTGGGAAAAATGAAACATTTTCTATAGAAAATTTCAACAAAAAACGTTTCCAAACGGAATAAGCCCGGGGAAAGCGGCAAAGAAACGGAAAAGATTAATAATCGGAGAAAATGAAACATTTTTGGCGAATTTAAACGAGTAATATAGGAGTTTACACCAGATAATTCCACTATTGACAGATTTTTGGTTTTTTTGTATAGTAATAAATACAGAATACAGGCTTTGCCGCCTCTTAAGCGCACGGGCAGTGAGGGCGTATCCTGAAATCAACAAAAAAGGAGAGAATATTGTGATTACTAACGGTTTTACCTACATCGCACTGCTGGCCTGTATCGCAGGTTGCCTGATCTGGGCCCAGCACAGCACCAAGGCTAAGTTCTTCGACTATGTTCCCCCCGTGGTTCTGCTGTACCTGATCGGTATGGTCTGCTGCACCTTCAACGTCTGGGACACCGCCGAGACCAAGGCTGCCTACAACGCCGTCCGTAACCCCATCCTCTACGCCATGATCTTCCTGATGCTGCTGCGCTGCGACATCCGCCAGATCCTGAAGCTGGGCCCCAAGATGCTGCTGGGCTTCTTCACCGCTTCCGTTTCCATCGCCATCGCTTTCGTCGCTACCTACGCTCTGTTCAACCCCGTCCTGGACGAGGGTGCATGGCGTGGCCTGGGCGCCCTGTGTGGCTCCTGGATGGGCGGCTCCGGCAACCTGGTTGCTGTTGCTGACGCTCTGCAGGCCACCGAAACTCAGCTGGCCGGTGCTTCCATCGTGGACTCCATCGACTACTCCTGCTGGGTCATGTTCCTGCTGTGGGCCATCAACCTGGCTCCCAAGTTCAACAAGTGGGTCAAGGCCGACACCACCAAGCTGGACGAGGTTTCCCGTGCTCTGGAGGCCGAGACTGTCGGCGCCGGCAAGAAGCCCGTGAACTTCCCCTCCCTGATGTTCCTGCTGGGCCTCAGCCTGATCGCTTCCGCTGTCTGCACCAACGCCGGTGACTGGCTGCGCGGCATCGCTCCTTCCTTCCTGCAGGTCTTCGACGCTGCTACTTACCGTATCGTTCTGATCTCCATCCTGGGCCTGGTCCTGGCCATGACCCCCATCGGCAAGATCGCCGGTACCACCGAGCTGTCCAACGTGATGCTGTACATGGTCGTTGCTCTGATCGCTTCCCGCGCCTCCTTCATGGAGCTGCTGGCTGAGGGCATGGCATGGTGGATCCTGGCCGGCTTCGTGATCCTGGCTATCCACGGCATCCTGATGGTCGTCGCTGCCAAGCTGTTCAAGCTGGATATGTTCACCTGCGGCGTTGCCTCCCTGGCTAACATCGGCGGCACCGCTTCCGCTCCCATCCTGGCTGCCGCTTACTCCGGCAACCTGGTCTCCGTGGGCGTCCTGATGGCTCTGATGGGCTACGTTGTGGGCACCTTCGGCGGCATCGGCGTGGGCTACGCCATGTCCATCTTCGGCTAATCCGAATATTGCGAACCTTTTCAGGGCGGAGCTTCGGCTCCGCCCTTTTTCTGTTGCATCCCGGCCGGAAAATGGGTATACTGGTATCAGAACATAAAGAAAACGAGGTGCAGCCCCTATGTCACAGGATATACTGGATCAGGTCCGTCAGGATTACCGACAGATCCTTCAGGATCCCCAAAATTCCATACTGACCGGTGACCGGGACAGCGAAACCATGTCCGCCGCTGTGGGCTACACGCCGGAGGAGCTGGCCCAGGTGCCCAGGGAAGCCAATCTGGGTCTGGGATGCGGCAATCCCCTGCGCGCGGCGGACCTGAAGCCCGGAGAAGTGGTCATCGATCTGGGCAGCGGCGCCGGACTGGACTGCTTCCTGGCCGGTGTTCAGGTGGGCCGCCGGGGCAGGGCAGTGGGTGTGGACATGACCCCGGAGATGCTCAGTACCGCCCGGCGCATCGCCAAAGAGAACCGGATCCGGAATGTGGAATTCCGGCTGGGGGAAATTGAAAATCTGCCCGCGGCGGACAATTTTGCCGATGTGTGCATTTCCAACTGCGTCATCAATCTATCCCCCAATAAGGGTCGGGTGTATCGGGAGATCTACCGGGTGCTGAAGCCCGGCGGACGGCTCTCCATCTGCGATATCGTCATCATGAAGCAGATCCCGGAGGAACTGAAAAACGACCCCAATATGCACTCCTGCTGAGTCAGCGGCGCTTCTTCAGTTGAAGAATTGGAGCGGCTGATCCGGGCGGCCGGTTTTGAAGCGGTGTCCGTAAAGGAAAAGCCCGTGTCCCGGGAGTATGAGGAAAAATGGGGCAGGAATCTGGCGGTGGGCGAATATATCATGTCCTCCACCATCACAGCCAGGAAACCTCTGGAAAAATAATTTGTAAATGAGAATTATTCTTATTGACAAATGAGAAAAACTGTGCTACTATATGGGTGTAAACAAGAACGGCGCTGGTACAGCGGCCGGTTCACAAAATAAAATAATAACATTATGGAGGAAATATTATGAAGAAGTTTGTCTGCCCCGTCTGCGGTTACGTTCACGAAGCTGAGGTCATGCCCGAGGGCTTCCGCTGCCCCCTGTGCCGTGTTCCCGGTGAGAAGTTCAAGGTCATGGAAGAGGGTAAGCTGGCCGCTACCCACGAGTACGGTGTCTACGCCAAGACCGTGAAGAACAACCCCGACATCTCCGAGGAAGATAAGAAGTATATCTTCGAGCAGCTGATGGCCAATTTCCAGGGCGAGTGCTCCGAAGTGGGTATGTACCTGTGCATGGCCCGGATTGCCCATCGTGAGGGCTTCCCCGAGATCGGCCTGTACTGGGAGAAGGCAGCCTATGAAGAGGCTGAGCACGCTGCCAAGTTCGCAGAGCTGCTGGGCGAGGACCTGGAGCCCAACATGAAGGCTTCCACCAAGGCCAACCTGGCATGGAGAGTTGACTGCGAGTTCGGCGCCACCCAGGGCAAGTTCGACCTGGCCGTCTGCGCCAAGAAGAACGGCCTGGACGCCATCCACGACACCGTCCATGAGATGGCCCGCGACGAGGCCCGCCACGGCGTCGCCCTGAAGGGTCTGCTGGAGCGCTACTTTCGTTAAGCAGGCGAAACCTGCGATCGACAGCGCGGCCACACGGAACTTAAGCTACGGCCTGTTCGTGCTGACCGCGAAAGATGATCAGGACAACGGCTGCATCATCAACACCTGCGTTCAGGTTGCTTCCGACCCCACCAAGCTGGCAATCTCCTGCCAGATGGGCAACCTGACCCGGGAAATGGTGGAAAAGACGGAGCAGTTTAACGTCAGCGTGCTGACCGAGGACGTGCCCTTCGAGACCATCCGCCACTTTGGTATGCAGACCGGCCGGGAAGTGGACAAATTTGCCGCCTTCCCCAATGTAAAGCGCAGCCACAACGGCCTTTATTACCTGACCGAGAACGTTAACGCCATGTTCTCCTGCAAGGTCCTGAGTAAGCAGGACCTGGGCAGCCACATGCTGTTCATCGGCGAGGTCACGGAAGCAAAGGTGCTGGACAACAAGCCCTCCTGCACCTACGCCCACTACCACAAGGCCATCAAGCCCAAATTCTAAAGTAAACCGGACGGGATCTTTCCCGTCCGGTTTTTCTGCATGAGAAAAGAGCAGCCCCGGGTGGGACTGCTCTTTCGCGCATCAGTCAAAATCTGTGGGGATCTGAATTTCCTGCATGGTCTTGCCCAGAGAGTAGGCGAACACATTATCCCGGGCGGGATTCAGATCCGTCAGCAGGCCACGGGTGGCGTACACCGCATAGCCGAAGAAGGCGATGGGGATGATCTTGCCCTCATCTGCCACGGCCTTGTGCAGGTTGTAGTAGTTGCCCTGGTTGGCCAGGGATTCCAGGCACAGGCTATAGGCGATCTCGTCGGAGACGCCGTTGCGGCTCAGGTTGCCGTAGGGGGCGAAGAAGGGGGACAGGTCCATATTGGCAGACAGTTTGGTCATACCCAGGTACAGGTCGTAGTTGGCGTTATAGACCTCCTGCTGGAATTTTCGGGTGTTGGCCTCCACAACTTCTGTGGGAAGACCGAAGTTGGTGAAGCTGTCGGCAATATAGTGGGCGATCCGCAGCCGCACAGAGTCATCGGAGTTGACCAGCAGCCGGATGGGGTCCTCGGTCTTGCCATAGCGGCCCAGGAATTCCACGAATTTGGTGGCATCGTACTCGTACCGGGCGGCCAGGGATTTGCTGTAGTAGGGGGAGGAGGGATCCGCGGGCAGGGTCACCGCGTGGCCGTAGCCGCCGAAATTGTCCGCCACGATCTGTTCCCGGTTGATGCCGTAGGTCAGCATGGCCCGGAGGGTGTTGTCCTCCAGGAAATCCACGTACCGGGTGTTGCAGCCCAGGTACAGGAAGATGCCGTTGTCCAGATCCCACAGCTCATAGTCGCAGCGGAAATCCGCGTACATGTCGGAGCAGGGATCCGCCACCACCAGACCCACATCGTAGAACTCGAACTGGTCCCGGATGTGGCCGGCATCCTCCGCTTCCACCAGGGGAATGGCCTGGGCAGTGACGATCAGCTCCAGGTCGCCGCACCACCAGACCGGGTTGCGGACCAGCTGGGCGCCTGCCAGGGAATGGCTCAGCAGGTAGGGGCCGGTGCCCAGGGGGGCCTCGGCGGCCACCTCACTGGCCTTCAGAATGGGCACATCCAGCAGCTGGGGCAGGTTTTCATAGGCAGTGGTCAGGTAGAACACGATACCTCTGCCGTCCTCGGTCAGGGACACTTCCTTCAAATGGGTAAACCGGCCGGAATAATAGCCGTTTTCCATGGCGGCCTGGTAGGTGGCCACCACGTCCTGGGGTGTCAGGGGCGTGCCGTCGGAGAAGGTGACGCCGCTTTCCAGATAGAAGGTCCAGGTCCGGTAGGAGGCGGATACCTGGTAGCTGCTGCAGAGGATGGGCTCCACAGAGTAGTCAGACTTCAGATTAAACAGGTTCTGATAGATCAGAGAGAAGAAGACCCGGTTGGTGTAGTCGTTGCAGGTTAAGGGATTCAGACCCCGGTCCGGGTAGTAGGCCAGGGAGAACTCCTGGGGAGCCTCCTCCTTCTGGGGACCTACGGAGTCCGGGTCCTGACCCTCCATCACCAGAGCGTCGCCGGTGGGGACGAAGGGCTCGTCGCTTTGGCTGCCGCAGCCGGAGAACAGACCCAGGCACAGTGCCATGCACAGCAGCAGGGCGGTTATCTTTTTCATTTTGTACCCTCCTTGCAAAGGATGATGGCGCCCTGGCTGCCACGCTGCCCGCGGGTAAAGCGGTGGGACCAGAAACGGTCATGTTCGCAGACGGTGCAGCTTTCGCTGATTTCGATCTGCTCCACGCCCCGGCGCTTTAAGGACAGGGCGTTGATTTCTTTTAGGTTTACATAAAACTTATCACCCTGGGGGCGGATGAAGGGCTCTGCCTCGGCTCCGTAGGTTTTTACCAGAGCCTCGGGCACGTCCGCGTCGGTCTCAAAGTGGCACTGGGCGATGTTGGGGCCGATGGCGGCCCGGATGTTTTTGGGATCACAGCCGAAATGCTCCACCATGGCCTGGACTGTCTTACCGCCGATGTCCAGCGCGGTGCCCTTCCAGCCTGCGTGGGCGGCGCCCACGGCCCCGGTGACCGGGTCGTGCAGCAGCAGCGGCGTGCAGTCGGCGGTGTAGATCATCAGGGCAGTGCCCGGATCATTGGTCACCAGGGCGTCGCATTCCGGGTAATCCCGGTGGAAAATGTCGATGTGGTCCTGCTTCGTCACCACCCGGACGATATCGGAGTGGGTCTGCCGGGTGCAGATCAGGTTTTTGGGGTCAAAGCCCAGGGCGCCGGATAGAATGGCGATGTTTTTCCGAACGTTCTCCTCCTGTTCACCCTCCTTGATGGCGATGTTCATGGAGTCAAAGATCCCGGTGCTGACACCGCCGAAGCGGGTGGTGAAGCAGTGGGGAGCGGAAATACCCTCGGCGGCGAGGCATTCCAGTTGTCCATATTTTTCTGTTATGATCATGGTATTTCTCCAAAGCTTGTGCTTCTGGCGCGGCAGCGCCATATGGCTCCCCTTGAGGGGAGCTGGCACGGCATAGCCGTGACTGAGGGGTGTACGATACAATGTTCGCCTTTATTCATATTTATGCGAAATTGTTCTGCAGCAACACCCTTCCGAGCCGCCATAAGGCGGCCCACCTCCCCTCAAGGGGAGGCAAGGCGGCTGCGCCGCTTTATTCGCCCATCTTCTCTTTCTGCATGCAGCACTTTTTGTATTTCTTGCCGCTGCCGCAGGGGCAGGGGTCGTTGGGGCCAACCTTCTTATCCTTTTTGATGGGGGCCTTCTTGACCTCGGACTTGGAAGCGGCGGCGGTGCCGGTTTCCTTGGCCACCTTTTCCCGCTTGACCTCCTGGTTGGTCCGCAGCTGGACCCGGAACATGCGGCTGACGGTCTCCTCACGGATGGCATTGACCATGGCTTCGAACATCTGGTAGCCCTCTTCCTTATAGGCCACCACCGGGTCGTGGGAGGCGTAGGCCCTCAGGCCGATGCCCTGCTTCAGGTCGTCCATGGCGTCGATCTGGTCCATCCAGTATTCGTCCACCACCCGCAGCATCACCACACGCTCCAGCTCCCGCATGACCTTTTCGCCGTACTGGGCTTCCTTGGCGGCGTAGGTGTTGCAGCAGATCTCGTAAACGGTGTCGGCCACGGCTTCCGCCTTCTGATCCAGCAGCTGGCTGGACCGGCCCTGGAGGGTGCCCCTGGCAAAGTAGATGCCCTCCATCTTGGCTGCCAGGATCCGCAGGCCGTTATTGTCGGCGATGCCGGCGTTTTCGCTGAGGGCCTCGGACACGTTGGCCTGGACCACCTGGCGCAGGTTGGTCAGAATATTTTCCTTCAGGTCCTCGCCGTCCAGCACCTTCTGCCGCTGAGCGTAGATCACCTGCCGCTGGGTGTTCATCACGTTATCGTATTCCAGCACGTTCTTTCTGGAACGGAAATGCCGGGATTCCACATTCTTCTGGGCGTTTTCCACGGCGCCGGAGAGAATCTTGGCATCGATGGGCATATCGTCCTCGATGCCCATGTTGTCCATCAGACCGGCTACCCGGTCAGTAGAGAACAGGCGCATCAGATCGTCCTGGAGGCTCAGGTAGAACCGGCTCTCGCCGGGGTCGCCCTGACGGCCTGCACGGCCCCGGAGCTGGTTGTCGATTCGGCGGGATTCATGGCGCTCGGTGCCGATGATGAACAGACCGCCGGCGGCTTTGACCTTTTCTGCCTCGTCGGCAATGGCATCCTTGTGCTGCTGGAGCAATGCCTTGTATTTTGCCCGGATCTCCAGGATCTCGGGGTTGTCGGTTTCGGAGTAGGCGTCGGCCTCCACGATCAGCTCCTCGGGGGTTCCGGCCTTCCGCAGATCGGACTTTGCCAGGAATTCGGCGTTGCCGCCCAGCATGATGTCCGTACCACGGCCTGCCATGTTTGTGGCGATGGTGACGGCCCCCAGCTTACCGGCCTGGGCCACGATCTGGGCCTCCTGCTCGTGGAACTTGGCGTTCAGCACCGCGTGGGGGATGCCCTCACGCTTTAAGAGCTTGCTCAGCACCTCACTCTTTTCGATGGAAATGGTGCCCACCAGAACAGGCTGGCCCTTGGCGTGGCATTCCTTCACCTGCCGGACGATGGCCCGGAACTTGCCCGGCTCGTTCTTATAAACCAGGTCGTTCTGGTCCTTGCGGACCACGGGGCGGTTGGTGGGGATCTCCACCACATCCAGCATGTAGATGGTGGCGAATTCCTCTTCCTCCGTCAGGGCAGTGCCGGTCATGCCGGAGAGCTTGTCGTAGAGCCGGAAGAAATTCTGGAAGGTGATGGTGGCGAGGGTCTTGCTCTCGCTGGCCACAGCCACGCCTTCCTTGGCCTCGATGGCCTGGTGCAGGCCTTCGCTGTACCGGCGGCCGTACATCAGTCGGCCGGTGAACTCGTCCACAATGATGATCTGGCCGTCCTTGATGACGTAGTCGATGTCCTTCTTCATCAGGCCCCGGGCCTTCATGGCCTGGTTGATGTGGTGGCTGAGAGTAGTGTTCTCAGAGTCTGCCAGATTCTCCACACCGAAGAATTTCTCCGCCTTGGCGATGCCCCGGGCGGTCAGGGAGACGGTTCTGGCCTTCTCGTCCACGAAGTAGTCGCAGTCGTAGTCGTCGTGGACCTCCTTGTCCTCGGTCTTGGCAAAGACCTGCTTGCGAAGTCCCGATACGAAGAAGTCCGCCATCTCATAGAGCTTGGAGGATTCCTCACCCTTGCCGGAGATGATCAGGGGGGTCCGGGCCTCGTCGATGAGGATGGAGTCCACCTCGTCCACGATGGCGAAGTTGTGGCCCCGCTGTACCAGTTCCTGCTTGTACAGAGACATATTGTCCCGGAGGTAGTCGAAGCCCAGCTCGTTGTTGGTGCAGTAGGTGATGTCCGCGGCGTAGGCCACCCGGCGCTCCGCCGGGGTCATGCCGGGGATGATCAGACCCACAGAAAGGCCCATATACTTGTGGACCTTGCCCATCCACTCGGAGTCACGCTTGGCCAGGTAATCGTTGACGGTGACCACATGGACGCCACGGCCGGTGAGGGCGTTTAAGTAGCAGGGCAGGATGGCCACCAGGGTCTTGCCTTCGCCGGTCTTCATTTCGGCGATGCGGCCCTGGTGCAGCACGATGCCGCCGATGAGCTGGACCGGGTAGGGCTTCATGCCCAGAACACGCCAGGCGGCCTCCCGGATGGCGGCAAAAGCCTCGGGCAGAATATCGTCCAGGGTCTCGCCCTGGTCCAGGCGGTTTTTAAATTCGGCAGTCTTGCCCCGGAGCGCTTCCTCGCTGAGGGCGGTGTATTCTTCCTCCAGCGCCAGAATCTTGTCCACGATGGGGCGGATCTTCTTGATCTCCCGCTCGGACCGGGTGCCGAATAATTTGTCGAAAAGTCCCATTGTTTTCTCCTTTGTTCTACAAATGGCAAAGGGCATCCTCTGGAAACGCTTTTTTGATGATTTGAGCGAGAGCGTTTGCACCAAATCAAGACATGGAAATTTCGGAATACTTTGTGTATTGCGGAATTTTCATGCCGCGGAGTTGGGGCAAAGGATCTGCTCAAATCGCAAAAGGTGCGTTTTTAGAGGTGCCAATATTAAACCAATTTATGACATTATAGCACACTTGTAAAGGGAAATGAAGATATTTTGTAAATTGTTTTATAAGGTTAAATTATCGTTTAGCGGGTAAAGGCCCCCTTGCCTAAAGGGGGCTGTCAGCGAAGCTGACTGGGGGATACTGTGCCGCGTTAGCGGCACATCGCCCTTCGGGCGAGAATCCTTCCGCCCCTTCGGGGCACCTCCCTTTAGGCAAGGGAGGCATTGGTGCAGTGCTAACTTTCAGCGCCAAACGAGAATTCACCTTATTTCGGAATCGTAATGGTCACCACGATCATATCCTCCGTCTCCCTTCGTTCCGACACGGCGCTGACACCGCAGGACTGGATCTTTGCCAGAGACTGGGTCAGACTGTTGAGGAATGCTCCCACGTTGGCCTTGTGGGGCTTGTCCGACTTGTCGATAAGCAGCTCGTCGATGTATTTTTCCGCCCTGGCCACGGTCATGTCCTGCCTGCGGATGACGGCGATGGCCGCGAGCTTCTCCCCCTCGTCCCGGAGCTTCAGCAATGCCCGGGCGTGGCGCTCCGTCAGCTCCGCAGCCCGGAGGGCCTCCAGCACGGCAGGGGAGTGGCGCAGGATGCGCAGCTTGTTGGCCACGGCGCTCTGGCTCTTTCCCAGAAGTCTTGCTACCTGCTCCTGGCTCATGGAAAAGGCGCTCATCAGATGGCTGATCCCCCAGGCCTCCTCCATGTAGTCCAGGTCCTGCCGCTGTAGGTTTTCTACCATGGCGGCCATGCCGCTTTCCCGGTCGTCCATATTCATGACGATGCAGGGCACATCGCTCAAATCCGCCTGCATCGCCGCCCGGAGCCGCCGCTCCCCGGCGATCAGCTCGTAGTTATTCCCCACCCGCCGCACGGACAGGGGCTGCAGCACCCCATGGCGGCGGACCGATTCCGTCAGCTCCTCCATCCCCTCCCGGGTGAAATATTTCCGGGGCTGGGCCGGATTGGGCAGTATTTTCTTCGCCGGGAGAAATACCACCCGGCCGGTCTCCATGTACGTCTTCAGCTTCTGGCATTGCATTGCCCGTCCTCCTTCAGTATCATTCACAGGCTCCATTTTAGGCGGGTTCCTCCGGGAAAAACCGTGAAATCCGGGCAATCCCCCGGGAAAAAGCCCGACAGGATTCTTGTCCCGGGGCGAATGCTTTACTTTTGCCGGGAAATCTGCTATGCTATGAAATAAGAAAGGCGGTGGTTAGCCTGAAAACCAAAAAACTGACCCTGATGGCGCTGCTCACCGCCATCGCCCTGACCATTTTCATGATCGAAGCCCAGATCCCGCCCGTTGTTCCCCTGCCGGGCGTGAAATTGGGCCTTGCCAATATCGTTACGGTCTTTGCCGTCTTTGCCCTGGGACCAGGGGAGGCGGCCAGCATTCTCTTCTGCCGGGTGTTCCTGGGTGCGGTGTTCGCCGGAAACTTCAGCTCCATTTTCTATTCCGCCGCCGGCGGTGCCCTGGCGATTTTGGTGACCATTTTGCTGCGGAAAATTCTCACCCATAAGCAGCTGTGGGTGGCGGGTGCTCTGGGTGCCGTGGCCCATTCCGTGGGTCAGGTGGGCATGTCCATTCTCATCACCGGAACCCCGGGTATTATCGTGTATCTTCCGCCCCTGGTGGGCATCTCCATCGTCACAGGCTGCTTCACCGGCCTCTGCGCCCAATTCTTAGTGAACCGAGGAAAGCTATGGAAAACTATTTCGACTTAAATTTCACCACCCAGCAGGTCAACGCCATTTCCAACTTAGGCCTGGCCCACCTGGGTGACTGTGTTTTTGAAATTCTCTGCCGGGCCTACCTGTGCACCAGCGGCGACAAGACCGTGGACAAGCTCCACCGGGACACTATAAACATGGTCAAGGCCACCTCTCAGGCCAAATTCGCCGACAAGATGCTGCCGATGCTGACCGAGGAGGAGCTGGCCTTCTATCGCCGGGGCAAGAATTCCCATGTCCACGCGGTGCCAAGGTCCGCCACCCCCGCCGAGTACGCCAAGGCCACCGGTGTGGAGGCCCTGTTCGGGGCGCTGTACCTGCTGGGAAGAAAAGACAGGATCAACGAGATCTTCAAGACCGTTCTGGAAGTGTAACAAAAAGCCGCAGCATACGCTGCGGCTTTTGTTGTGTGCAGATAAATTATCGTTTAGCGGGCAATGCCCGCGGATAATGCGTGCCTGGTGCGTCAGTATTCTTTATTTCCCTGACCCGCTCGGTAACGCTACATGTTCAAAAATGGGCCAATTATTGAGCTGTATCGAACCGGGTGAGCCCAATGGCGTAACGATTACTGCCAGGGCTCAGGCTCGAATTGTCAGCGGCCACTGGCCGCATAAACGATAATTTACCCCACAAAACAGGGAAGCCGGGCATTGCTGCCCGGCTGTTACCGTTATTCGGTTATTCGGTGCGGCGCCGGATGTAATCTATCAGCATATCCGCGGTGCCCTCGATGCCCAGCTTGCTGGAATCCACCACCATATCATAGTGATCGATGCTGTCCCAGCGGCGGCCGGTGTGGTACTCGTAGTAGTAGCCGCGGAGCCGGTCGGTCTTGTCGATGAACTGCCGGTGGGTCTCATAATTCTCCTTGGGGTGGTTGGGATGCAGCTCCCGGATCCGGGCTTCCCGGATGTCCTTGGGGGCGGTGATGAAGACGGAGATGAGGTTCGGATGCTCCCGCAGCACGTAGTCGGCGCAGCGGCCAACGATGATGCAGGGACCCTCATCTGCCAGGCGGCGGATCAGGTCGGACTGCCACTGGAACACTTTTTCCCGATCCAGGGCCATGGAGGGGTCGGTTTCGTACAGGTAGGCGGGGCCCATAATTACCTTGCCCACCTGCAGGCCGATATTCTGGAACCGGTTGCCGTTGAGGTATTCGTCCATTTTTCTCAGGCGCTCGTCGGAAACACCCTGCTCCTCGGCAACTCTGCCCAGGATGGACTTGTCGTACAGGGGGATACCCAGTTTTTCGGAGAGCTGAACGCCGATCTGGCGTCCGCCGGAGCCGAAATGTCTGCCGATGACGATGACGTACTGCTTGCTCATGAAGCTCACTCCTTTCAGCTGCGGTGGGAAACGGTTGGATGGATGGAATGGGGCGGATGGTCGTCTGTCAATTTTATGTTAGCATAACCACCTAAGACAATCAATGGATTTTTCTGGAAATTGTGCACTATTTACAAAACGTTTAAATTTTATCCGGGATATCCCCGCCGGAAAGCTGTATAGATTCCATCTTGATTCTTTCTGAAAAGGGAATATAATGGAAGTATCCAAAATATAGAAAAAGGAGAAGAAAAACCATGAAAAAGAGAATCCTGCTTCTGGCTCTGGTTCTGGCCTTCGCCCTGGTGCTCTGCGCCTGCGGCTGCAAGCACGAGACCTGGACCGATGCCGACTGCGTCAACCCCAAGACCTGTGCAGACTGCGGCGAGACCGAGGGCGCTCCTCTGGGCCACACCTGGGCCGCTGCTACCTGCGAAACCGCAAAGACCTGTGAAGTCTGCGGCGAAGTGGAGGGCGAGCCCCTGGGCCATAGCTGGGCGGAGGCCACCTGCGAGACCGCCAAGACCTGTTCAGTCTGCGGTCTGACCGAGGGCGAAGCCCTGGGCCACAGCTGGGTCGATGCCACCACCGAGGCTCCCAAGACCTGCGAAAGCTGCGGTCTGACCGAGGGCGAGCGGATCATCACCGATTCCCGCTTCACCACCGCCGCCAACGAACACCTCTTCGGCAAGTGGCAGGCCAACCTGGATATGCCTGTGGCGGAGATGGATCCGGCACTGGCCCCCTACGGCGATACCCTGCCGGTGACCTTCTACTTCGATTTCCACAACGACGGTACTCTCAGCATGTCCATGGTCCCCGCCGATAATGAGGCGATGAGCCAGCTGATGAACGCCTATACCGTGGATCTGATGTACCAGGAATTTGCCGCCATGGGCCTGAACAAGGACCAGTCCAACGCTGCCATGGAGGAAGCCTACGGCATGACCGTGGAGGAGTATGTGGCGGCCGAAGTGAAGAAGATGGACTTTAACGAGCTGTTCTCTTCCTTCAGCGTCGAATACGTCTACTATGTGGACGGCGAGACCATGTACCTGGGCTACGACTGGGACGAGATGGAGCCCGATACCTACAAGTTCGAGGACGGCGTTCTGTACCTGCCTGTGGAGGATGACGAGCCCGTGGCCTTCACCCCTGTGGCTGAATAAGAAAACCACATAAAAAACCGGGAGAAGCGGATGCTTCTCCCGGTTTTGCTGTAAACTTATCTGGTGGTGTCCACCACGATCTCACCGGCCACGATCTTCTTGGCCAGCTCTTCCACCTCAGCCTTGATCTCGTCGGGGATCTGCTGGGCTGCGCCTTCCTCACCGTAGGCCAGGCCCACATAACCGGTAGCCATGTCGGCCACCCAGGTGGTGCCGAAGAGGCCGCAGTCGTCGCCCTTGTCCATGTACTGCTTCACAGCGTCGTAGATGGAGTCGCCCACCTGCTTGCACATGGAGCAGATGATGGTCTCAGGAGCGATGTACTTCTGGTCGGAGTCCACGCCGATGGCGTAGAAGCCGCCCTCCTGGGCTGCCTCAAAGACGCCGTCGCCGCACTTGGAGGCGATCTGGAAAATCACGTCGGCGCCCTTCTCGTTCAGGGTCAGGGCACATTCCTTGCCGATGGCGGGATCGTCATAGGAGTTGGAGTAGATGACCTCAACCTTCACATCGGGGTTGGCGTACAGGGCACCCTGCTTGTAGCCCACGATAAAGTCGTTGATGGTGGCGTCGTCCTGGCCGCCCATGGCGCCGATGACACCGCTTTCGCTCATCTTGGCGGCCACATAGCCTGCCAGGAAGGAGCCCTCATTCTGGGAGTAGGTGATGTTCAGCACGTTGGCCACGGGAGCGGAGGTGGCGTTGTCGATCCAGATGAACTTCACATCGGGATACTCGGGAGCAACGGCTTCCACGTCGTAGAATTCCCAGCCCACCAGCACCACGATATCGGCAGCGTCGGCGGCGTTGTAGATCTGCTCGGTGTGCTTGTCGTTGCCGCACTCAATGCGCTTGACGGTGACGCCCTCGGCTTCCAGCTTGGTGGCACCGGCGTTGGAAGAATCGTAGAAGGAGCGGTCGCCGAAGTTACCGGCCACGACCAGCGCCAGGGTCAGACCGTCTTCGTTGGCCACACCGCCGGGGCCGGTCTCAGAGCAGGCGGCCAGACAGAAGATCATGACGAAGCTTAACAGTAAGGCAATTAACTTTTTCATAATAATGTCCTCCTTGCAAGGTTGTCCCCGCGAAAGATATGAATGTAGGGCGGGGAAATTCCCGGGGGAGAAGCCCCGGAGAATTGTCTTTATTTTACAATATCTTTCAGGGGATGTCAATTATTTCCCCAACCCGGCCTGCGGCGGTAAAGGATCCGTTTCGCGACACTTAACCTTCCCCCGGGGGGAAGGTGGCCGAACGGAGTGAGGTCGGAAGAGGAATTCGGGAGATACCCTTATGCGTGGTATAAGCGAAGACTTCCTGGTGCGTTACGTCTTGCTAAGCCTGTTTCTACGCATCAAAACCAACATTTCTGCCCGTATTCCTCTTCAGCCCCAGTGTGCGCACTGGGGCAGCTTCCCCTCGGGGGAAGCGTAGGCGGCTGTGCCGCTAAACAATAATTTCTCTTCGTAAAAACATCCAAATATATTGCAATTGGATTGGTTATGTGGTATATTCTTATGTTGACAGATTATGATTAACTCTATCTTTGAAAGGAAGTCACTATATACTATGGCAACTCAGGAAAACATCAGAAATATTGCCATCATTGCCCACGTTGACCACGGTAAGACCACCCTGGTTGACGAAATGCTGAAGCAGGGCGGCATCTATCGTGAGAATCAGGCCACCACTGACCGGGTCATGGACTCCGGCGACCTGGAGCGTGAGCGCGGCATCACCATCCTGGCCAAGAATACCTCCATCCACTACAAGGACATGAAGATCAACATCGTGGACACCCCCGGCCACGCCGACTTCGGCGGCGAGGTGGAGCGGATCCTGAAGATGGTCAACGGCGTTATCCTGCTGGTGGACGCCGCCGAGGGCCCCATGCCCCAGACCCGCTTCGTGCTGGGTAAGGCCCTGGAGCTGGGCCATAAGGTCATCGTGGCCGTGAACAAGGTGGACAAGCCCGACGCCCGTGTCCATGAGGTCATGGACGAGGTCCTGGAGCTGCTGCTGGACCTGGACGCCACCGATGAGCAGTTCAACTCTCCCACCGTCTTCTGCTCCGGCCGTCAGGGCACCGCAAGCTACTCCCCCGACGAAATGGGCAAGGACCTGATCCCCCTGTTCGACACCATCGTGAACTATATCCCCGCCCCCGAGGGCGATAAGGACGAGCCCCTGCAGCTGCTGGTTTCCTCCATCGACTATAATGAGTACGTTGGCCGTATCGCCATCGGCCGTGTGGAGCGGGGCACCATCCGTGTCAACCAGGAGGTCATCGTCTCCGACTTCCACGAGCCCGACATGAAGCAGAAGGCCAAGGTTGTGGCCCTGTACGAGTATGACGGCCTGGGCAAGAAGGCCATCCAGGAGGCCTCCGCCGGTGAGATCGTGGCTCTTTCCGGTATGGCCGACATCACCATCGGCCGGACCATCTGCGCCCCCGAGGCCGTGGAGCCCCTGCCCTTTGTGAAGATTTCCGAGCCCACCATCGAAATGACCTTCGCCGTCAACGATTCCCCCTTCGCCGGCCGGGAAGGCAAGTACGTCACCTCCCGGAACCTGCGGGACCGCCTGGAGAAGGAGCTGATGAAGGACGTTTCCCTCCGGGTCACCGAGCAGGGCACCGATGCCTTCAACGTGGCAGGCCGCGGCGAAATGCACCTGTCCATCCTCATGGAGACCATGCGCCGTGAGGGCTTTGAGTTCTCCGTTTCCACCCCCCGCGTCCTGACCAAGGAAATCGACGGCAAGACCTGCGAGCCCATCGAGCGGATGGTGGCTGACGTGCCCGAGGAGTCCATGGGCTCCGTCATCGAGAAGATCGGCCGCCGGAAGGGCGATTTGCTGGGCATGACCCCCGTGGGCAACCGCTACCGCCTGGAGTTCCTGGTACCCTCCCGTGGCCTCTTCGGCTACCGCAGCGAATTCCTCACCGATACCAAGGGCGAGGGCATCATGTCCTCTGTCCTCCACTCCTACGCCCCCATGAAGGGCGAGATCGAGCGCCGCAACGTGGGCTCCCTCATTGCCCATGAGTCCGGCGAAGCCGTCACCTACGGCCTGGGCGCCGCTCAGGAGCGTGGCGCCATGCTCATCGGCCCCGGCACCCCTGTGTATGCCGGTATGGTGGTGGGCATCTGCAGCCGCAACGAGGATATGACCGTCAACGTCTGCAAGCGCAAACAGCTGACCAATATGCGTGCCTCCGGCTCCGACGACGCCATCCGTCTGGTGCCCCCCAGAGTGTTCTCTCTGGAGCAGTGCCTGGAGTTCCTGGCTGACGACGAGCTGCTGGAATGCACCCCCAAGTCCCTGCGGATCCGCAAGCGCATCCTGGATCACTCCATCCGTATGCGCGAGCTGATGAAGAAGCGGGCTGCCGAGCAGGGTTAATGCCATGGGAAGAAAGACTCTGAAAATTCTGCTGGGCATCTGCGCCGCAGTGCTGGTGGCAGCTCTGGGCTTCGTGGTCTATATGGAGACCCGGACGCCGGAAGCCGTTCCGGAGACCACTGTCCCCACCACCCAGACTCCCGCCGGAGAAACCACCGTGCCTCCCGTCACCGTGCCGGAGACAACGGCCCCTGAAACCACCGCGCCTCCCACTACCGTGCCGGAGACCACCGAGCCGGAGCCCCAGGAGGTCCGCTACACCCTGACCTTCGCCGGTGACTGCACCCTGGCCTCCGACCCGGGCAATTACGGCTCTGTCCACGGCTTTATCAAGACCATCGGCGAGGACTACGGCTATCCCTTCCGGAATGTGCTGGACTACTTCGAAAACGATGATTTCACCATCATCAACCTGGAGTCTGTCCTGGCCGACGAGGGCTATGCCTCCAATAAGCTCTTCACCTTCCGGGGCCCCACTGCCTATACCCAGATCATGACCGGCTCCTCCGTGGAGGCCGTCACCCTGGCCAACAACCACACCCTGGACTATGGACAGAAGGGCTACGACTCCACCATCCAGGCCCTGACCGACGCGGAGGTCTGGTTCGTGGAGGAGAACAAGACTACCCTTGTTACCACCGAATCCGGCCTGACCATTGGTCTGTATGCCGATTCCTTCAACTTCACCACCGCCGACATTCAGAAGAATGTTCAGCAGCTCCGGAATCAGGGAGCGGAAATCGTCATCTGCGCTTTCCACTGGGGCACCGAGGGCAGCTACCGGCCCACCGCCGCCCAGAAGAACTTTGGCCACACCGCCATCGACGCCGGTGCGGATGTGGTCTACGGCCACCATCCCCATGTGCTGCAGCCCATCGAAGAATATAACGGCGGCTATATTTTCTACTCTTTGGGCAATTTCTCCTTCGGCGGCAACCATTTCCCCCGGGATCTGGACTCCGCTCTGGTGCAGCTTACCGTGATCCGGGATGAAAAGGGTAAGATCTCTCTGGGAGAACTGACCCGGATCCCTGTATCCATCACCTCCATGGCGGTTCAGAATAATTTCCAGCCCACCCCCTACGAGGAGGGAACCAAGGAATATGACCGGACCTTAAGCAAGCTGGACGGCAGCTTTACCGGCCCGGATCTGAATGTGAATTACGATCACCTGAAGCCTACGGAGGCACCCACCGAGCCGCCCGCCGCTACGGAGGCCCCTGCGGCTCCCACCGATGCGCCGGAGACGCAGCCTCCTGCCACCCAACCGCCTGCTACCCAGCCTCCGGCAACTCAACCCCCGGCTGCTCAGCCTCCGGCAACCCAACCTCCGGCTCCCCCTGCCGAAGAGCCCGATCCCTCCTGATTATCCTCCGGGCTCTCCCGGGAAAGGCGGACTGACCATGAGAAAAATACTGAAATTTTTGCTGATCAGCCTGAGTCTGCTGCTGGCAGCGGAGCTGGCCTTCGTAGGCTGGACGCTATCCCCCCGGGACAGGGAGGACGCCCTGCCGCAGACCACTGCCGCACCGGAAACCACTGTGCCTGAGACTACAGTACCTCCCACCACCGTTCCCACGGAGGATTATATCCTGACCTTCACCGGCGACTTTACCCCCGGCTGCATGCCGGGCCAGTTTGAGAATCCCAAGGCCTATGTAGGCACCGTGGGGGATGACTACGAATTCCCCTTCCGGTATATGCGCCCCTACTTTGAGGCGGACGACTTTACCTTCCTCAATCTGGAGGTGGTTCTGGGTCTGGATGTGGGCAGGCAGGCCAACAAGACCTTCGTGTTCTCTGCTCCGGAGGAGTATGTGCAGATCATGACTACCTCTTCCGTGGAGGCAGTGACCCTGGCCAACAACCACACTGAGGACTTTGGCCAGGAGGGCTACGAGAATACCAAGCGGATTCTGGAGGAAAACGACATCGCCTACGTGGAGGAGGACAAGACCAGCCTGTTCACCACCGAATCGGGGCTGACCATCGGACTGTACGCCGACTCCTTCTATTTGGACGAAAGTGAAATTGCGGAGAATATCGCTGCCCTCCGGGATCAGGGTGCCCAGCTGGTGATCTGCGCCTTCCATTGGGGCGATGAGGGCTCCTACCGCCACAACAAAAAACAGGAGGGCTATGCCCACGCCGCCATCGACGCCGGTGCCGATATCGTGGTGGGCCACCACCCCCACGTGCTGCAGGAGATGGAAAGCTACAACGGCGGCCTGATCTTCTACTCCCTGGGCAATTTCTCCTTCGGCGGCAACGACCACCCCAAGGACTACGATTCCGCTGTTATTCAGCAGACGGTCATGCGCAAAAGTGACGGTACCATCGCCCTGGGAGAAACGGTGATCGTGCCCATCTGCATCTCCTCTGTGTCCGACCGGAACAATTACCAGCCGGTGCCCTATGAACCGGAGAGCGAGGCCTACAGCCGGGTCCTGGAAAAGCTGAACGGCACCTATTCCGGCCCCAATGTGATCCCCGGCTACGATTATTTAAGGGATTAAGCTGTAAATAAAGCGAAAAAAGTGAAAAAACCAGTTGACCAGTTTGACATTTTGGGTTATACTGGTTCAGTGTGGCTCTGTATAGTCACAAACTACGTGTTGCTGCGGCCGGATTTCCGGCTGTCGAGCATAGATAACAAGTAAACAGGAGGTGAAAGTGTTATGAAGCGTACCTACCAGCCCAGCCGCCGTCATCGTTCCAAGGTCCACGGTTTCCGCCAGAGAATGGCTACTTCCAACGGCCGCAAGGTTCTGGCCCGCCGCCGTGCAAAGGGCCGCAAGGTTCTGTCCGCCTAATGAGCAGACACGTGGGTAACACCACAGCGTACTGAAAACGCTCATACGCGAAACGGGAGCTACAGCGGGGTGAATGAAAAATTCGCCCCGCTCCCTTTTTAGTTGGCGTACTCTTGAAGCGTCTTGCCGTCCCTCAGCGGATCTTTTGCCCCGGCGGTGCAGTATGTGATCTCGAAATACACAAAGTATTCCTTCGATCCCATACTTTCCTCCGTGCCAAAATCTCTCGCTGAGTGCCTGACAATCCGCTTCTGCGAGCACGCCTGGTTGCGCACGAATGTTGTGTGTACCGGCTTTGGGAAATTAAAGGGATTGATTTTATGAAATTTTCCGCGTCATTGAAACTGAATCATGTTTTCCGGCGGCTTTACCGGACCAACGGCTTTGCCGGTCCCTATCTGGTGCTGTATGTCCGGAAGAACCGGACCGACACCAACCGGGTGGGCATTACGGTGAGCAAAAAGCTGGGCAAGGCCCATGTGCGCAACCGGATTCGCCGCCGTCTGCGGGAGATCTACCGGCTCAACGAGGAGAAGTTCCTCCCGGGCTGGGATATCGTGGTGGTGGCCCGGGCGAAAGCGCTGGACGCGGATTTCGACGCCATGACAAAGAGCTACCTGTCCCTGGCGAAGAAGGCCGGGATCCTGGCTGAGGTTTCCCAATGAGAAAAATCGCCCTGAAGCTGATCCGCTTCTACCAGAGAGCCATTTCCCCCCATTTTGCCCCCTGCTGCCGTTTCCGTCCCACATGCTCAGCCTACGCCTACGAAGCTATCCAAAAATACGGAGTCCTGAAAGGCGGTAAATTGGCCTTCAAGCGGCTGATGCGCTGCCGCCCCTTCTACAAGGGCGATATCTACGACCCCGTTCCCTGACTATCCACCATTTAAAGAGGAGAATGTCAAATTGAGTAAGATTATTACCGTGCCTTTCGGCTGGATCTTAGGTCAGCTGTACAACCTGACCGATAACTACGGCATCGCCATGATCCTGTTTGCACTGGTCGTGCAGACCTTCATGCTGCCCATGCGCGCCAAGTCCAAGAAGAGCACCATGAAAATGTCCCGGATCCAGCCCCTGATCCAGGATATCCAGGCCCGCTACACCGACCCCGTGAAGCAGAACGAGATGCTGCAGAAGCTTTACAAGGACGAGGGCGTTTCCATGGGCGGTTCCTGCCTGTGGAGCCTGATCCCCATTCTGATCATCTTCCCCCTGTTCCAGATCATCCGGGAGCCCATGACCTACATCCTGGGCGCCACCGCTGAGGAAGTGTCCACCATCATCGATGTGGTCCGGACCAATGCCCCCGAGATCTTCACCGCCTCCCGCAACGGCGACTACTACGCACAGGTGCTGGCCGCCAGCGCCATCCCCACCTATGCTGCCCAGATCAAGGAAGCTCTGCCTGGCATTGATCCCGCCATTCTGCAGGGCATCAACTTCGACTTTATCGGCATCAACCTGGGACTGATCCCCTCCTGGCAGTTCTGGACCTGGAAGGCCTGGGAGTGGGGCACCGTGGGTGCAGCCCTGATCCCTGTGATCTCCACCCTGTCCCAGCTGCTGCAGACCTTCGTGATGCAGAAGCTGAACAACTCCGTCATCACCGACAAGAACGGCATCCAGGACGAGGAGACTGCCAAGAAGTCCCAGGCCAACCAGTCCATGAACATGATGCTGTGGATTATGCCCTTCATGACCCTGATGATCGGCTACTCCGTCTCCGCCGGCCTTTCCCTGTACTGGTTCATCGGCGGTCTGTACTCCATGATCTCCGACGCCATCATGACCAAGAAGTACCGGGTCCTGTATGACGCCGAGGACGCCGAGCGTCTGAAGCGCCACCTGGAGGAGGAGCGGATCGAGGCTGAGAAGGAGCGCATCCGTGCCGAGCGCCGTGCCGCCAACCCCGACGGCATCACCGCCAACACCAGCAAGAAGAAGCTCCAGAAGCAGCAGCGTGACGAGGAAGCTGCTGCCCGCGCCGCCGCCGCCCGGGAGTATGCCGCCAAGAAGGGCATCACCCTCGAGGAGGCCGAGAAGCAGACCGCTATGTCCGGCATCCCCGACCGTCCCTACTGCAAGGGCCGCAACTACGACCCCAACCGTTACAATTCCACGGAGGAATAAGAGAAACCATGGAAAAGACCATCATTACCAGCGGCAAGACCATTGATCTTGCCATTGAGGCCGCGCTGACCCAGCTGGGTCTGGACCGTGACAGCGTTTCCGTCACCGTTTTGCAGCAGGCCAAGGCCGGTTTCCTGGGCTTCGGTGCCCAGCCTGCCAAGGTGCAGGTGGCCTATGAGGCTCCCGACCCCATCCCTGAGAAAGCTCCCCAGCCCAAGTCCGCTCTGGGCTCCGCCTCCCGTTCCAAGCCCAAGGCTGCCGCTCCCGTGAAGAAGCCCGAGCCGGCAAAGGCTCCCGAGGCCCCCAAGGCCGAGCCTGTGAAGGCTGAGAAGAAGGCTGAGGCTCCCAAGGCCCCCAAGGTGGAGAAGCCCAAGCAGGAAAAGAAGCCCGAACCCAAGCCCGAAAAGCCCAGGGCTCCCAAGGCCGAAAAGAAGGCCGAGCCCAAGGTAGATAAGAAGGCTGAGGCCCCCAAGGAGTACACCCCCGCCGAGCCCGGCTCCGTGGAGGAGAAGATCGAAACCTTTATTAAGGGCCTGCTGGAGCACATGGACAGCACTGCTGTGCCCCACGCCTGGAAGGAAAACGACAACACCTACAAGGTGGACCTGGTTGGCGACGACCTGGGCTACCTGATCGGCCGCCGGGGCGACACCCTGGACGCCATCCAGCACCTGGCCAACTACACCGTCAACCGTGACGTGGAGGGCCATATCCGCATCAACGTGGATGCCGAATCCTACCGCCAGAAGCGGGAGGACAGCCTCCGCCGCTACGCCCGGAAGAAGGCCCAGCAGGTTCTGAAGAACCGCCGCCGGACCACCCTGGAGCCCATGAACGCCTACGAGCGCCATGTGATCCACGCTTCCCTGCAGGATATGGACAACATCACCACCCATTCCACCGGCACCGAGCCCAACCGCCGGGTTGTCATCGAGTACGTCCGGTAACTTACATGATCAGCGCCCCCGACCTTTCGGCCGGGGGCGTTTTCCTATGAATTGCGAACACCATGTAGGGGTCGGCGCCTACGACGACCCGTCAGAAAATTCGTCCTCGATGGGGCGAATTTTCTGTATCAGCCTTGGTAAATGAACGATTTTGGCCCATCGAGGTCCAAAATCGTTTCGGGGCGTCGAGGGCGCCGCCCCCTACAGTTACGAATATTTTACCCCGGCAGTTGAAAAAACGCACCGCGCAGGCGGTGCGTTTTTCGTATATGTCAAAATCATAATGGGAGAGAATCAGAAGTCCACTTCCAGGTCGTAGTAGCAGCACTTCAGCAGCTTCTCCATCTCCTCCTGGCTGGGCTGGCGGGGATTGGAGCCGGTGCAGGCGTCGGCGATGGCGTTCTTGGCGATCTCGGGCAGCCGCTCCAGGAAGATTTCCTCGGGGACGAAGCCCTGCTGGCAGGGATAGCTGTCAGCACCGTAATGCTGGATGCACTGGGGAATGTTCAGGTCCTCGTTCATCTTCCGCAGGAAGGCGATCAGGTTGGCAACCTTCTCATCGTCGTTAGCGCCGCCCAGCTTCATCTCGTCGGCGATGACGCCGTAGCGCTTCTTGGCATCCTCATTCTTGGCGTTGAAGGCGATGACCTTGGGCAGGTACATGGCGTTGGCTGCGCCGTGGATGATGTGGGCGCCGCAGTCCTCGAAGATGGCGCCGGTCTTGTGGGCCATGGAGTGGACGATGCCCAGCAGTGCGTTGGAGAAAGCCATACCGGCCATGCACTGGGCGTTGTGCATGGAGGCGCGCTTGTCCATGTCACCGTTGTAGGAAGCAACCAGATCATTCTGGATCATCTTGATGGCGTGCAGGGCCAGGGGATCGGTGTAGTCGCAGTGCGCGGTGGAAACATAGGCCTCCACAGCGTGGGTGATGGCGTCCATACCGGTGTGGGCAACCAGCTTCTTGGGCATGGTCTCAGCCAGCTCGGGATCCACGATGGCGATGTCGGGGGTGATCTCAAAGTCGGCCAGGGGGTACTTGATGCCCTTCTCGTAGTCGGTGATGACGGAGAAAGCGGTGACCTCGGTGGCGGTGCCGGAGGTGGAGGGGATGGCCACAAAGTGGGCCTTGGTGCGCAGCTTGGGCAGTCCGAAGACCACACACATCTGCTCGAAGGTGGTTTCGGGGTACTCATACTTGATCCACATGGCCTTGGCTGCGTCGATGGGAGAGCCGCCGCCCATGGCCACGATCCAGTCGGGCTGGAACTTGCGCATGGCCTCGGCGCCCTTCATCACGGTGGTGACGGAGGGATCGGGCTCGATGCCTTCGATCAGTTCCACTTCCATGCCGGCTTCCTTCAGATAGCCGATGGCCTTGTCCAGAAAACCGTTCTTTCTCATGGCGCTGCCGCCGACGCAGACCATTGCCCGCTTGCCGGTCAGCTCCTTCAGGATTGCCAGAGAGCCTTTGCCGTGATACAGGTCACGGGGCAGAGTAAAACGTGCCATTTGTATATCCTCCTTGAAAATCGGTGGTTTTTTGTTCCGGAGGTATTCTACCACCGAATTCTGGAATTTGCAATATTTTTATCGATATAAACATATTCAAATAATCATATCGATAAAGATGTATTATTTAGCAGTTTCCACAAAATACCATCTCCAAAATCGATCATATTCACGGAGCAAAAACGGAGACATATTCCCATTGACAGGGGAAAACCCCTCTGTTATACTGAAGAAAACCCGGATTTGGGAGGAAAAGGTTATGAAAAGAGCGGATTACATCAACTGGGACGAATATTTCATGGGCATCGCCATGCTGGCGGCCAAGCGAAGCAAGGACCCCAACACCCAAGTGGGCGCCTGTATTGTCTCTCAGGACAATATCATCATCTCCACCGGCTATAATGGCATGCCCAAGGGCTGCTCCGACGATGAATACCCCTGGGAGCGCGTGGGCGAGGACACCAAGTACCCCTATGTGGTCCACGCGGAGCTGAACGCCGTTCTCAACGCCAACGGCCGGGACCTGCGGGGCAGCAAGCTGTATGTGGCCCTGTTCCCCTGCAACGAGTGCGCCAAGGCCATCATCCAGTCCGGCGTGAAGGAGGTCTACTACCTGTCCGACAAGTACGCCGACTCCCTGGCCACCATGGCCTCCAAGCGGATGATGGACTCCGCCGGGGTCAAGTATACCCAGCTGCGCACCAATCTCAAATCCATCACCCTGGACTTCGTGCCGGAAGAGGAAAGATAAATGTAACCCGGGCTCCAGCCCGGGTTTTTAATCGGAAAGAGATAAATTATCGTTTATGAGTATTAAGCGCCGCAGGCGCCTTGCCTCTCCCTTTGGGAGAGGTGGCCCGGCGAAAAGCCGGGACGGAGAGGGTGTCGCAGTGTCTTTTGCCCTCTCAGTCGCCGCAAAAGCGGCGCCAGCTCCCCCATAGGGGGAGCCAAGTTGCTAATGTAAACGATAATTTACCACAGCAACAAAGGATCCCGGGCTGGTTCCAGCCCGGGATATTCCATCATTTCTTGAAAATCTTGACCCGGAAGGTATCCCGGACGGGCGTTTCCTCACCCCGGCCAACCTTGCCGATATTGCTCCAGTGCCGCCAGGCCACCAGAGCCGCCGCGGCCAGACATACCGCCGTGAGGCCGAAATCACCGGTCTGCAGCAGCACGATCAGGGGGAAGGTGACGGAAGCGAACATGGGAAGAAACACGCTGCGGTTCACGATCAGCATCAGGGTCACGCCCACGGTCAGGTAAAACAGCAGCAGCCGGGGATCATAGGCCAGCACCATGCCGCCGAAGGCTGCCAGTCCCTTGCCGCCCCGGAAGTGCAGGTGCCAGGGGAACACATGGCCCGCAATGGCGCCGAAGGCGGCAATGGCCCAGGCCAGGGCGGCCGTGGGGAACAGGCGCCGGGCGATTCTGGCGGCCAGCCAGGCCTTGAAAATATCCAGCACCATGACGATGGCGCCGGCGCTGCGGCCCAGGACGATCAGCGCGTTGCTGGCACCTAAGTTTTTGGTGCCGGTCTGGGTCAGATCCACATTGCGGCGCTTTGCCAACAGATTTGCCGGATTGAAGGCTCCCAGCAGGTAGCCGATGGACAGGGAAAGGACAGCTTCCATAGAATGAACTCGCTTTCTGGTGATATTTCGCAATTCTTAAGATTTCTTAAGGTATTATATCACCGTGAGAGGGAATTACAAGAGCCGTCGCAAAAAGTTTACATTTGGAGAGAATTCGATACTTTTCGGTAATATTTGGAAGAAACCACCGAAAACCACCGAAAAAAACCACGGTTCCTCGGAAAAAAGCAGAATTTGTGCAAAATTGAAAAAACGTGTGGAAGTTCGGCCGATGATGTGCTATACTATATGCGTAAATCCATGCGCACTACATCTGTTCCGTTCACTTTACTGTCTTTTATGATAATAATGGAGGAGAAAAGAAATATGTCCAACAATCAGGTCACCCCTTCCGAGTTTTTCAGCCCCGATACCCAGGTGGCACATCTGGGCCTGATCGCCTGCCCCGGCGCCGAAGCACTGACCCATCTGATCGATGAGCATCTGAAGACCTGGGCCAAGGAGGTCGGCATCGAGAAGGAGACCTTTATCATCGATTGCGCCTGCCCCCGTTTCCAGAGCGGCGACGCCAAGGGTCTGGTGAAGTCTTCCGTCCGCGGCGACGACATCTTCTTCGTGGTGGACCCCGGCAACTACAGCCTCACCTACAACCTCTTCGGTCATGAGAACCACATGTCTCCCGACGATCATTTCGCAAACCTGAAGCGCCTGATCCAGGCTGTTGCAGGCCGTTCCCACCGGATGACCGTCATCATGCCCTCCCTGTACGGCGGCCGTCAGCACCGCCGGATGGTCCGGGAGTCCCTGGACTGCGCCGTGGCCCTGCAGGAGCTGCAGAGCATGGGCGTGCAGAACATCATCACCTTCGACGCCCATGACCCCCGGCTGATGAACGCCGTGCCCCTGATGAGCTTCGACAACGTAATGCCCACCTACCAGGTGCTGAAGACCCTGCTGGCACACATGCCCGACCTGTCCTTCCACAAGGATCACTTCATGGTCATCTCCCCCGACGAGGGCGCCATCAACCGCAATATGTACTTCTCCAGCGTCCTGGGCTGCAACCTGGGTATGTTCTACAAGCGCCGCGACTACACCCGCGTGGTCAACGGCCGCAACCCCATCGTTGCCCATGAGTACCTGGGCGAGAGCGTGGAAGGCAAGACCGTCTTCATCGCCGACGATATCATCGCCTCCGGCGAGAGCATGCTGGAAGTTGCCCGCGAGCTGAAGAAGCGCGGCGCCAAGCGGATCATCGCCAACGCCACCTTCCCCCTGTTCACCAGCGGCCTGAAGAAGTTCGACGCTGCCGTGGAGGAGGGCGTTCTGGACGCTGTCCTGGGCACCAACCTGACCTACCGCCAGCCTGAGCTGCTGGAGAGAAGCTGGTACTTCGACGTGGACTGCTCCAAGTACTGCGCCTACTTCGTGGCTGCCATCAACCACGAGATGAGCGTGGGCTCTATCATCGATCCCATCAAGAAGATCGAAGCCCTGCTGGAAGCCCGCAACTAAATAAGCACAGGAGGCACGCCATTCGGCGTGCCTCTTTTTTGCATTTTGAGGATAATTATCGTTTAGAGTAGCACCCTTTCGTAGGGCGGGGTCATGACCCCGCCGACCAGGTGATGAAATTGCTGTGCAAAAAAAGATGAACAATCCAAGATTGTAACATATGACCTGCCACTCAGCAGAATTGGTGCTTCGGCGGGCTCATGAGCCCGCCCTACAAAGGCGTATGGAATTCGTCTGCTAAACGATAATTCATCACACCCAAAAGGAACCGCCGCTGAAATTTCAGCGGCGGTTGGCGCATATAGTTATTCCATCACATACTGCACAGCCAGGCAGCCGGGGCCGCCCTGGGTGATGAAGGCGGGGCTCAGGTCCACCACCTCAATGCTGGCGCCAGGCAGGGCCTCGGTCAGCTTCTTCACCGTCAGCTCCACCTTGTCAGGCCGGGCAGCGTGGGCGATGTACACCTTCCAGCCTGCGCCGATGCCCTTTTTCTGGAGGGCTTCGGCCACATACTTGATGGCGGCGCTGTAGCCCCGGCGGATGGAGGCGATGGTCAGACGGCAGCCGTCGTCGGTCTGGGTCATGATGGGGGCCAGATTGGCCATCTTGCCCACATGGGACACCAGGGGGGAGAGTCGTCCGCCCCGACGCAGGTAGTCAAAATCCGCGGGGATCAGGTAGCTCTTGGCGGAGTCTATCCGCTTGCCCAGCCAGGCCAGGATCTTTTCCAGGGTCTCACCGGACTTGGCCATTTCCAGAGCCTTCTGGACCATGTAGCGGTGGGGACCGCAGAGGGTCCGGGTGTTGACCACGGTGATGTCGGCGGAATTGTCACAGAGTTCCGCGGCGGCCACGGCGCTGCGGTAGGTGCCGGAGAGGCCGTCGGCCATGGCGATGTTCAGAATGGGCTCCCCGGAGAACTCCTCATACAGGTCCGACACCTCGCCGATGGCAGGCTGGCTGGAGGTGGGCATATGGCCCTGGTTGATGATATCCACGAACTGCCGGGCGCTGATCTCCTCAAATTCCCGGTAGGTCTTGCCCGCGATGGTCACGGACAGGGGGGACACGGCGAAGCCCGCCTCCCGGGCCTGGGTGGGGGAATAGAGAGTGGAGGAATCGGAAATGATACGAACCATAAGGTTTCTCCTTTTCTGGAGCCGAAATGACAACTTTCGACATAAATTACACTTTTATTCTAACCGATGGACACTGTGCTGTCAACTTGAAAGAGAGTCAATTCTATGCCGGAATTGACAAGGAACGGCAAAATTCCTATAATAAAAATATCCAGAAACCCATATGAGGTGAATATTATGAAAGAAATTCCCGTTTCCATGCTGAATCTGAACCCCTATGAAAAGATCGCCAAAGAGTGGATGCTCTGCACCGCCGGCGGGGAGGGAAATTACAACACCATGACCTGCTCCTGGGGCCACCTGGGCAGCCTCTGGAACCAGCCCACGGCCATCTGCTATGTGCGGCCCCAGCGCTATACCCGGCAGTTCATCGACCGGGAGGAAAAGTACACCCTCTGCTTCTTCCCGGCGGAGTACAAAAGGGCCCTGGGCTACCTGGGCACCGTCTCCGGCCGGGATGAGGACAAGGTTGCATCTGCTGGTCTGACCCCTGTCCATGAGGCGGGCGTGACCTACTTCGCCGAAGCCTCCCTGGTGCTGGTCTGCCGGACCCTGTATCAGGCCCCGCTGAAGGAGGAATGCTTCCGGGACAAGGCGGTCATGGACAAAATGTATCCTGAGAAGGATTTCCATGACCTGTACATCGGCGCCATTGAAAAGGTGCTGGTAAAGGAATAAGCAAAAGGCCGCCCCCAGGGGCGGCCTTTTGGATGAAAGCGGTAAATTATCGTTTACATTAGAAACTTGGCTCCCCCTCTGGGGGAGCTGGCACCGCCTTTGGCGGTGACTGAGAGGGAAAAAGACGTTACGACACCCTCTCCGTCAGTCCTTCGGACTGCCACCTCTCCCAAAGGGAGAGGCAAGGCGCCTTCGGCGTGTTGGTTCGCAAAACGATCATTTATCGCACCGGAAAAAAGCAAAACAGGGAAAAAATATCCGCTTTTCCCGGAAATAATGCTTGACATTTTTGTTACTGTCATATAAAATAAACTGGTCTGCGAATGCGGACAACTCTTTGCTCCCGGCGCGACCGGGGGCCATTCAGACCATAAGGAGGTGCAATCAACATGGCTAAGATCACCGGTAAGTACGAGGTGCTCTACATCATCGACCCCGCTCAGGGCGAGGAGGGCATCGCAGCACTTGTGGAAAAGTTCAAGGCAATGGTGGAGGCGGAGGGTACTCTGTCCAACATTGATGAGTGGGGCAAGCGTCGCCTGGCTTACGAAATCAATGACCTGACCGAGGGCTACTACGTTCTGATGAACTTCGAGTCCAAGCCCGAGTTCCCTGCAGAGCTGGAGCGTGTGATGAAGATCACCGAAGGCGTCCTGCGCTGCCTGACCACCGCTGTGGAGGAGTAATTTTATGCTCAACCACATCGTCATCATGGGTCGTCTGACCCGTGACCCCGAACTTCGCCGTACCGGCAGCGGCATCGCCGTTGCCAGCTTTACCGTGGCTGTCGACCGTGACTTCGGCGGCAGAGACGGCGGCGAAAAGGAAACCGACTTCATCGACTGCGTGGCTTGGCGTCAGACCGGCGAGTTTGTCTCCAAGTATTTCACCAAGGGTTCCATGATCGTGGTTTCCGGTCGGCTCCAGATCCGCAACTGGACCGACAAGGACGGCAATAAGCGTCGCACCGCAGAAGTCGTTGCCGACAACTGCTACTTCGGCGAGAGCAAGCGTTCCAACGAGGGCAATTCCTCCTACGGTGGCAACACCTACGGCGGTAATTCCTACGGCGGCAACAGCTACGGTAATAACAATTACGGTGGCAATAATTACAATGCTCCCGCTCCCAGCTACGGCGGCTACAATGCCCCCGCTGCTGCTCCCGCATCCGATTTCGCGATGCTGGATGACGATGACGCCCAGCTGCCCTTCTAAGAACTTGAAACTTTTCTACTAAACTTACAAGGAGGGAAAACCCATGGCTGAACAGCGTGCAATGCGTCCCCGCAAGCGCAAGAAGGTCTGTGCCTTCTGCGTGGATAAGGTGACCGCTATCGATTACAAGGACACCGCAAAGCTCCGCCGTTACCTGTCCGAGCGCGGCAAGATCCTGCCCCGCCGTACCACCGGTACCTGCGCAGCTCACCAGCGCAACCTGACCACCGCTATCAAGCGTGCCCGTCAGATCGCTCTGCTGCCCTACGTTGCTGACTAATGACTGCATCACAGCCCCGAAGCTTACCGCTTCGGGGCTGTTTTTTTCTCCCCAGAAATCCCATAAAAAAGACAATTCAGGAAAAGTTGGAATATTTTGAACTGTTTTGTCTTGAACTATCTTAAAAAAACGGAAAATTTCATATTTTATCTTGCTTTTTATCTTCCAGTGCCTTACAATGATACTATCTGAAATACCGAAAGGAGTCTTTTTTATGGCATCCAAACCCCAACAGGATATGGGCACCGGCTCTGTCAAGAAGCTGATGGTCAAAATGGCCGTTCCGGCCCTGGTGGGCCAGGTGGTCAACCTGCTGTATAACATCGTCGACCGTATCTACATCGGCCACATCCCCGAGATCGGCGGTCTCGCCCTGACGGGCGTGGGCCTGTTCACCCCCATCCTCATGCTGATCACCGCTTCCGCCATGCTGGCCGGCGCCGGCGGCGCCCCCCGGGCAGCCATCGCCATGGGCCAGGGCAACAAGGAGGACGCGGAGAAGATCCTGGGCAACTGCTTCACCGTGCTGATGATCCTGGCTGTGATCCTCACCGGCGCGTTCTATGTTGCCTGTCCCACGCTGCTGCGGCTCTTCGGTGCCTCTGATGTGACACTGCCCTATGCCGTGACCTACGCCCGGATCTATGTTGTCGGCAGCGTATTCGTGCTGATCGTCATGGGCATGAATACCTTCATCACCACCCAGGGCTTTGCCAATATTTCCATGCTCACCACCGTCATCGGCGCGGGCATCAACATCATTCTGGACCCCATCCTGATCTTCGTCCTTGATATGGGTGTTGCCGGTGCTGCCATCGCCACCGTGATCAGCCAGGCTGTCTCCGCCGTGTGGATCCTGCTGTTCCTCACCGGCAAGAAGACCATCCTGAAGCTGAAGGTGCCCAATCTGAAGCTGGAAAAGCGGATCATTATGCCCTGCCTGGGCCTGGGCATCTCCTCCTTCATCATGGTCTCCACCGAGAGTATCCTGTCTATTTCCTTCACCTCCTCTCTGGCCCGGTTCGGCGGCGACGTGGCCGTTGGCGCCATGACCGTGCTGACCTCCATCAATCAGCTGATCACCATGCCCCTGTCCGGCGTCTGCCAGGGCGGCCAGCCCCTGATCTCCTTCAACTACGGCGCCAAGAAGTACGACCGGGTGAAGGAAGCTTTCTTCTGCCAGTTCGGCGTCTGCGTTGCCTACACCACCGCCTTCTGGGCACTGCTGATGTTCCTGCCCAAGGTCTTTGCCGGTATCTTCACCAGCGACATGGCCCTTGTGGACTACACTGCCTGGGCACTGCGGATCTTCCTGGCCTGCGGCTTCTCCGTTGGCTTCCAGATCTCCTGCCAGCAGGCCTTCATGGCTCTGGGTCAGGCCAAGATCTCCCTGGTCATGGCGCTGCTGCGTAAGGTGATCCTGCTGATCCCTCTGATCTTCATTCTGCCCCTGTTCTTCCAGCCTGAGAACAAGGCTTTCGCCGTGTTCCTGGCAGAGCCCATTTCCGACATCATTGCCGCCGCTGTCACCACCTTCATGTTCTTCCGCTTCTTCATCAAGATGCTGAAAGAGGGCAAGGCACAGCAGCAGTAACCATACTTCCCGCGGGCGCACCGTTCGGTGCGCCCGTTTCGTTTTTTCTTGGGAATTTGTTGAACACAGGAAAAAGTTATGGTATAAAAGTATCAGAAAACAAATATGAAAGGGGATCCCCAATATGTCCAAGAATTCTCCGCTGCTTCAGCCCATCAAGGTTGGCAATCTGACCCTCAAGAACCGCATCATGTTCCCCCCTCTGACCACCGGTTACGAGGAACGGGACGGTTCCATCGGCACCAGAAGCCTGGCCTTCTATGAGCGGCTGGCCAAGGGCGGCACCGCCTATGTGGTCATCGGCGACGTGGCTCCCGTTATGACCGCTTCTCCCACCCCCAAGCTCTGCGACGACCGGCAGATCCCCGCCTTCAAGGCCCTGGCCGATACCCTGCACAAGTACGACTGCAAGGTGGCCCTGCAGATATTCCACCCCGAGTACGATGTTCCCGGCGTGGGCCGGCTGATCATGCTCTCCCGGAAGGCCGCTATGGAGGCCCAGGAGGCCAAGGCCAAGGGCGATATGGAAACCTTCGGCGCCAAGATGGCCGAATCCGGTAAGATCAGCAAGGAGGCCTACGCCAAGCTCCACCACGACATGCAGCACTTTGTCAGCGAGGCCACCGCAGACCAGCTGAATCAGATCAAGGCCGCCATCGCCGCCTCCTGCCGCCGGGCTCAGGAGGCAGGTATCGACGCCATCGAGGTCCACGGCGACCGTCTGCTGGGCTCCCTGTGCTCTCCTCTGCTGAACCACAGAACCGATGCTTACGGCGGCGCCTTTGAAAACCGTGTCCGCTACGCTCTGGAAGTGGTTGCCGCCATGAAGGAGGCCGCTCCCGGCATGATGATCGAGTATAAGCTCCCCATCATCACCAAGAATCCCGACGGCTCCGACCGGGGCAAGGGCGGTCTGCATCCTGCAGAAGCCATTGAGTTTGCCAAGCTCCTGGAGCAGGCAGGCGTGGACATGATCCAGGTGGCCCAGGCCAACCACACCGGCAACATGGCCGATACCATTCCTCCCATGGGCACCCGGGAGTGCAGCTGGGTCATCGATGTGACCCGGGACGTGAAGAACGTGGTCTCCATTCCCGTGGCCGCTGTGGGCAAGGTGCTGACCGTGGAGAACGGCGAGGCAATCGTAAATTACGGCGATGCCGACATCATCGGCTACGGCCGCAGCCTGGTCTGCGATCCCGATATCGCCCTGAAGATCGAGCGGGACGAGCCCATCCGGGAGTGCCTGAACTGCAACAAGGGCTGCGTGGACGCCATCCAGAACCGCAAGTACATCACCTGCGTCCTGAACGCCGAAAACGGCGAGGAAGCCACCGTGTTTATTAAGCCTTCCGAGGAAAAGAAGCATGTGGTGATCCTGGGCGCCGGTATCGCCGGTCTGGAAGCTGCCCGTGTGGCAGCGCTTCGTGGTTTCACCGTGGATGTGTACGAAAAGGCCGATGAGATCGGTGGCCAGATCCACCTGGCAGCTGTGCCTCCCAGAAAGGACGAGATCCTGCGCTCCATCGAGTACTATGCCTCCATCCTGCCTGCCCTGGGTGTGAATATCCACCTGAACGCTGAGGCAACCGTGGAAGAGATGAATGCAGCCGATGCCGTCATCGTGGCTGTGGGCGCTCACGATATGTCCCTGCCCATCCCCGGCGCCGACGCTGAGAACGTGGTGTCCTCCTGGGATGTGCTTTCCGGTGCTGCGGTGGCCAAGGGCCACTGCGTGGTCATCGGCGGCGGCCTGGTGGGCACCGAGACCGCAGAATACCTGCTGGAAAAGGGCTGCACCGTGACCATCGTGGAGATGTTGGACAAGATCGCAAACGGCGAGTCCTCCACCATCCTGCCCACCATCATGGCAGACTTCGCCAAGCACAACGTCCAGCAGCTGGTGAACACCAAGGTTCTGGCCATTGAAGGCGGCGCTGTCAAGGCCCAGAAGGGCGAGGAAGAAATCGTGATTCCCTGCGATACCGTGGTCATGGCCGTGGGCTCCAAGAAGAACGTCATTGACCTGGCCGGTGTTACCGTGCCCGTTGTCTACGCAGGCGACTGCTCCGGCGAACGCACCGCCGGCATTCTGGAAGCCATCCGCGGCGGCTATCACGCAGCCAACAACCTGTAAGTTCCTTAACAAAAAAGACGCCCCGCCGGGGCGTCTTTTTTCTTCCCTTTTTCGCCCTTCGGTGGTAAACTGAAAAGAAAAACGAGGTGGCAGCCATGGACAAATCCTTCCATATCCACAACCGTGCCCGGCTGGGGGCCCTGATGGAGCCCAACAGCGCGGCCCTGATCTTCTCCGGCAATGAGCTGAACCGCAGCGCCGACGCCTATCATCTCTTTGCGGCGGACCGGAATTTTGTGTATCTGACCGGCATCGAACAGAAGCAGAGCATCCTGCTGATTCAGAAAGGGGAGGAGGGCGCCCTGTCCCAGCGGCTGTACCTGCTGCCCCGGGACCTGATGGCCGAGCGCTGGACCGGACGGCGGCTGAGCCCGGAGAAGGCCGCAGATATCAGCGGCATCGCCAATATCCGCTCCACAGAGGAGTTTGCGGGTGACTTTGCTGCCCTGGAATTTGATAAGCTGTACCTGGACCTGTTCAAAAACCGGGAAAGCGACTATGACCGCCCGGCCCACCTGTTTGCCGGGGCCCATCCCCAGCTGATGGTTGAGAATCTGGAACCGAAGCTGCGAAAGCTGCGGACCATCAAGCAGAAGTGCGAAATCGAAGCCCTGCGCAGGGCCGAGGAGATGACCAAAGCGGGCATCCTTGCCATGATGCGCGCCTCCAAACCCGGCATGTACGAATACCAGTATAAGGCGGAATTCGACCGGGCCCTGGGCCAGTTCGGCCCCGCCCCGGCGGGCTTCCAGTCCATTATCTCCGCAGGCGCCAACAATTTCTGCATCCACTACGACGCCTACACCGGCCGGGCCCAGGATGGGGACATGGTCCTCAACGATGTGGGTGCCCAGTGGGATGGGCTCATCGTGGACGTGTCCCGGGGCTGGCCATGCAATGGCAAGTTCACGGAAAAGCAGCGGCTCCTCTACGAATGCGCTCTGAAAACCTCCAATTATCTGTTCTCGATCATCCGCCCCGGCATGAAGATGCGGGATGTGGACGCCACCATCCGCAGCTACAACGCCAAACTGCTGGTGCAGGCCGGGGTCATGGAATCGGAGAGCCAGGTGGGCACCTACATGTGGCACGGCGGCGCCCACCACATCGGCTGGGACGTCCACGACATGGTGGAAATGCCCGAGATTCTGGCGCCGGGCATGGTGTTCTGCGTGGATGTGGGCATCTACCATGAGGCCTGGGGCATCGGCTTCCGCCTGGAGGACAACTGCCTGGTGACGGAGGAGGGCTGCGAGAACCTCTCCGCCGCCATCCCCCGGACCATCGAAGAAATCGAAGCCGTTATGGCAAAATAAACTGCTGCGGAAAATGATCGTTTATATTAGAAACTTGGCTCCCCCAGTGGGGGAGCTGGCACCGCCTTTGGCGGTGACTGAGAGGGCAAAAGACGTTACGACACCCTCTCCGTCAGTCCTTCGGACTGCCACCTCTCCCAAAGGGAGAGGCAAGGCGCCTTCGGCGTGTTGGTTCGCAAAACGATCATTTACACTTTCCATCACACTACAATCTGCAAAGGAGAAAGCCTATGCAATACACCGATCTGATCTTTGATCTCTACGGCACCCTGGTGGACATCCACACCGAGGAAAACGACCTGGTCTGGGAAAAGACTGCCTTTTACTTCGGCTTCTACGGTGCCCATTACACCGGAGAAAGCCTGAAAGCTGCCTTCCAGGCGGAGCTGAGGGCCCGGGAGGCCAAAGCGGGCCAGAGCTACGAGTGCTTCCCGGATATCCCCTTTGAGCAGGTGATGGCAGAGCTGTTTCGGGCCAAAGGGGTGGCGGAGAAGGCAGAGGAGCTGGGTTTCAATGCCGCCCAGCTGTTCCGGATTTGCTCCCTGGATTATGTAAACCTATATCCCGGAGTTCTGGATGCCCTGAAGGGGCTGCGGCAGCGGGGCCACCGGCTGTGGCTCCTGAGCAATGCCCAGCGGGCCTTCACCGCCTATGAGCTGCGGCTCCTGGGCCTGGGGGATCAGCTGGACGGCATCTACATCTCCTCGGACTACCGCTGCCGGAAGCCTGATGTGCGCTTTTACCAGGCGCTGATGGAGGCGCAGAACCTCCGGGCAGAGAACTGCCTGATGATCGGCAACGATCTGGAAACGGATATCGCCGGGGCCAAGGCCGCAGGCCTTGCCACCCTCTACATGCACACGGAGCTGACGCCCCCGGACCAGCGCCCTGCGGACCCCCGCAAGCTTCCCGGCGTCCACCCCGGACCCCACTGGGAGGTGGAAGGTTCAGATTGGGCAAAGATTTCCGATCTGCTTGGCAAAATTTAAGTCGAAAACTTGTCCATAATGCCAAGTTGACGGAAATGCCTTCCATACTTATAATGATGTGGATTCTATAATAAGGAGGAGTATGGTCTATGGATAAGAAACAGCCAAAGATCTACCCCACGCAAAAAAAGGTTCTGGACAAGGAAGTATTTATCTTCCTGGCCCTGTTTCTGGCATTCTTCTGCTATCTGGGCAGTGAGATGGGCGTTGCCAATATGCTCAACACCCTGATGAACACCGCCTACAAGCTGCTGATGGAGACGGTCCTGTACATTATGGCCATCGCCGTGCTGGCGGGCGCCATTTCCGCCCTGTTCTCCGAGTTCGGCGTCATCGCCCTGCTGAATAAGCTCCTGTCTCCCGTGGTCGAGCTGCTCTACGGCCTTCCCGGTGCCAGCGCCGTGGGCATTTTCACCACCTACCTGTCCGACAATCCCGCCATCCTGACCCTGGCTGACGACAGCAATTTCCGCCGCTACTTCAAGAAGTATCAGCTGCCCGCCCTGACCAACATCGGTACCTCCTTCGGCATGGGCCTGATCATCACCACCTTCATGCTGGGCCTGGGCCGGAATTTCGGCACCGCTGTGCTGGTGGGCAACCTGGGTGCCATCATCGGCAGTATCGTGTCCACCCGGCTGATGCTCAGCTGCACCAAGAAGCTCTACGGCAAGGATGCTCCCTGCGAGGTCTCCGACGACGGCGAGGTCATCGACATCCACCACTACCGGGTGGTCCGGGATGAAAGCACAGCCCGCCGTTTCATGGACGCCATTCTGGAAGGCGGCAAGACCGGCGTGGACATGGGCCTCAGCGTCATTCCCGGTGTGCTGATCATCTGTACCCTGGTGCTGATGCTGACCAACGGCATGCCCGACGGCGGCTACTCCGGCGGTGCCTACGAGGGCGTTGCTCTGCTGCCCTGGCTGGGCAATAAGCTGTCCTTCATCATCCAGCCCCTCTTCGGCTTCTCCAGCCCCGAGGGCATCTCCGTGCCCATCACCGCCCTGGGCGCCGCCGGTGCCGCCATCGGTATCGTGGAGCGTCTGGTGATGCTGCGGCTGGCAGGCCCCCACGACGTGGCCGTGTTTACCGCCATGTGCATGTGCTGGAGCGGCTACCTGAGCACCCACGTTGCCATGATGGACGCCCTGAAGAGCAGCCACCTCACCGGCAAGGCCATCCTCTGCCACACCATCGGAGGCCTGTGCGCAGGTGTCTCGGCAAACCTGCTGTTCCAGCTGTTCTCCATGTTCTAAATCCGCACCCCCGGTCCAGGAAGGACCGGGGGGCTTGTCCGTAAGATATAAATAAATGTCCTTGACAAGAAAACGTTCTGGTGTTATACTGAGTCCAACCGAATAGCCAAACCGTTGAAGCGGAGATAAGGTTGTTTATGCCCCCACAGAGAGCCTGCGGTGCTGAGAGTCAGGTGGGATACAGGGCAGCAAATGGACCGCTGAGGGCGCACGGAAATCCCATTGGGAGAGTATTCTGCGACGTGGGGGCATACGTCAGTTGCCGGGGATATGCAGGTATCCCGCAAGGGCACGGATCAAACCGTGAAGCAGGGTGGCACCGCGGAAATGTACATTTTCGCCCCTGACAGAGGATTTCTGTCAGGGCGTTTTTTATTTCAGGAGGTATTTTTATGCTGTTCAATGGAATCGATTTTGATACTTATTTCAAATACTATCCCAATCAGGAGGGCTACTTCGGCCGTTACGGCGGCGTGTATGTGGACGATGAGCTGAAGGCCGCCATGGCGGAGATCACCGAGGCCTATTTCACCATCTGCAAGTCCCGGAAGTTCATCGCCGAGCTGCGCCGGATCCGTAAGGAGTTCCAGGGCCGCCCCACCCCCATCTCCCACCTGGAGCGGCTGTCCAACAAGCTGGGCAACGTGCAGCTGTATGTCAAGCGTGAGGACCTGAACCACACCGGCGCCCACAAGCTGAACCACTGCATGGGCGAAGCCTTGCTTGCCAAGTACATGGGCAAGAAGAAGGTCATCGCCGAGACCGGCGCCGGCCAGCATGGCGTGGCCCTGGCCACCGCCGCCGCCTACTTCGGCCTGGAGTGCGACATCTACATGGGCAGCGTGGACATCAAGAAGCAGGCTCCCAACGTGGCCCGGATGAAGATCCTGGGCGCCAACGTCATCGAGGTCACCGAGGGTCTGGCAACCCTGAAGGAGGCCGTGGACGCCGCCTTCGCCGCCTACGCCCATGAATATAAGGACGCCATCTACTGCATCGGCTCCGTGCTGGGACCCCATCCCTTCCCCATGATGGTCCGTGATTTCCAGCATGTGGTGGGCGAGGAGGCCCGGGAACAGTTCATCGAAATGACCGGCGAGCTCCCCGACGCCATCGTGGCCTGCGTGGGCGGCGGCTCCAACGCGGCCGGCTTCTTCTCCGGCTTCCTGAATGACCCCGTGAAGATCTACGGCATCGAGCCCCTGGGCCGGGGCGAGAAGCTGGGTGACCACGCCGCCTCCCTGAAGTACGGCACCGAGGGCATCATGCACGGCTTCAACTCCATCATGCTGAAGGATGAAAACGGTGAGCCCGCCCCCGTCTACTCCGTGGCCTCCGGTCTGGACTATCCCTCCTCCGGTCCCGAGCATGCCTTCCTGCGGGACCTGGGCCGTGTCCAGTACGACGTGATCAACGACGAGGAGACCATCGATGCCTTCTTCACCCTGTCCCGGATGGAGGGCATTATCCCCGCCATCGAAAGCGCCCACGCGGTGGCCTACGGCATGAAGCTGGCCAAGACCATGGGCACCGGCTCCGTCCTCATCAACCTCTCCGGCCGCGGCGACAAGGATATGGACTACGTCCTGGAAAACTACGGCATCCGCTAAATGAATCCGCCCGGAACATTGTCTCCCGGTAAACAATAAATTGGCATAGCGGTCAAACAATACCCCCCTCCGGGGTTTCCGGAGGGGGGTATGTACGTTATACCGTCAATTCTTCCTTCACCGCGAAGCTGAGGCCCCGGGGATAGAAGAAACGCAGCTTCTCCTGGGCGATGGCAAATTCCACCTCTTTGGCAAAGAGGGCTTCGCCGTCCACGTTCACGGGAACCTCCTTGTCGCAGGTGATCTTCAGCTTGTCGGTTTTGAAGTGCCGGACCAGGTGGCCCAGCTGCTTATACTGGCCGTTTTTGTACTTGCCGATGATGCCGGGGACCTGGGGCAGATGCACCTTATCCACCAGCAGCACGTCCAGCAGGCCGTCGGTGGGGTCCGCCTCGGGGACAGGATTGAAGCCGCCGCCGTAGAACCGGCCGTTGCAGGCGCAGACGAAGGTAAATTCTCCGTCGATTTTTTCGCCGCCGATTTCCACCACATAGTGCTCGCTGATGCCCTTGCACAGGTTCACCACCGTGGAGGCGGCGTAGGCCTTGAAGCCATGGAGGAAGGGCAGACGCTTGTAGCGGCTGACGTCGGTGCCAATCCGGGCGTCCAGGCCCACGGAGCAGATGTTCAGGGCCCGGGTGTCATTGCAGCGGATCAGATCGAAGGTCACTTCTTCCGCATCCAGCAGCCGTTCCAGGTCAAAAAAGGCCTTGGGATCGTCAAAAAGTTTGACGAAATCGTTGCCGCTGCCGCCGGAAAAGACGGTGACGGACACATTGTCGTATCCGGCAGCGCCGTCGGCCACCTCGTTTAAGGTGCCGTCACCGCCGCAGGCGTAGATTTTATATTCCTTGCCGGTTTCCGCGGCAGCCCGGGCCAGACGGCGGCAGTCCCCGGGGGCCTGGGAAATCTGGATCCGGTAGTGCAGGTCCCGGCTTTCGCAGGCGGCTTTGATTTTCTCCCGGTATTCTTCGGTGCGGTTGCGGCTGCCCGCCGCAGGGTTGATGATGAATAAATGCGTCATGTATTTCACTCCGTATTGTAGTTGAGAGTGGATAGTGGAGAGTTGATAGTAAAGGTATCCCCTTTGGGGATCATTTTTATTCGTCGGCTTTGCCGACACATTAACTATCAACTATAAACTATCAACTCTCAACTGCTCACTTTTTCCGTTTATTGTCAGTGAACATATAGTAGTCACACTTGATCTTGCCGTTGTAGAATTTGCGCTTCTTGTCGGCACGCTTGCCGAAGTAATGCTCAAATTCCGGCTCGGAGGTGATGACGTACTTTTTCCACTCGTTGGCAAATTTCAGGTGGCGGCCCAGAGCGGAGTAGAGCCGCTGGGCGCTCTGCTGCTCCATCATCCGTTCACCGTAGGGCGGGTTGCAGACGATGATGCCGGAGTCCGTGGGCAGGGGCATCTTGGTGGCGTCGCCGTCCTTGAAGGTGACGCAGTCGGAAACGCCTGCCTTTCTTGCGTTGGCGAAGGACAGGGAAACGCAGGCGGGGTCCGCGTCGGAGCCCACGATCTGATACTTGCCGTGGAACTCCTTGTCCTTGGCCTCGGTCTTGACCTCTTCCCAGATGTCCTTGGGCATCCAGGGATATTCCTCGGCGGCAAAATGCCGGTTCAGGCCCGGAGCCCGGTTTTTGGCAATGAGGGCGGCCTCGATGGGAATGGTTCCGGAGCCGCAGAAGGGGTCCCAGAAGTATTCTCTGCCCCGGTAGCGGGTCAGCTGGATCATACCGGCGGCCAAGGTTTCGTGCAGCGGCGCGTCGTTGCCCACGGCCCGGTAGCCCCGCTTGTGCAGGCCGGGGCCGGAGGTATCCAGGGACAATGTCACCTGGTCATTCAGGATGGTGAAGTGCAGCTGGAACTTGACCCCGGTTTCGGGGAGCCAGGAAACGCCGTACTTTTCGCCCAGGCGCTTGGAAGCCGCCTTCTTGATGATGGCCTGGCAGTCGGACACGCTCATGAGCTGGGAATTCAGGCAGTGGCCCTTCACCGGGAACTGGCCGTCCTTGGGAATGTAGTCCTCCAGGTTGGCGTGGTAGACTCCCTGGAACAGCTCTTCAAAGCTCTTGGCCGTGAACTGGGCCAGGACGATCATCACCCGCTCACCGGTCCGCAGGCAGATATTGGCCTTGGCCAGGGCGGTCTCGTCGCCGGTGAAGAACACCCGGCGGTCCTCCACCCGGACGTTCTCCATATTCATTCTTCTCAGTTCATCACCGGCCAGGCCCTCCAGGCCAAACAGGGTGGGAACAACAAATTCGATTTTCATATTTCCTCCAAATTTTGGCGGCGCAGCCGCAATACCTTCCCCCTGGGGGGAAGGTGCCCCCAAAGGGGGCGGATGAGGGGACCGCACCTTCGTATAGTATTCAGTTGACAGGGCTCTGCGTCCGGTTCCGAAAGGCGCAGCCCCCTGACAGTAACGTTCTTTCACAGCCAAATCGATCATTTGGCACACATCGTCAAAGCGTTTCAGAACATCTTCGTTGGAAAACCGCAGAATTTCCAGCCCCAATGTCCTCAGATGGCCAGACCGAAGCCGGTCATATTCCATTCCTGTGGAATCATAATGCTGAGAACCATCCAGTTCCACAACAAGCCTTGCTTTAGCGCAGTAGAAATCGACAATGTATCGGTCAAATGGACATTGTCTGCGGAATTGCACCAGATATTTTCGCAAAAATTTATACCAGAGCAGATTTTCTTCCTTCGTTGCTTCTTTCCGCAGTTTTTGCACGTATTGCTTCAGATGTTCGTTTCTTTCCATAATTTACGACATCGAGGGTGATTCCCCTCATCCGGCCCTTCGGGCCACCTTCCCCCCAGGGGGAAGGTTTAGGGGATGATCTTACTCTTCTTCAAATATCTCTCTTCCTCAGAGAACACGCAGCCGCAGTATTTCTGCATATAGAACCCATGCTCCCGGGCGAAGGTCTGGCCGTCCCTGAAGTAGGGCCGGAAGTCCCGGTAGAGAAACTCTACGCCATACTCATGGGCTGCCCGCTCCGCCACCTCACGCATCAGCTCGTGGTTCTGGTAGGGGGAGATGAACAGGGATGAGGTGAAGCTGTCGAAGCCCCCCTCTGCCGCCTGCCGGGCGGTCTCGAAAAGCCGCATCTCATAGCACTTGACGCAGCGTCCCGCGATATCGGGAGCCACCTCCCGGACGAAGGGCCGCAGGCCGTAGTCATTGCGCTCGATGACCGGCAGCTCAATGGTCTGGGCATAGTCCCGCAGACAGTTACGCCGGGAGCGGTACTCGGTGAAGGGATGGATATTGGGATTGTACCAGAAACCGGTAACTTCAAGCCCATCGGTGCGCAGCACCTCGATGGGCTGGTTGGCGCAGGGAGCGCAGCAGATGTGGAGCAGTGTCTTCATAATTCCTCCAAGAAAAAAGGGCAAAACTCTAACAAATACAGTATATCATGGTTATTTTTCCATTTCAAGGCATGGTTTATCACAAAAATCAGCCCCCTCGAAAGAGGGGGCTGTGCAATGTGCAAGGTTTTATTGGCCTGCTTCCTCTGCCGGGGGAGACTTTTTCCGGAACAGGGCCAGCAATTTGGCAATCTGGGGCCGCCACCGGGCCAGCCGCAGCCAGGGCACCGCGAAAAACCACCACCGGAAGGAGCCGGGACGGCAGGTTTCCTCCCCAATCCGCACGAAGGCCACCTTCGCCCGGAGCTGACTCTGATCCACAGGCTCCGGCGTCATTTGACTGTCCCCCAGCAGCAGGAATTTTTCCTGGGGGAGAATTTTATAGATCCGGTGCAGCACATACTGGCCGTTTGCCCGCTGATATAGCACAATATCTCCCCGCTTCAGCTTTTCCGGCAGCTGCACCAGGTAGGCAAAGTCGGCGTTTCGCAGAAAGGGCCGCATGCTGACGCCCTTCACCGGCACCGGCACATTTTCATGGCCCTCCCGGATCATCAGGCACACCGCGTCCAGGTATTTATTGGTATCCAAAACCGCCATTTTTCTTCACTCCTTTTTTTCATCATATCGGTTTTCTTCCGGTTTGTCAACTTCATTGACATCTGTCCGCCACCGGGATATAATGGGTAAAAATCCTGTTTTAAGGAGCGATATTATGAAGCAGTCCATTGAGACCCTCTGCGTCCACGGCGGCGATCACCGGTTCCCCGACAGCCGGGAGGCCCTGTCCATGCCCATTTACCAGACGGCGGCCTTCGCCCATCCGGACCTGGGCCACAGCCCCGACCGGTTCTACTATACCCGGCTGACCAACCCCACCCGGAACCACCTGGAGGAGACGGTGGCAGCCCTGGAGGGAGCGGAAAAGGCCATTGCCTTTACCTCCGGCATGGCGGCCATCACCGCTGTTTTTGAGCTGTTTGCCCCCGGGGACCGGATCGTGGCCTCCGCCGACCTCTACGGCGGCACGGTGCTGCTGTTCGACTCCATCTCCAAAAAGAACGGCCTGAATCTGGAACTGGTGGACACCACCGACGCCGACGCGGTCCGCGCTGCCGTCACCCCCGGCACCAGGGCTGTCTACATCGAGACCCCCTCCAACCCCATGATGAACGTGACGGATATCCGGCTTTGCGCCGAGCTTGCCCACAGCGTGGGTGCCATCCTGATCGTGGACAACACCTTCCTGAGCCCCTATTTCCAGAACCCCATTGCTTTGGGGGCAGATATCGTCATCCACTCCGGCACCAAGTACTTAGGCGGCCACAACGACACCCTGGCGGGCTTTATCTGCCTGAAGGATGATACCTACAGCGAAAAGCTCTATAAGATTTCCTACACCCTGGGCGCCACATTGTCCCCCTTTGACAGCTGGCTTATGATCCGGGGCATCAAGACCCTGGCAATCCGCATGGAGCGGGCCCAGGAGAACGCTCTGAAAATCGCCAACTGGCTGAAGACTCAGAAAAATGTAACCAAGGTCTACTATGTGGGTCTTCCCGAACATCCGGGCTACGCCGTCAATGCGCAGCAGTCCCGGGGCAGCGGCGCTATGCTTTCCTTCGCAGTGGCCACCCCGGAACTGGCCCAGCAGATTCTGGCCAAGGTGAAGATCATCACCTTCGCCGAAAGCCTTGGCGGCCCTGAGAGCCTGATCACCTTCCCCGCCACCCAGACCCACGCGGACGTGGCCCCTGAGGAGCGGGAAAGATTAGGCATCACCGATTGCTTCCTGCGGATGTCCGTGGGCCTGGAAAAGGCCGAGGACCTGATCGCCGATCTGAATCAGGCCATGAACGGCTGAAAAAAGGAGTGACCCCTATGAAATCCGGAATCCAGATATCCAGCCTCAAGCCCCTGCTGACCACCGCGGAGGAGGTGGGCGCCGCTTTTGCGAAGATGGCGGCCCTGGGCTGCCGCTATGGGCAGATCCAGTGGGTCGATCCTGCCGTGCCCATTGAAGCAATTGCCGCCGCCATGAAGGAAAATGGTATGGAAAGCCTGGGCACCCAGGATTTCTATACCGCCGTGGAAGCGGATTTTGAGTATTATGTAAACCTAAACGCCGCCACCGGAGGAAAATGGCTGACGGTGAGCCGGATTTCGGAGCGGTGCAAATCCCCGGAGGGACTGGATGTGTTCGCCGGTGAGCTGGAAGCCTTGCAGGAGAAGCTGACCCCCCTGGGGCAGGCTGTCTGTCTTCACCCGGTCAGCGCGGATTTTGCCGCGGTCCCGGGCATGAACGCCGTGGAATACCTGCTCCATAAGCTTCCCTGGCTTCCCCTGTGCCTGGACCTGTACCACCTGGACAAAAACTGCGATGATATGCCTGGCTTTATCCGCCGCTACACCGGACGGATCCCCATGGTCCACTTCAAGGACCACATCGGGGGCAAGCTGGTTCCTGCGGGCACCGGTGAGGTGAACTGGGACGGCGTGGTTCCGGCCTGTGTTGACGCGGGCGTGGGCTACGGCCTTGCGGAGCAGGAGAGCTGGGAGGGTGACCCCTATATCTGCCTGGGCCAGGCCCTTCACTGGCTAAATGATCAGCTGCGATAAAGAAAAAATCCGGGACGGTGAACCGTCCCGGATCGTTTTTTTGCTTATTCCCGGCGGCCGTGGCAGTACTTGCTGTCCCACTCGTCGTCGAAAAACACGTCGCCCTTTTCAATGGGGCAGCCCTGGAACAGGTCGTCCGCCAGCTCCCGGAGGATATCCTGGCATTCCAGGCATTCCAGGTAGAATTCCGGCAAGGTCTCCACGCCCAGCCGGGCCCCTAAGACCGCGCCCACCAGAGCGCCCACGGCGGCGCTGGCGCCGGAGTGGTTCACGGCGATGATGAGAGAAGCGTCAAAATCCTCGTTTCCTGCCAGCAGGGCATAGACCGCACCGGCCAGCACCTGGGCGCCGGTTGCGCACTGGAGCTTTTCCATGGCATCCATGGGGGCAAGCCCCGGCTCCCGGCTCATGGTGACCGCCATTTTCACCAGATTGCAGATCTGGGATACCTGCCGGTGGTATTCGTGGTCAAACTGCTCCCGGAAGGCATCCATGGTGCCCTCGATGATCGTCAGCAGCTCCGACTTGGGGTGCATCAGGGCCTCGCTGACCAGATGGGTCACGGCAGCGCCGGGCAGGTATGCCATGGGGTCTCCGTGGGTCAGGGCGATGGCCTCCATGCCCAGTCGGTCCATCTCCCGGCGGTCCATATCCTCCGGGTCGTAGAACATACCCACGGCCACGGCGGAGGTGATGGTGGAGGGATTGGTCATGGAATTGTACCGCTCCTCCGGGGTGCCGAACTGCTTGCGCAGGATGATCTCTTTCATCCGGGTGTCGATGCAGTGCCGGCGGCACAGCTCCTTTTCCCGGAAGAGCCAGCACAGATTCCGGGCAGGCCGGTCCATCATGGCCTGGGAGGAAGCCCATTCCCAGTGGCTCCGGGCGATGTAGTTGATGAAGGGGGACATGGTGCCCTTGCTGCGGCCCACAGTCAGGCCATAGAGCAGGCCGTTGGCGGTGAAGGCCGCCAGCTGGGTATAGGAGGTGACATCGGCGTAGCCGTTGACAGGGTCGTAGCCCTGGAGACCGTTGGGGCCGTAGTCCTCCCGGATTTCCGCCAGGGTGTGGGAGTTCACGGTGTAGCCCATGGCGTCGCCCACCGCAAGGCCCAGTAAACAGCCCCGGTAGGCGGATCGTTTCTTGGCCATAAGGACACTCCTTTCTTAAGTAAATAATCGTTTGGCGTACGGGTTTGCACCGCACCAAAGCCTCCCTTGCCTAAAGGGAGGTGCCCCGAAGGGGCGGAGGGATTCTCGCCCGAAGGGCGATGTGCCGCTAATGCGGCACAATATCCCCCAGTCAGCTTCGCTGACAGCCCCCTTTAGGCAAGGGGGCCTTTATACGCTAAACGATCATTCGGCTTTCCATAAAATAATACATACATTATAGTCATCCGGCCGGGAAAAGGCAAGAAAAATCCCCGGAGTTCCGGGGATTTTCTTACTTTCTTTCCTTCGCCAGCATGGGGGTCAGCTTGGGCAGATTGTAGCGTTCGATGAAGCGGACGCATTTAATGAGAAACGCGTAATAGATATTGTAGCCGGAATCCAGCAGGGTCTCGGCGTTGGCCTGGCCCTTGGCGATGATCACATCCGCCCGGTCCATGGCCGCCTTTGCCTCCTGACCGATGACTTTCAGCTCCGTGCCGGGGACGCAGTTGCCGTTGTCGATGACCGGAAAGGGGATGCCCACCTGAATTGCATCCTCCCGGGTGGCATCGTTGAGGGCCGGGCCGCCCCGGACACAGAAGGTGATCTCCATCTGGGGGTACTTTTCGGCAATGGCCTCGGCGAAGAGTCGGTCGAAGCCGATTTCTCCCGCGTTGTCCGTCAGGTACAGCAGTTTTCCGCCCTTTTGAAGCTCCGCGCAGAGGGAGGCATACACCTCCATGTCCAGCTCCATTTCCAGGGCAGACAGGAGCATTTCGTCCAGCTTTTCAAAGCGCATTTCCCCATACAGGGCGGAAAAGTCGATGTAATTGCCCAAAATGGCGAATTTCAGACCCGCCAGTACCCTGTCCGGGGCCCTGTGGATCTTCTCCCGGATCTGCTCCATCCGTTCAAGAACAAAGGCGTTGGACTGCCGCTTCTCTTCCAGAAAACGGTCCGGGCCGGTGCCGTAAATCCGATCAAACAGCTCTGCCGTGGCGGGGCCGTACCAGGTGGCGCCCACATCATCGGGGGATTCCAGGTAGATCTTCATCAGCTCCCGGGCAAAGGCCGTGGCCTGGGCTTCGGTACCCAGGCCACGGGCGATATCCACGTTTTTGTTGAAATGACAGAGCAGGCATCGGGTGTCGATGCAGATGGCCATTTAGTTGACCTTCAGCTTGACCACGACCTTGACGAAGTCGTTGGGCACATCCAGGTGACGGCCGGGCATATGGGCATCCTCGGGGAAGGCCACGTAGCACACGCCCTCGTTGATGGTCATGTACTCGAAGGAGCCTGAGTACTTGCCCACGTCCTTGGCCTCGTTGAACTCGCCTTCCAGCTTGCAGTCAGCCAGATCGGCCCAGCCCATGACTTCCTTACCCTTGACGATATACTGGATGTCCAGGTAGTTCCGGTGAGCCTCGGCCAGGTCGGGAGCCTTGGTGCTCTGCACGGCCAGGAAGAAGCGGTTGCCGTTGGACAGAGGATAGTTCTTCTTGTCCTCGTACTCGGTCAGGGCATTGACGGCGTCAAAGGCCTCGTCAATACCGGGCAGCAGGGCTGCATACTTCTTAATGTCTTTCCAGGGGCAAACGATCATAGTTTATCTTCCTTTCTGCGGCTGTGGCCGCACATAATACATGGTTGGAGGTGTGATGCAGTTGGATTGATGAGGCTGTCTACCGACCACCACTGTCATTGCGAGGAGCAAAGCGACGTGGCAATCTTCAGCTGAAAAGATAGACAATATACGAACCAATTAACATGGTACATTCGCAATTGCCGATGTTAATTGGTTCATGCAGATCCGGTTCTGCTGTACTGGAGATTCCCACGGGCCTTCGGCCCTCGGAATGACATACTTTTACATTTCCAAAAGCTCGTCAATGGAGTCGATCTTCGCGTCCCAGCTTTCGGCCTTGCCTAAGCCGTAGGTGCAGAAGATGAAGGGCACTCCCGCCTCCTGACAGGCTTCCAGGTCCCCCTGGGTGTCGCCGATGTAGATGCAGGAGCCGATGTTGTGCTTTTCCATCAGCGTCCGGATGGTCTTTCCCTTGGAGGTGCCGGTGTCGCCGAAGCACATATGGCCCTCGATATAGGGCGTAAGACCCAGTTTTTCGATGCAAAGCTCCGGATAGCCCCGCTGGGAATTGCTGACGATGAAGAGCCGGTATTTTTTAGACAGCTCTGCCAGAGTCTCCCTGACCCTGGGGTAGCCGATCTTGCATTCGTTGGCGAACAGGTAGTCGTTTTCCGTCTTCATGCACCGCTCCATCAGGGCGTAGCGCTCCGGGGGCTCGATGGAGGCCAGAATCACATCGGCAATGGCGGTCATCACCTTGCCGAAGAGGGGGCGCAGGTCCTCCGCCGTGACGAACAGGTGCTGCAGGCCCTCTTTTTCCAGCTGGATGTTGTAGCCCTCGGCAACCAGCTGCCGGGAGTCCCATAAGGTGCCGTCGATGTCGAAAATCAGGCTTTCGTAGTTCACTTCGCCACCTCATCCAAATGCCGCTGGATCCGGCCCACGATCATGTCCAGAGCCACCCAGTTCTTGCCGCCCTCCAGGACCACCAGGTTGGCGTACTTCTTGCTGGGCTCCACGTATTTTTCGTGCATGGGCTTCACGGTGGTCTGGTACTGCTCCAGAACGCTTTCCAGGGACCGGCCCCGCTTGTTCACGTCCCGCTTGATCCGGCGGCACAGACGCACATCCGCGTCGGTGTCCACGAAGATCTTAATATCCATCAGGTCCCGCAGCTCCTGGTTCTCGAAGATCAGGATACCCTCCACGATGATGACGCTCTTGGGAGCGATCTCGATGGTCTCATCGCTCCGGTTATGCTGGGCGAAGTCATAGACCGGGCACTGGATCGTCTCGCCGTGGCGCAGGGCGTCCAGATGCCGGGCCATCAGGTCCGTTTCCAGGGCGGCAGGCTCGTCGTAGTTGATCTGGCAGCGCTGCTCGTAGGTCAGGTGGTCGTTGCGGCGGTAGTAATTGTCGTGGCTTAAAACCGTCACGGAGCCTTTGAAACGCTCAATCAGATTGTTCATCAGGGTGGTCTTGCCGCTGCCGGTGCCGCCGGCAATGCCGATGACTAAGATATCGTTGTTCATGGGGATCAACCTCCAAGATGTATTTTCAGAGGGGCATTTTTAAGAAAAATAATCGTTTTGCTTTGGAAGTCAGTGCCGCACCAAAGCCTCCCTTGCCTAAAGGGAGGTGCCCCGAAGGGGCGGAGGGATTCATCGCCCGGAGGGCGATGTGCCGCATTCTGCGGCACAATATCCCCCAGTCAGCTTCGCTGACACATAATTCTATTGTACGATTGCCACAGGCAATCGAATTTTTGAATTGTTCCACTACCCTTTAGGCAAGGGGGCCTTGATATGCTAAGCGATAATTTACATTTCTTCCAGCAGCTGCATGGACAGTGCCAGCAGCTCCGGGGAATTGGCGCTGTTTTCGATCATCACCTGGCCCTCGCCGGTGCGCAGCAGTCCTGCCGCCTCCAGCCGCCGCTTTGTCTCCCGGGCGGTACCGTCGCCGCCGTCCAGCAGAGCCACGTCCTCACCCAGCACCCGGGAAAGGACCTTACCGGCAAAGGGATAATGGGTGCAGCCCAGGACCAGGGCGTCCAGTTTGGGGTAATTTTCAAAGAGCCGGGACAGAAGCGCTTCCGTCTCCGGGGAATCGGCCCTGCCGCCTTCAATCAGCTCCACCAGGCCGGGAGCCGGGATTTTGAAGATATCGCAGCTTTCGTCGAACCGGTCCATCAGTTTGGCGAATTTCTCCTCCCGCAGGGTCATGGGGGTGGCCATGACGCCGATCTTCCCTCCCGGGAAGGTATCCGCCGCCAGCTTCAGGGCAGGCTCGATGCCGATGACGATCAGGTCCGGGTAGGCCGCCCGCAGGTCGTTGATGGCCGCGGAGGTGGCGGTGTTGCAGGCCACCACCAGGGCCTTGATGCCCCGGAAACAGAGGTTTTCCGCCGCCGCCAGGGTCAGCTCCTTCACCGTTTCCTTGGACTTGGTGCCGTAGGGGGCGTTGGCGGAGTCTCCGAAGTACAAAAACCGCTCCTCCGGCAGCACCCGCACCAGATGCCGCAGCACGCTGATGCCGCCCACGCCGGAATCGAATACGGCAATCAAATCATTTTTGTTCATGGTATCATCCATTCTGTTGGTTCTTATCCTATATCTTATCAAAACCTGCGGCCTGTTTCAATGGTTCATTGACTTTTTCGTGTAATTTTGATATGGTAGGGTTATTAAATTTATGGAGGATGATATATATGAACCGTTACTTATTTGTCATCGACTATCAGAACGACTTTGTGGACGGCGCTCTGGGCTTCCCCGGCGCGGAGAAGCTGGACGAAAAGATCGCTGCCAAGGTCCGGGAGTATGGCGAGGGCAAGGTCCTGTTCACCCGGGACACCCACTTTGAAAACTACCTGGACACCCGGGAGGGCAAAAACCTGCCCGTGGTCCACTGCATCAAGGGTACAAAGGGCTGGGAGGTCTACGGCGAAACCGCCAAGGCCCTGAACGAGGTCAATGCCAAGGGCATCGACAAGCTGGTCTTCGGTATGGACGTCACCGACCCCGCCACCGCCGCTGTGCTGCCCGAGTCCGCTGACGAGATCGAGCTGGTGGGCCTGGTGAGCAATATCTGCGTGGTGAGCAACGCCGTGGTGCTGCAGAGCAAGTACCCCGAGGCCACCATCATCGTGGACGCCGCCTGCACCGACTCCTTTGACAAGGACTTGAATGCCAAGGTGCTGGATGTCCTCGCCGGCTTCCAGGTAAAGGTCATCAACCGGTAAAAAACAGGAAACCGGCCCGAAAGGGCCGGTTTTTGCATATCAGTCTCAGCGGTCCGCGCCGTATTCCAGCCCCAGCAGGAACATCTCCTTGCACAGCATTTCCTGGATGGCTTCCAGGGCATCCACCATGCAATTTAAATCCTCGTCCTCGTCATCCACATCCACCCCCAGCCGGGTGCATATACGAGCATAGGCATCGCGCATTTTGGCATATTCCCGGTCGCAGAAGCTGTGGGGCGCAAACAGGTTGGGAACCCCGGGTACCGCGGCTTCAGGAATGTAAAAGCCCATCAGACTGCGGTAAATATCGTCCAACAATTTCCGGTCCATAAAACCACCTCATTCCGTATGTATACAAAGCATACATTGTAAACATGGCGATGTCAAGAGAAAAGGTATACGATGTATACAGAGGTGATCCCATTATGGCGTTGAAAAAGACGGAATCCATTACATTGCGGACGGACAAGCAATTAAAGACCGCCCTTACCATAATCGCAGCGGAGAAGAAATGGAGCATTTCCCAGCTCTCGGAGGAGATCATCCGGGAGTGGCTGGCGGAAAAGCGCCCCGAACTGCTGAAAGAGGAAGCATAGGCAACAGCCCCGGACGAAAGTCCAGGGCTGTGTTGCGTATTGCGTACTGGCGCGGGAGCGCCCAATAACCCCTCTCCCGGGGAGAGGGTGCCCCCAGTGCGCACACTGGGGGCAGGAGTGGAATGCGGGCGGAAAGGTTCGATACGGTATGCAGAAACAGACTTTGTAAGACGTGACGTATTAGCAGGCCTTTGTCTGTACCACCCGTAAGGTTATCTCCCGCATTCCACTTCCGACCCGCTTATTCCTCGCTTGGCTCGGGCGGGCCACCTTCTCCCCGGGAGAAGGGTGGCGCCTTCGGCGCTACGGCTCATTCACCACACCTGTAAACAGGGGCGTGCCCTCATAGGTGGCGATGACGAAGAGGAAGGGCCGGTCCAGAACGAAATCGATGATCTCCTCCGGGGGCATTGCCGAACCGGCGCCGGGGATTTCCAGATAAGCCGCGGCCTTCACGCCCTGCTCGTCCACGACGACCCGGGCGGCCTGGTTCACCCCGGTGATCACCACCGGCGTGTCGGAGGTGATGGCGGTGAAGTCGGCAGTCCCCAGACTGAAAACGTCCGTGATGCCCAGGTCCCGGAACATCCCGGCCACATCGCAGCCGGAGTGGATGTCAAAGGTGGGAACCTTCAGGTTAACCTTCATATATTTATAATTTTCCGTGTTTCCGGTGAGATAGGACAGATACTGGCCGTCCTTTAAAACGTCGTCCACGGTCTTGTCCGCATCCGGCAGGAAGAACCACATCTGAGTGCGGTTCTTCAGCCCCAGGGAAACGGCCCCGAAGCTGTCGCCCCAGTAGTAATTCATCTGGGCGAGCTTCTTGTTCATGAAGGTGACGCCTCGGTCGCCGACGGGGGCGTGGAAGATCTCCTGGGTGTTCTTGAGGGGATCAAATTCCTTGCTCCAGGTGGCCTGGAGGTAGATGGTGGAGGCCAGAGTCAGCACCGCGTCGGGGCTGAAGCCGGAATTTTTCGTGTAGTCCTCCAGCAGTCCGCCGGTGTTGTTGTTCAGCCAGGTCCGCAGGGCCTTGCCCGCGCCGTCCTCCTGCAGGTCGGTCTGGAAGATGGAGGCGTAGTGGTGATAGGCCAGGGCGTCCATGGCCTCCTGCTCGTAGTTCAGCCCCTCGTCCAGCCACAGAGAGTTAGCCAGATAGCAGATTTCATAGTCGTCCTCGTGGCGGAAATACACATCCTCCCACACCGCTTCCACCCGGCTGCGTAGAGTCTCCAGATCCGGGGCGTCCAGGGCGGTGAGAATCTGCTGCCGGGAGTTGCCCTCGGTGATCTCCGCCAGCATGGCCAGGGCGATGAAGCCGTTGATGGGGGACCAGACCCGATTGTCCTGAGCCCCTTCCATATATAATAATGTGGAGTCCCCGAAAAAGCCTGCCAGATCGGCATTGGCCTGCTCTGTGGCGGCCTCCTGGGCTTCGTTGTAGGCCATGAAGGCGGCCCAATCTGTGTCAAAATCGTCTTTATCCCGGTACTTGTCGTAGTCCGGCCGTTCCATGGCCCGGGAGCCGGAGGCTTCGCTGACGGTTCTGGCGTTGACCCGGCCGGGGATGTAGGGCAGGTTCAGCAGGATCACCACCGCCAGAACCGCGGCAATGGCCCGAAAGACGGTCCGCATGTGGCGGGGCTTGGCGGAGCCTGCTTCGGCGATGTGCTTGTCGGAGATGTATTCCAGAGCTTCAGCAAGTCGGTCATTCATCCATCAGTCCCTCCTTTATTAAATAGGTGCGAAGGCCCATCCGGGTCCGGTGCAGCCGGGTCCGGACGGCGTTTTCACTCATGTCAAAATGCCTGGCGATCTCCTTCGTGGAGTCCCCGAACCAGTAGCGCCGGAGAAACAGGATCCGGCTCATTTTGGGCAGGCCGCTTAAGTACCGGTCAATGGCCCGGCCCAGGAGCCGTGCGTCAAATTCATCCTCCAGGCTGACCCCGGAAATGCAGTCCTCCAGCTCCTCCAGGGACACATCGTAGCTGCTGTCCCGGAGCAGGGCGGTGTTGTAGCGCAGCCGATTCAGGGCCAGATTTCGCCCGGTTTTGAATACGAAGCCGCTTAAGGGGTCCGGTTCCTTCGGGGGCACCGCGTTCCAGACTGCCAAATAGGTGTCGTTGACGCTTTCCTCCGCCTCCCGCCAGTCGCCCAGGATGTGCCGGGCGGTCTGGGTCAGCCGTCGGCCGAATTTGGCGGCCATGGCCTCGATGGCCTCCTCCGCCCGGGCAAGGAGCAGCTTCAGAATCTTTCTGTCGTCCATGGGTATTCCTCCCTTCATCTATATAGTACCGATTTGTGTGGGAGATGTTACATATCTTATCATAAAATCCGCCATAAAAAGACAATTGTGCGCAGGTAAAAGCGCACAAAAAATAAGCGCAGAATTTGTAAAATAATGCTTGACAAAGTGATTCCGGTGTGCTAATATACGCAAGCTGTCCGCGAGAGCGGCGGCTGAACAGAAAAAGTTTGAAAAGAAATGAAAAAAGTTCTTGACAAACGAAAACTTCTGTGATAAACTAAATAAGTTGTGTGATGAACGGCAACCGCCCGGAGCACAACAAACAGCACAAAAGAATTTGAAAAAACTTGTAAAAAGTGCTTGACAAATTCGACAAGATGTGCTAATATATCAAAGTTCGCTGCGACGCCAACCGGCGATGCGAAATGCGAGCTGACTGTACCTTGTAAATTGAATAACGTGAAGACGAACTAATTAACACCTTGGACAATTAATGGATTGTTTAAGCGTTTATAGTGAACGAATAACAGCCAACGAAAATTCTTGAGTAATTTGCTAAGA
>SVMD01000013.1 GCA_015067615.1 Oscillospiraceae bacterium
TAAAGAAGAGATCATTGTCGAAACTTGCGAACGAAATATTTGTTTTTTTGAAGCTCGGCGGATCGTTTTCTGTGGCTGAAAAGTGATATCTAAACTGGGTATTAACTACAAAAAGAAAAGCACACCATTCGGTGTGCTTTTCTTTTTGGAGAAACAGGACCGACAGATTTGAAGATCTAAATGCAACAGTCCGGCGGACTGTTGCTTGCCGCCAGCTCGATGGCGGCAACTCTATAATTTTTCTTCCGATAGGAAGAAAAATGCAAACAAATCTGGCCGGTACCTCCGTCGATACAGGAGATTGCCACGTCGGGGCGATGCTCATCCTCGCAATGACATGGATTATTCGATGGTGCACCCAAAGTGCCATATACGAAAAGGCATCGGATTTACAATCCGATGCCTAACTTTACAGGACCATAAGCAGTGTTCCGCCAGCGATGAGGATGCAACCCAGAATGGATCGGAGGGTGAGTTGCTCATGGAGCAGTACTGCGGCCAGGATGATGGTGATCACGACGCTGAGCTTATCGATGGGGACGACCTTTGACACATCTCCGATTTGAAGCGCCTTATAGTAGCACAGCCAGGAGGCGCCGGTTGCGAGACCGGAAAGGATCAGAAACAGCCAGCTTCGTCTGCTGATCTGACCGATGCCATGCTGGGCATTGGTCAAAAAGACCATGCCCCAGGCCATAACAAGAACAACGGAGGTACGAATGGCCGTTGCCAGGTTGGAGTTTACATTGGAAACGCCGATTTTTGCCAGGATAGAGGTAGCTGCTGCGAATAGGGATGATCCCAGGGCCAGAATAAACCACATATGGTTATCTCCTCTCTATGATCCTATTTTGATTCTTTCCTTATTTCAGATTGAAAAACGCGTCCCGTCCGGGAAATTGTGCGCTGTTTCCCAGTTCCTCTTCAATTCTAAGAAGCTGGTTGTATTTTGCCACCCGGTCACTTCTGCTGGGAGCGCCGGTTTTGATCTGTCCTGCGTTCACCGCAACGGAGATGTCTGCAATGGTGGTATCTTCCGTCTCACCGGAGCGGTGGGATACGATGGCGGTATAGCCTGCCCTGTGTGCCATGGAAATGGCATCCAGCGTTTCTGTGAGGGTGCCAATCTGGTTGACCTTGATCAGAATGGCGTTGCCAATTCTCTGCTTAATACCCTGAGACAGACGCTCCGTATTGGTTACAAACAGGTCATCACCTACCAGCTGCACTTTTTTGCCGATGGCTTTTGTCAGCATGGCCCAGCCTTCCCAGTCGGTCTCACCCATGCCATCCTCCAGGGAGATAAGGGGATATTTCTCAACAAACCGCTGCCAGAGCTTTACCAACTGCTGCCGGGAGAGAACTTTTCCCGCCTTGGGGAGTTTGTAGGCATCCAGCTCCGCATCATACCATTCCGAGGAAGCTGCATCGATGGCGATCATGAAATCCTCTCCGGGAATGTAGCCAGCCTTTTCAATGGCGGCAACGATCACAGCCAGAGCATCCTCGTCTTTTTTAAGCATTGGTGCATAGCCACCCTCGTCACCCACACCGGTGACCGGGATATTCCGTTCCTTAAGTACAACTTTCAGCGCGTGAAAAACCTCCGTACTGCGGCGCAGGGCCTCCTTCCAACTGGGGGCGGAAACAGGCATGATCATGAATTCCTGGATGTCCACATTGTTGGAGGCATGGGCACCGCCGTTGAGGATGTTCATCATGGGAACAGGAAGTATCTTTGCATTGCTTCCGCCGATGTATCGGTACAGGCTTTGCCCCAGAGATGCCGCTGCCGCTTTGGCGCAGGCCAGGGATACGCCCAGAATGGCATTGGCACCGAGACGGCTTTTGTTGGGGGTGCCGTCCAGTTCAATCAAAGTCCTGTCAATGGCCGTCTGATCCAGTGCGTTTGCGCCGAGCAGGGCTTCGGCGATTTCGGTATTCACGTTGTGTACGGCGTTGCTGACGCCCTTACCGAGATACCGTCCGGGATTCCCATCCCGGAGCTCGCAGGCTTCATAAATGCCGGTGGAAGCCCCGGAGGGCACAGAGGCCCGTCCAATGGAACCATCTGCAAGATAAACTTCTACTTCAACGGTGGGATTTCCTCTGGAGTCCAGAATTTCCCGTCCATGGATCTTAGTAATATGTTTCATAAGAACCCTTCTTTCTCTGTACTCTTATGTTAAGCATATTATATCAGTATTATTGGAAGCATTCGGTGATATTGTTACAAAGCGGATACCATATTTTGATTATAGTACAAATAACTGGAAATGCAAGGAGGTATATCGTTCAGGCAATACGTGAAGCTATTCGCTGAATGATCACAAATACCAAATCCTGCGATCGAAATAATAACAGTCCGGAGGCATGGCAGATTGTGTCTTGTCCCAAAAGTGATATCTAATCTGGGTGCTAATTTCAAAAAGACACACACTATCCGGTGTGTGTCTTTTTTGTTCCGCCAGATTTGTGTATGGCTGTAAAGCTTATGCGGCGGCACTCATAACCAGCACAGCCAGCGTCAGCAGGGTAATTGCCATAAGCATTCGTTTGATTATCCTCCATCTGCGGCGTGAACGCTTATCTTTCTCTGCCAGCCGGGCGTTCAGTCTGGATAAAAGCCCGGCAATCTGATCGCTGCTTGTTTCCATATCAACTTTTTCTCCCAGAAGAGTACTGATGGGTACCTCCAAAATCTCAGCCAGCTGAACGAGCATTCCGGCATCCGGAACGGATTGTCCCTGTTCCCATTTGGAGATCGTCTGACGGACTACATGCAGTTGACAGGCCAGTTCCTCCTGAGAAAAGCCTCTTTTCCGCCGGAGCGTTCTGATATTTTCGTGAAGCATTTCTTCACCTCCTTCTCTTCAAGTATAAATCAGGAAGTGTCGCAGAGGCAAGCAATGGGGATTAACATGAGGGTAAAGATGAATGACAGCCGATATTATACAAGTGGAAAATGTTGTGTAATCTCCTAATCTGTCGTATAATAACAAAAACAGTGAAGGAGAAGACCTATGCGCGATTATTTCTGCGGCTGGTACATCAAGTGCCAGAATGGCCGGCAAACCGTGGCCTTTATTGCCGCCTATCATATTACGAACAATGTAAAATCCTGTTCCCTGCAGGTCATCACCGATGACGGTGCCTGGAATGTGGACTACCCCTTTGCGGAATTCCGTATGGACGAGAACGGCGTGAAGATCGGCCCCAATGTCTTTACAAAGCAGGACTGCCATCTTACTGTCCGCAGCCCGGAGCTGACGGTGGAGGGCTCACTGACCTTTGGGGAATTTGCGCTCATTGCCTACGATATCATGGGTCCGTTCAAATACGTTCCCTTCATGCAGTGCCGTCACAGTGTATTCAGCATGAAGCACCGGGTGGACGGCAAGCTGGTCATCAACGGCGAAGGTTTTTCCTTTGATGATGGTGTCTGCTATATTGAAGGTGACCGGGGCCATTCCTTCCCGAAGGACTATGTCTGGACTCAGTGCTGCTTTGATGGGGGCAGCCTCATGCTGTCCGTAGCGGATATCCCCTTCTGCGGCTTCCATTTTACCGGCGTCATCAGTGCCATTCACTATCAGGGAAAGGAATACCGTCTGGGAACCTACCTGGGGGCCCGGGCTGTGAAGATCCAGGATGGGGAAGTGGTCATCCAACAGGGCGGAAAGACCCTGACGGCCCGTCGACTGGAGGACAGGGGCAAGCCCCTGGCAGCTCCCGTGGGCGGCAGTATGAAGCGCACCATCCGGGAGAGCGCCGCCTGCAGGACCTACTACCATTATCAGGAGAACGGCAGGACCATTTTTGAATTTGAATCCGATCAGGCAGCCTTTGAATATGAGTATCCCCAATAACGTGAAAAATTGGAAAGACGCTTGATTTTTTCCGGAAATACATTATAATGTATCTGTCCGCAACTGAAAAACATTTTTGAAATGAGGAATCGGTCTTGCTGAATAAAAAAACCATTAAGGAATACGGTCTCATTACCGTAGGTACCGCCATTGTTGCCGCAGCAGTTTATTTCTTTATGATCCCCGGAAACCTGACCCCCGGCAGTGCGGCCGCCGTGGCCCTGCTTCTGAGCAATGTGATCCCCCTGCCCATTTCTGCCATCACGTTTATTCTGAATATGACTCTGCTGATCGTCGGTTTCCTGCTGATCGGACCCGAGTTTGGCGCCAAGACCATCTACACATCCATCCTGATGCCTGCCATCATGCGCATCTACGAGGTGACGGTGCCCAATATGGTGTCCATCAACCAGGATCCGCTGCTGGATATGCTGTGCTACGCGGTGGTGGTCAGCATCGGTCTTGCCATCGTGTTCAACTGTAATGCGTCCTCCGGCGGTCTGGATATTGTGGCCAAGCTGATGAACAAGTATCTGCGGATGGATATGGGTAAGGCCATGTCTGTTTCCGGCATGGCAGTCTGTGCCACAGCGCTGCTGTTTTATGATCTCAAGACCGTCATCATCAGTATCCTGGGCACCTATTTCTCCGGCATTGTGGTGGACTACATCATCTTCGGCATGAATATCAAGCGCCGGGTGTGCATTTTGTCCTCCAAGCATGAGGAGATCCTGAACTACATCCTCCACGACCTCCATTCCGGTGCCTCCCTCTATGAGGCCATCGGTGCCTACGACAAGTCCGTCCGCACCGAGATCGTCACCATCGTGGACAAGCAGGAATACAGCAAGCTGATGGATTATCTGCAGAAGACCGATCCCAAGGCCTTCGTCACGGTCTATTCTGTCAACGAGGTCAGCTATGTTCCCAAAAAGCTGAAGTAATTTTCTATGATCCCGGCACACAAAGTGCCGGGATTTTCTCTTTACAAACTGCTTTGTTTTTTGTATACTGATAAAAAAGGATCGAATACGATCCGAAAATAATGGAGGAATAAACAATGGCAAACCGTTTCGTATCCAATGCAATCTCCTACCATGGCAAGGGCGCCATCCAGGAAATCCCCGGCATCGTGGCCGCCAAGGGCTTTCAGAAGGCTTTCATCGCCACCGACCCCGATCTGGTGAAGTTCGGCGTTACCAAGAAGGTCACTGACATCCTGGATGCCAACAATATGGCTTACGAGGTCTATTCCGACATCAAGCCCAACCCCACCATTGAGAACGTCCAGAACGGCGTTGCCGCCTACAAGGCAAGCGGTGCAGACTACATGATCACCGTGGGCGGCGGTTCCTCCATGGACACCGGCAAGGCAATCGGCATCATCATCAATAACCCCGAGTTCGCTGACGTCCGCTCTCTGGAGGGCGTGGCTCCCACCAAGAACCCCACTGTCTACACCATCGCTGTGCCCACCACCGCCGGTACCGCCGCTGAGGCTACCATCAACTACGTCATCACCGACGTGGAGCGCAAGCGTAAGTTCGTCTGCGTGGACGTGAACGATATCCCCAACGTGGCAATCGTGGACCCCGACATGATGTCCACCATGCCCAAGGGTCTGACTGCCTCCACCGGTATGGACGCACTGACCCATGCCATCGAGGGTTACACCACCAAGGGCGCCTGGGCTCTGCCTGACTGCCTGAACCTGGAGGCCATCCGCCTCATCGCCAAGAACCTGCGTGCAGCCGTGAACAACGATCCTGAGGGTCGTGAGGGCATGGCTCTAGGCCAGTTCGTCACCGGCATGGCCTTCTCCAATGTTGGTCTGGGCATTGCCCACTCCATCGCCCACACCCTGGGCGCAACCTATGACACCCCCCACGGCGTGGCCTGCGCTATGATGCTGCCCATCGTCATGGAGTTCAATGCCGAAGCCACCGGCGAGAAGCTGAAGGCCGTTGCCGAGGCCATGGGTGTTGACACCACCGGTATGTCCCAGGCTGAGTACCGCAAGGCAGCTGTGGATGCCGTCCGTCAGCTGAGCGTTGATGTGGGCATCCCCACCAAGCTGGACAAGATCAAGGAAGAGGATCTGCAGTTCCTGGCAGAGTCCGCCTACGCTGATGCCTGCGCCCCCGGCAACCCCAAGGAAGCTTCCGTCGAAGACATGAAGGCTCTGATCCGTCAGCTGATGTAATATTGCTATACAACTCATCCGGCGGCCCCACGGGGCTGCCGGATTTTGTTGCGGAATCATGAGAATTGTAGTAAGATAAAGAAAAAAGGGGGACGCGCATGAAAGACAATTGGGTCCGTATTCTTGGGTGGTCTGTGTTTATTGCAATCGCCTTTGTGGCTGTAACGATGATGTCCAATGAGGAATTTGATGCGGTTCGTCCCTTGCAGGATAAGACTGCACATATTATTCATGAGCAGGAACTGATCCCCAAGGAGAATGTGGATATCTTCATTGCCGGGGATGGGAAGTTATTTGTGTTTTTCATCGACAATGAGCTGATCAATGCCTATGATGCAGCAGGCAGCTTCCTCTATGGTATTCAGCTCCCGGATGGGCAGAACGGCATAAGTGATATGGCCTATCAGAATGGGAAACTGTATGTGGATAACCGAGGCTCCGGCTACTATGTTTTCGAGGATGGATACCTGCTGCGCTTTGAGCGGGGAAGCATAAACAACGAGGCGCGAAAGGAACTGGAACCATTTTTCATCGGAGAATATGCACATACTGACGGAGAAACCACCTACCTCTATGTGGAGGAGGAAAACAAGTTTATCCGAAATATCAATGGCTGCGCGGAGGACTTTCTGCAATACCCGAAGCGAAATGAAAACGTCATACCGTTGCTGCTGCTTGGTTTTATGGTTCTGAGTGCCATGGAATATTGGGCGCAGAAGAAAGAAGTGTAAGAAAAAGATGAATCCCCCGGGGGCGAAAGCACCCGGGGGAGTTGCTGTTTATCTGCCGTAGTAGGCGTTCAGGTACATCTGCTTGATTTCCTTCATCAGGGGGTAACGGGGGTTGGCGCCGGTACATTGATCGTCGAAGGCCTGCTCGGTCATTTCGTCCAGCCGGGCCAGGAAATCCGCTTCGTCGATGCCGTAGTCCCGGATGGTCTTCTTGATACCCACAGTCTCCTTCAGCTCATTGATCTTGGCGATGAGCGCTTCCAGCTTCTCCTCGTCGGTGCCGCCGTGAATACCCAGGTAATCGGCTACTTCGGCGTACCGGGCCAGAGTGTGGGGATGGTCGTACTGGGAGAAGGTGCCCATCTTGGCGGGAATCTCCGCGGCGTTGAAGCGCAGAACCTCCTCAATCATCAGGGCGTTGGCGACGCCGTGGGGCAGGTGATGTAAGGCACCCAGCTTGTGTGCCATGGAGTGGCAGACGCCCAGGAAGGCATTGGCGAAGGCCATACCGGCCATGCAGGCGGCGGTGCCCATATTCTCCCGGGCTCTGGGATCATGGCAGCCGTCGGCGTAGGCGGTGGGCAGATTGTCGAAGATCAGCTTCAGTGCCCGCAGAGCCAGACCGTCGGTATAGCCGGTGGCCATCATGGAGGCGTAGGCTTCCAGGGCGTGGGTCACGGCGTCGATGCCGGAGGCGGCGGTGAGGCCTCTGGGGGCGTTCATCATCATGTCCGCATCCACGATGGCCATGTCGGGCATCAGCTCGTAGTCTGCCAGGGGATACTTGACGCCGCTCTGCTCGTCGGTAATGACCGCAAAAGGGGTCACCTCGGAGCCGGTACCGGCGGTGGTGGGGATGGCCACGAAGTAGGCCTTCTCACCCATCTTGGGGAACTCATAGATACGCTTGCGGATATCCACGAAGCGCATGGCCATGTTCATAAAGTCTGCCTCGGGATGCTCATACAGCACCCACATGATCTTGGCTGCGTCCATGGCGGAGCCGCCGCCCACGGCGATGATCACATCCGGCTGGAAGGTGGCCATCTGGGCCGCACCGGCCTTGGCACAGGCCAGGGTGGGGTCGGGCTCCACGGAGTGGAAAGTGTTGTGGATGATACCCATGGCGTCCAGCTGCTCCTTCACGGGCTTGGTGTAGCCGTTCTGGTACAGGAAGGTATCGGTGACGATGAAGGCCTTTTTGTACTTCTTCAGTTCGGCAAGTGCCATGGGCAGGCAGCCCTTCTTGAAGTAAACCTTTTCGGGGGCCCGGAACCAGAGCATATTTTCCCTTCTTTCTGCCACAGTCTTGATATTCAGCAGGTGCTTGACGCCGATATTTTCGGACACGGAATTGCCGCCCCAGCTGCCGCAGCCCAGGGTCAGGGAGGGGGTGAGCTTGAAATTGTACAGGTCACCGATACCGCCCTGGGCGGAGGGGGTATTCACCAGGAGGCGGCAGGCCTTCATCCGGTCGGAGAAAGCCTTCAGCTTTTCCGGCTGATAGACGTCGTTCAGATAGATGGCTGCGGTGTGGCCGTAGCCACCGTCGGCCACCAGTGTTTCTGCCTTGCAAAGGGCATCTTCAAAATCCGCTGCCCGGTACATGGCGAGAACTGGGGAGAGCTTCTCGTGAGCAAAGGCTTCACTCAGTTCGACGCTGTCCACCTGGCCGATGAGAATCTTGGTATATTCGGGAACCGTAAAACCGGCCAGCTGGGCGATGGTGAAAGCGGACTGGCCCACGATTTTGGCATTGATGGAGCCGTTTATCAGAATGATATCCCGAACCTTCTGGAGCTCTTCAGCATTCAGAATATGGCATCCACGGGTGAGGAACTCGGCCTTTACCGCGTCATACACGCTGTCCAGAACCACCACAGACTGCTCAGAGGCACAGATCATACCGTTGTCGAAGGTCTTGGAGTGGATGACGGAGGAGACAGCCAGCTGGATATCGGCGCTGTCGTCGATGATGGCAGGGGTGTTGCCGGGACCCACACCGATGGCAGGCTTGCCGGAGCTATAGGCGGCTTTGACCATGCCGGGACCGCCGGTGGCCAGCGTCAGGTCACATTCTCTCATGACCATGTTGCTCAGCTCCAGGCTGGGGGTGTCGATCCAGGCGATGATGCCCTCGGGGGCACCTGCCGCGACAGCGGCTTCCAGCACGATCTTCGCGGCATCGATGGTGCACTTCTTTGCCCGGGGATGGGGGCTGATGATCATGCCGTTGCGGGTCTTCAGGGCGATGAGGGTCTTGAAAATGGCAGTGGAGGTGGGGTTGGTGGTGGGAATCACAGCGGCAATGACACCGATGGGTTCCGCGATTTTCTTGATACCGTAGGAGGTGTCCTCCTCAATGACACCGCAGGTACGGATGGACTTGTAGGCGTTGTAGATGTATTCAGCGGCGTAGTGGTTCTTGATGACCTTGTCTTCCACAATGCCCATGCCGGTTTCGGCAACGGCATCCTTGGCCAGGTAAATTCTGGCCTGGTTGGCTGCAGTGGCGGCGGCCAGGAAGATCTTGTCAACCTGCTCCTGGGTATAGGAAGCAAACTGCTTCTGGGCCGCACGGACCTGTGCCAGAACGGCGGAAAGTTCTTCCGGATTTGTGACGGTGGGGTAAGTATATTTCATGGCAGATCACCTTTCCTGAATGAAATCAATGAAATTAGTACCGATAAAACGGTATCGATATAATAGCATGCGATTACAAAAAGTCAAGCTAAAAATTGTTAAATATACACAAAACCGGCTTCCGAAAGGACAGCTTGCGTAAGATTATATGGGCTGAAAAGTTGATTTTGCTGCAAAATGATACCATGAAAGTTGAAAATTATACCGGCTGTACAAACTTCTCTCCATTGACAGGGGGAAGTTTATTCATTATACTGATGTTATCACTGCCCCCTGAGGGCAAAGAAAGGAGAAAAAATATGATTGCTCGTGAGGTCGTTTCCGGCTAACTGAATATGGGCGCAGGCAAAAACGCGGGGCGAAGGAGCCCTTTGTTGTCATGCGCGTTTAAGTAACCTTTCTTAATAGGGTGTGTATCCGCAGGAACAGCCGTCAGAAGGGCTGCTTTGCTGCGGTATTTTTGCGCCCATTTTCAGTTGGCTTTAATTTGGCACCTCTAAAAACTCTCCCTTTGCGATTTGGCCGGATCTTTTGCCCCAACTCTGCGCCATGAAAATCCCGCAATACACAAAGTATTCCGGAATTTCCATGTCTTGATTAGGTGCAAAATCTCTCGTCCAAATCATCAAAAAAGAGTTTTTAAAGGATGCCTGTGGAAGGAGTGGTGTTTTATGAGAATTAATACAACCGTCCGTCAAACATCTGAAAATGGAGGAAATCACATTGACTATTTACGATTATGGCTATACAGGAGAACAGTCCGGCACCATGGCCCGGATTACGTCCGTTCACCGGGAGCGCTACGGCATCGCAGGTAGCTTCGGCGAAAGCTATGCCCGGCTGAAAACAAAGGAATACTATCAGGAGGGCGAAATGTTCCCCACTGTGGGAGATTTTGTGACCATCGATTACATCGAAAACGGCGACAGCCGGATTCTCTCTACACTGCCCCGGAAAACCCTTTTCACCCGCCGGGAGCCCGGACCCATCCCCAGGGAGCAGGCGGTGGCGGCCAATTTTGATTATGTGTTTATCATGCAGTCGCTGAATCTGAACTTTAACCCCAAGCGGCTGGAGCGGTATCTGACCCTTGCCTGGCAGTCCGGGGCCACGCCGGTGATATTGCTCACCAAGGCGGACCTTACGGAGGACTACTGGGACTATCTGACCGCTGTGGAGCGGGTGGCAGCCGGGGTAAACACCCATGTGGTCAGCGCCCATACCGGCTATGGCATGAATCGGCTGAATGCCTATTTGCAGCCGGGAAAGACAGTGGTGTTCCTGGGCTCCTCCGGTGTGGGCAAGTCCAGCCTGGTCAATGCCCTGGCAGGAGAAAATATTATGAATGTCAGCGCTATCCGGGAGGAGGACTCCCGGGGACGCCATACCACCACCCACCGGCAGCTGATAAAACTGGAAAACGGCGTGATGATCATCGACACCCCCGGTATGCGGGAACTGGGCATGTGGGAGGCATCGGAGGGCCTTGCAGATGCTTTTGCCGATGTGGAACAATATCTGGGCAGGTGCCGCTTCTCCGACTGCAAACACGAAACAGAGCCCGGCTGCGCCGTGAAAGCAGCCATCGCCGCAGGAGAACTGGACATACAGCGCTGGGAAAGCTACCGGAAGCTGAAAGAGGAAGCGATTGACAAAGCGGAGATGCTCCGCCGCAAAAACGAGTGGCACAAAAGCCTGCGTAAAGGTGAGAAGCTGAAGAAAAAGGAGATTTGGTGACATGAATCGTTATCAGAATATGCTCTGCGTTATGGAGGATAATGCTCATTTGATCAGCATGGTCCCGGTTGAAGAATTACTTCGCTTTGGTTATGAAATTGGACTGAAACCGGGAATGAAAGTAATGGATCTCTGCTGCGGTTACGGAACGGTGCTGAAGATCTGGCGGGAAAACTTTGGAATTCAGGGAGTTGGCGTTGACCGGGAAAAGGGCTTTCTGGAGATCGGCGCAGAACGCATGGAAAAGCATGGCATTGAGGGTGTTCTGCTGATTCACGAGGATGTGACGAAGTATCAAGATGAAACCCAATACGATGTGGTTATTTGCAGCGAAACCATCGACAGTATTGAAAACACCTTTTTACTGGGTAAAAAGTTCCTGAAGCCCGGCGGTATCCTCTGCTATCAAAAGCTGTATGCCAGGGTGAGCGATCCTCCGCAGAAGCTGAAAGATTTTGACGGTGAGGTTCTGCCGCTCTCGACATTGAATCGCCGGTTTAACGCTCTGGGCTGGTATATGATCGCCATGGCCAGCGATACGCCCGGAATGTGGGAGCATTATGTTGTGAACTGGTGTGGAAAACGGAATTGGGAAGAAGGCGCCAGTCCTGAATGGATCAAAACCTGGGAAGATATGTACTTTGATTATCGAAGACAGTATGAAGGGCAGGCAATGTTTGGTCTGCGGGAAATTAAGGAGATTGTAAAATGAGAACTATTCAGTCCATGGAAGAAAAATACCTGCTGCCCAGCCTGGAGCTGGTGGAGCAGGTGTTCACGGATCACGAAAGCGCCGGGGAAGGAAAGCTTGTCCGCAGTCTGGTGGAGGAGATCCGCAGCAAGAAATATTATTTGCCGGAGCTGGAGCTGATCATGGTGGAGGATAGGGAAGTCATCGGCTACGTCATGTTCTCCCGGTTCCATCTGGAAGGGAAGTACGAAGATGAACTGCTGATCCTGACCCCGGCGGCGGTGAAAACCCAATGTCAGCGGCAGCATATCTCCAAAGCCCTTATCGAGTACGGCTTTGAAAAGGCAAAGGCGCTGGGCTACAAGGCGGTGATCGTGGAGGGCAACCCCATGAATTACCGCAGCCGGGGTTTCGTGACATCTGCCGACTATGGCATTGTCCCGGGTCCGAAGCTGCATCTGCCCGCTATCGAATGCCTGATGGTGAAGGAGCTGGTTCCCGGGTCATTGGAGTATATCCGGGGCACCGTGGACTATTCCATGTATAAAACCCTGACATAAAAAAGTGCCGGACCCTGTAGGGTCCGGCTTTCCAATTATTCCAGTTCGTCCAGGTTGAGGATGTCCCCATCCTCGGAAATCTGCTCCATCTCTCCGTCGCAGATAGCGTAGGCCTCGCCAAAGAGGAGGGTACATTCCTCATCGATACGCAGATAGCTGCCGTCGGGCAGGGCGAAGAAGCAGTTGCCCTCAGAGTCGGCAAATGTGATGTCCTCAAAGAGCCGCTGGCCGTCTAAGATGTTGTCCTTCACCTTCTGGTAATGGGGACAGATATTGGCGTAGGTGAGGCCAAGGCCCGGAGCGAAGCGCTGAAATTCCGGGTCGCTCTCCCCCTCCTCCTCCGGCTGGATGTAGACCACCGAGGCGGCGTTCATGGAGCCGGCGCTGATGCCCATGATAATGCCCTCATAATCCTGCAGCAGCACCTCCAGACCCATCTCGTTGAAGAAGGCGTTCTGGGTGGGCACATGGCCTCCGGCCAGAATGATAAAATCGCTGTCCATAATCAGGTCCGGGGCGAATTCCTCCGTCCAACGGTCCAGAATCTGATAGCTGGAAAAGTGGATGCCCGCCTCAGCGAAGGCGCTGAACATGGCTGCGCCGAATTCACAGGTGGCGTCCCGGTCATCGGGGGAGGAGGCCACGAACAGACACCGGGGATGCTCCGGCAGATCCTCCCGGATCCGGTCCAGGAATTCATTCTGGGGGTTTAAGACAGCCCGGTCCGCACCGTCAATACAGGGGCTGCTGGTTAAGTAAACGATCATAAGGATACCTCCTTCGTACATTTCTGTCATGATAGCACCGGGAAATCCTTTTTTCAAGTGCTGTCTCCGTGAACAACCTGTAAATTATTGGATAACTTTCTGCGATTGGCTTGAAAAAACACCCCGGGGTATACTATAATCCATTTATCCGATAAAATAGGGGAGAATGGGTATGAAACTGACCTGGAAAGACTGCCTGAAGGTGGGCGTCAGTGTTTTTGTGCTGTATCTGGCGATACATTACTGGCAGAGTGCTGCGAATTTTGTGGCTACGCTCTTTGGAGCGGCGCTGCCGCTGATCGTCGGCGGTATCGTGGCCTATCTGGTGAATATTCTGATGGATAACTATGAGCGCCGCTGGAAGGATAACCCGAAAAAGCCCTGGCTGGGCAAGCTCCGCCGCCCGGTGTGCATGCTGCTGGCGTTTCTGACCCTGGTTGCCATTGTGGTGTTCATCTGCGTGCTGATTATCCCCCAGCTGGGAGAATGCTTCGGGGTCATTTTGGCTGAACTGCCTGGATTTATGGAGGATGCGGTGGCCCTGGCCCAGGACTGGAATCTGTTCACCCCGGAGGTGCTGGCCTCCCTGGAGAGTATCGACTGGAATGCCCAGATCAGCAAGCTTCTGGGCTTCGTCACCTCCGGCATCGGCGATGTGGTGGGCGTTGTGGTGTCCGCTGTCAGCTCCATTTTCTCCTTCCTGGTCACGGCGCTGCTGAGCATCATTTTCGCCATCTACCTGCTCTCCGGCAAGGAGCAGCTGGCAGCTCAGGCAGACCGCCTTGCAAAGCGGTATCTGCCCAATTCCATTTACAGCAAGCTGTGCTATTTCCTGAACATTCTGGATGACTGCTTCCACCGCTATATCGTGGGTCAGTGTACCGAGGCCCTGATTCTGGGCGGCCTGTGTTCCATCGGCATGGCGATCCTGGGACTGCCCTATGCCCTGATGGTGGGCGCTCTGGTGGCCTTCACCGCCCTGATCCCCGTGGCAGGCGCCTATATCGGCGCGGGCGTGGGCGCCTTCATGATCCTGACGGTGGATCCCATTCAGGCGGTGATCTTCCTGGTGTTCCTGGTGGTATTGCAGCAGCTGGAGGGCAATCTGATCTACCCCAAGGTGGTGGGCTCCTCCATGGGCCTGCCGGGCATCTGGGTCCTGGCGGCGGTGACCATCGGCGGCGGCCTGGCGGGCATCGTGGGTATGCTCCTGGGTGTCCCCCTGGCAGCGGTTGCCTATCGGATCATCAAGGATGATGTGGTGAAGCACGGAAAGCTGAACCGGACAGAGGAATAAAACGTAAGGGTAGGCCCTGGGCCTGCCCTTTTCTGTAACCCTATTCGGTATTCGTATGTAAATTATCGTTTACAAAAGCTTCCCCCTGGGGGGAAGCTGGCACCGCGTAAGCGGTGACTGATGAGGGGACTCCCATACGATGACTGGAAATGCAACGGTTTTCCTACCGCTGTCCCCTCATCCGCCCCCTTCGGGGGCACCTTCCCCCCAGGGGGAAGGTATTACGCTAAACGATAATTTAGCGCAGCGATCAGAAAAAAGTCCCGCACCGAATGGTGCGGGATTTTTCTCAGATTTTCGTGCCGGGGAAGTATTCTTCCACAAAGTCAACGCTTTCCACCTGGAAGGACTTGCCGTTCAGGTAGGCAAGGCTTCCTGCGTCAGTTGAAAAGTCGAAGGTCAGCTTGTAGGAGTACAGGGCCTGGTAGTTCCGGTCGAAGCGCTTGTCCAGCTTGCCGTATTTGCCGTCGCCCAGAAGGGGATGGCCAGCGTGGGCGAATTGGGCGCGGATCTGATGGGTCCGGCCGGTGATCAGCTCGCATTCCACCAGCGTCAGACCGTTTTTGGACACGATGGTCTTATAATTGGTCTGGCAGGATTTGCTGCCCGCCTGGGGGGTGTCCGTGACGAAGACCCGGTTTTTCTTGGCATCCTTAAAGAGGTACCCTTTCAGACTGCCGTCCCTGGGCTTCGGTGTGCCCTCCACGATGGCTAAATACCGCTTGTCCATCTCCCGGTCCTTGATCTTCTGGTTCAGCACCCGCAGGGCTTCGGCGGTTTTGGCGGCGATAACGATGCCGCCGGTGTTCCGGTCGATCCGGTTGCACAGCGCGGGGGTGAAGGCGTTTTCCTCCCGGGGCCGCCATTCCTTTTTCTGATACAGGTAGGACTGGATGTGGTCGATGAGGGTCCGACCGTATTCCGCACCGTCGTGGGGATGGACTGCCAGACCCGGCCGCTTGTCCACCAGCAGGATGTGTTCATCCTCGTAGACAATGTTCAGCTTGGGATTTGCCACCGTCAGGTAGGCGTTGTCCTCCCGGGGCTTGTCGAAAAACTCATCGTTGATGTAAAGCTGCAATACATCTCCGGTATTTAAGCGGGTGTCCCGCTCGATGCGTTTTCCGTTACATTTGATCCGCTTCAGACGGATATATTTCTGGGCCAGAGAGGCAGGCAGCAGGGGTACGGCTTTGGCCAGAAACCGGTCCAGCCGCTGGCCCGCGTCATTGGGGCCGATGGTAAATTCCTTCATCAGATCCCTCCGGTGGTCTGGTCAAAATGGCGGTTGATCTGCTCGGTGAACTCCACGGCGGCGTTGTATCCGATGCGCCGCTGGCGGTTGTTCATGGCAGCAACCTCGATGATCATGGCGAGGTTTCGGCCCGGGGTGATGGGAATGGTGTACATGGGCACATTCACTCCCAGAATTTCGGTGTAATGCTCCTCAAGGCCCAACCGGTCGTAGTTTTCGTGAGTATTCCAGGGCACAATATTGACCACCAGATTGATCTCGTTGTCCTTCTTGATGGCGCCGATGCCGAAGAGCTTGGCCACGTTGATGATACCGATGCCGCGCAGCTCAATGTAATTCCGGATCAGCTCCGGGGAGGTGCCCAGCAGGGAATTGGCGGAGACCTTCTTGATTTCCACAGCATCGTCGGCGATGAGACGGTGGCCCCGCTTCACCAGTTCCAGGGCGGCCTCACTCTTACCGATGCCGCTTTCACCGATGATCAGAACGCCCTCGCCGTAGGCCTCCACCAGAACACCGTGCCGGGAAATCCGGGGGGCCAGGGCGTCTTTAAGGAAGGTGATGATGCCGGAGGTGATGGTGCTGGTCCGTTCCTTTGTGCTGAGCAGGGTGATATTGTGCTTTTGCGCCATGGCCAGCAGCTGGTCGTCGGGCTGGATGCCCCGGGCGATGAGCATGGCGGGGAATTTGTAGGAGAACAGCCGGTCGTAGACCCGGTTCCGCTCCGCCTCGGACTGCTTGGCCATGTAGCTCATCTCCACATTGCCCATGACCTGCAGACGCATGGGCTCGTAGTGGTCGAAGAAGCCGGTGAGCTGAAGGCCGGGCCGGGCCACGTCTTCCACCGTCAGCCGGATGGAGGCATAGTCCGTAGCCTCATGAAGGATGGTCAGATTGAATTCCGCTACCAGGGTGCTTAAGGGGACGGAATAGGTATCGATCATGGGTTTCACCTCGTATCAAGTGTTTCTGATATTATACCTGTGGCCCGGAGGAATATCAACCGGAAAATAAAAAAACTTTGATTTTTTGCAAAAAAGTGCTTGCATTTTAAGGCAAAGTCTGTTATCATAGTCAAGCGCCTGTGAAGGGCGCACTATGAAGTGATTCCAGATAGGAGGTGCAATGAAATGGCTAAGTGTGATTTTTGCGGCAAGGGCGTGACCTTTGGTATCAAGGTTTCCCACTCCCACAGACGTTCCAACCGTGCATGGAAGCCCAACGTCAAGCGCGTCAAGGCTGTCGTTAACGGTACTCCCTGCCATGTGTACGCTTGTACCAGATGCCTCCGTTCCAATAAGGTCGAGCGTGCGGTCTAATTCCATAAGCGACAAGATAAGACAGATCTTCGGATCTGTCTTTTTTGTTTTTTGTGAGATTTATTTGGCCGTTTATCAGGGAAATTATCGTTTAGCGCATCAAAGCCTTCCCCTCTGGGGAAGGTGGCGCGGCGAAGCCGTGACGGAAGAGGGCCGTACATTGTTCCCAATCTACTGTATTTCGGTGCATTTTTACCTCTCCCGCCCCCTATGGGGCACCCTCCCCAAAGGGGAGGGCATTGCGGCTTACGCCGCTAAACGATGATTTACAGGAATATGAAAAACAGCGCCCAGGGATTCCTGAGCGCTGTTTGCATATGCTTTTTACAGCCAGCCGGCGTCCTCGGACTCGGCCTTTCTGCGCCGCAGCAGCAGCTCGGAGCAGGCGGTGCGGGGATCGGCACCTTCGTAGAGGACCTTGTAGGCGGCTTCGGTAATGGGCATGTCGATGCCCTGCTGTTTGCCCAGCTCGTAGGCACCCTTGGCGGCGTAGTAGCCCTCCACCACGGCACCGACCTCTTCCATGGCCTGCTGGACAGATTTGCCCTGGCCGATGAGGATGCCTGCCCGGCGGTTCCGGGAGTGCATGGAGGTGCAGGTGACGATCAGATCACCGATGCCGGACAGACCGGCGAAGGAATCCTTGGAAGCGCCCAGGGAAACGCCCAGGCGGGCAGTTTCCGTCAGACCCCGTGTCATGAGCAGGGCCTTGGTGTTGTCGCCGAAACCCAAACCGTCGGTAACACCGGCGCAGAGGGCAATGACATTTTTCAGGGCAGCGCCCAGTTCGGCGCCCACCGGGTCAGGGCTGGTGTAGACCCGGAAATTCTCGCTCATGAAGGCATCCTGGACCATTTCTGCCAGCGCCTTGTCCGTGCTGGCAGCCAGGATACCGGTGGGAATGTCCTGGGAGACCTCTTCCGCGTGGGTGGGGCCGGTGAGGACCACAACGGCCTTGCCGGTTTCCTGCTCAATCACCTGGCTCATCCGCATACCGGTGCCGTCTTCAATGCCCTTGGTGACGGATACGATGACGGCATTCTCTTCCAGGTGGGGGGCGATGCCCCGGCACACAGAGCGCAGAGGGAAGGAGGGGGAGGCCATGACCACAAGAGGGCAGCCGGAAACACAGGTGTAATCGCCGGTGATCTTCAGACCCTGGGGAAGAATGGCACCGGGAAGCCGGGGATTGATCCGGGTTTCCTCCATCTGGGGGATCAGTTCCGTTTCATAGGTCCAGACGGTGACGTCGTGACCGTTTTTGTGCAGCCGGATGGCCAGGGCTGTACCCCAGGCACCGCTGCCGACAACTGCAATTCTCATTTTTTATTCCTCGAAATAAAGCCGAACAGGGTGGTTTTCCGTTCCTCACCCTTCAGAAGGCGCTTAATATTTTCCCGGTGCATCCAGACAATCATGGCGCTGAGGAAAAAGCCCACAGCGATGGGGACCACACCCGCATCCGGATGAACCAGTGCGTAGAGGGGGCCGAAAGAACCGGCGGACAGCACGCTGCCCAGAGATACATAGTGGGTGAGCATATAGGCGACCAGGAAAATGCCGAAGACCAGCAGTCCCAGGCGCCAGTCCAGCATCAGGGCCACGGTGACGCCGCTTAAAATGCCCTTACCGCCCTTAAAGCCCAGCAGGACAGGGAAGATGTGACCCAGCAGCACGCCCAGGGCACCCAGTGCGGTGCCCTCGGTGGCCATATCATAGGGAGTCATGATCAGCCGTCCGGCCTCACAGGCCAGAACAGCCTTGCCCATGTCGATGGCCACCACCAGCAGGGCGCTGGCCCGGCCGAAATTGCGGATATAGTTGGTCAGGCCCGCGTTGCCGCTGCCGTGGCTGCGCACATCATCGTGCTTCAGCAGCGACATGCATACGGCACCGTTCAGGTTGCCCAGAAAATAGGCGATGAGCAGGGCGATGACAATGGAATAGACCATGGTTTACTCCTCCTTGTCGCCCTTCTGGCGGATAGTGATCCGGATGGGGGTACCCATGAGGCCGAAAACTTCCCGGATCTGGTTTTCCAGATACCGCTGGTAGGAGAAGTGGAACAGCCGGGCATCGTTGCAGAAAATGACGAAGTGAGGGGGCTTGGAGCTGGCCTGGGTCATGTAGTAGATCTTCAGGCGGCGGCCCTTGTCCGTGGGGGGCTGGACCCGGGAGGTGGCGTCAGCCAGCACGGAGTTCAGCGCGCCAGTGGTGATGCGCTTGCAGTTCTGCTCGTGGACATCCTGAATAGTCTGGAAAATCATGTCCACACGGGCGCCGGTCAGAGCGGACAGGAACACAACAGGAGCGTAGGGCATATAGGCCAGGCCTTCCTTCACGGCCAGCTCCTTGTCCCGCATGGTGTTGGTTTCCTTGTTCTCCACAGCGTCCCACTTGTTCACCACGATGATGGCGGCCTTGCCTGCCTCGTGGACCAGACCTGCAATCTTGGTGTCCTGCTCGGTAACACCGTCGTTGGCGTCAATGAGAATCAGGCACACGTCAGCCCGCTCGATGGCGGCCACGGTGCGCATATTGGAGTACTTTTCGATGATGTCGTCCACCTTGCTCTTCCGGCGCATACCGGCGGTGTCGATGAAGCAGTACTTGCCGGTCTCGTTCTCGAAGTAGGAGTCGATGGCGTCCCGGGTGGTGCCGGCCACATTGGAGACGATGACCCGCTCCTCGCCCAGAATCCGGTTTAAGAGGGAGGACTTGCCCACATTGGGTTTGCCCACGATGGCCACCTTGATGATCTCATCCTCGTCCTCATTTTCATCCTCTTCGGGGATGTTCTCCAGGACCCAGTCCAGCAGATCGCCGGTGCCGTGGCCGTGGACGGCGGAGGTTTCAAACAGGTCGCCGATGCCGAGGCTATAGAATTCGAACACGTCGGGATTTACCAGACCGATGGAGTCGCACTTGTTGACTGCCAGGGCAACAGGCTTCTTGGATTTGCGCAGCATGGTTGCCACGTCCTGGTCCGCGGCGGTGACACCGGAGCGGACATCCACCACCATGATGATGGCGTCGGCCAGTTCAATGCCGATCTCCGCCTGACGGCGCATGAATTTCAGCATATCGTTGTCGGTGCCGGGCTCGATACCGCCGGTATCCACTAAGGAGAAGTGGCGGTTGCACCATTCGCAGTCGCCGTAGATCCGGTCCCGGGTGACGCCGGGGGTGTCCTCCACGATGGAGGTGCGCTGACCGGTCAGTTTATTAAACAGCATGGATTTGCCTACATTGGGGCGGCCCACAATGGCCACCAGAGGTTTTGCCATGGCAAACACTTCCTTTCTTTGGAAATACATCAGAATATATTATGACACACTTTCTTAAGAAAAGCAATGAAAAATGTGATAATTCACAGATTATTTATGAAAAATTTGTGCATGTTGAGAAATGCAAAATTATGAAGTATATAAAAGTAGGGCGGGGGCTTGCCCCCGCCGTGTTTCTGCGTGCAATTTATCGGCGGGGGCGAGCCCCCGCCCTACAATGGATGCTTAGTTACGGAAAAAGAGGAAGGCTGCTGCCTTCCTCTTGCATTTCCGCTTTGTGTCGAATTATTCAGCCTCGACAGCCAGGACCTGACGGCCGTTGTAGGTACCGCAAGCCTTGCAAGCTCTGTGGGGCATGACGGGCTCGCCGCACTTGGGGCAAACCGCAACGCTGGGAGCAGACAGCTTCCAGTTGGAGCCACGGCGCTTATCGCGGCGGGCCTTGGACACTTTACACTTAGGGACAGCCATGGTGACACCTCCTTGGTCAAACTGCTTTTAACAGCATAATTGGATTTACTTCTCAAGAAGCTGCTTCAAAGCAGCAAATCGGGGATCGAGCTCCTTCTGGCAATTGCAGGGACCGTCATTGAGATTCTTGCCACAGCGGTGGCAGAGTCCGCGGCAGTCCTCCTTGCACAGCAGCTTGGAATCCAGATTCAGGACAAAGACTGTCCGTACAATATCATCCAGATCGGCGCTGTCTCCCTCCAGAGGGAATACCCACTCGTCTTCGTTCTCTTCGTTGGCCATTTCCGTAACCAGAACCACATCGATGGGGAAGTAGACCTCCCGGTCGAAGGGGCTGGCACAGCGGTCACAGGTGCCGTGGATGGTGGTTTCGATGGAACCGGTCATCACAAGAACGCCTGCGGTGTTTCGCACCTGACCCTCTGCCCGGACGGGCTCGGAGACAGGGTAGCTGACGCCGTAACAAAGATCACTTAAGTCAACGCTGGTGGAAAAAGGAACCGATGCGCCGGGACTGTCGATGATCTTGGAAAGCCCTAACAGCATAGTATTCCTCCTTTTCACAGTCGTGCCTATGTATTATACAGGCTGATTGCCTATTTGTCAAACATTATTTTCACAAAATCTTCGCTTTTTTCCAGAGAAAAACACAGCATCTTGTGTATGGACAGGAAACATTCCACCCTTTGGTTCTACCCTGCCTCCGGGGGACATACTCTGTTGTAAACCAAGTGCAGGAGCCTTTCTCCTGCCCGACAAGGAGGCTGGCTATGGAGAATATTTATCAGGATATTGCCCTGCGTACCGGCGGGGATATCTACATGGGGGTGGTGGGTCCGGTCCGCACCGGAAAGTCCACCCTGATCAAGCGCCTGATGGAGGTGCTGGTAATCCCCGGCATCGAGGATCCCTATAAAAAGGAACGGGCCCGGGACGAACTGCCCCAGAGCGGTTCCGGCAGGATCATTATGACCTCGGAGCCCAAATTTATTCCGGAGGAGGCGGCGGAGGTCTGTCCGGACGGTGTCCACAAGCTGCGGCTGCGGATGATCGACTCCGTGGGCTATATGGTGGAGGGAGCTGTTGGTGCCTACGATGAGGGGGAACCCCGGATGGTCACTACCCCCTGGTTCGATACAGAGATTCCCATGACCGAAGCGGCGGAGCTGGGCACGAAGAAGGTCATGCAGGAGCATTGCTCCATCGGTATTGTGGTGACCACCGACGGAACCATAGCGGATATTCCCAGAAAAGATTATGTGGTTCCGGAGCGCCGGGCAATTCTGGACATGAAGGCCACAGGAAAACCCTTCCTGGTGGTGGTGAACAGCCGCAATCCGGCCTCCGGGGAGGCCTCCGCAGTGAAAGAACAGATCCGCCGGGATTTTGATGTGGAGGCCCATGTCTGTGACTGTCAGAGCCTGGATGGGGCCGGGATCGGGGAGCTGTTCCGGGCGCTTCTGTATCAGTTCCCCTTGCATGAGATCCATGTATCCCTGCCCCGGTGGCTGGACGCGCTGGAAAGTGGCCATCCCGTGAAAAAGAGCCTGTATGAAAGTCTTCTGACCCAGGCCGGAAAGATCCGGACTCTGGCCGATGGGGAGCAGGCCCTGGCCCCGCTGGCGGAGGGGGAATATGTCAAGGACTACTATTATAAAGGTATCGATCTGGGCACCGGTACCATCAGCTGCGCGCTGACCTTCCCGGAGAGTATGTTCTATGATATCATCTCCGGCAAATCCGGCATGGAGATCCGAACCGATGCACAGCTTCTGCAGCAGCTGACGGAGCTGGTAAGAATCAAACGGGAATATGAAAAGGTCTCGGCCGCCCTGGCCTCGGTGATGGCCACAGGCTACGGTGTTGTGCTGCCCACCATGGAGCAGATGAAGCTGGAGAACCCGGAGCTGATCAAGAAGGGTGGTTCCTTCGGGGTGAAGCTGAAAGCCGGAGCCCCCTCCATCCATATGATGCGCATTGATGTGGATACCCAGATCGCGCCTATGGTGGGAGACGAAAAGCAGTCCCAGGAGCTGGTCCGGCGGCTGTCCGACGGGTCGCCGGAGGAGCTGTGGCAGAGCAATATCTTCGGGAAATCCGTCTATGAACTGCTGCAGGAGGGTCTCAGCACCAAGGTCCTGGGCCTTCCGGAGGAGGTCCGGGGAAAATTCCGGGGGACCTTAAGCCGGATCGTCAACGAGGGCGCCAACGGCCTGGTGTGCCTGATCCTGTAACTTTCCGTTGACATTCCTTCTCTGAAAATGTAAAATAAAGAAAACCACTGAGGAGGTATGTATTATGGCAATCGAATACATCTGGCAGGACCGGAAGCGCTATCTGGGTATGCCCCTGAGCTTTACCCGCTACGGCATGTCCGAGGACCGTCTGTTCGTTTCCGTTGGCTTTCTGAATATCAAGGACGATGAGATCCTCCTGTACCGGGTCCGGGATATCGACACTGCCCGCAGTTTGTGGCAGCGCTTCTTCGGCGTGGGTACCGTTACCATCATGTCCTCTGACAAGACCATGCCCACCATGGTACTGAAGAATATCAAGAACCCTGTGGAGGTCAAGGAACTGATCCACAGCCAGGTGGAGGATGTGAAGCTGAAGCGCCGGGTCCGGATCGGCGAGATCATGGGCGAGGGCCTGGAGGACGACAATAATCTGGACGACGATTATGAATAACCCGAAACGCTGCTCTTCGGAGCAGCGTTCTTTTTATGGATTCCGAAAACTTAAAGTAATATTCAAAAATAAAATCTCATTTTGCCTTTACCCCCGGCATAAACCGTGGTAGAATAAAAGGTACTTCGAAAAAATCAGGGGGAAGCGGAATGGACCTTCGGAAGATCAAGGAAATCAAGTGGAACTACCTGGCCATCGCCTTTGGCATCCCGGTGGTGTTCATGCTGGTGGTTATGATGGTGGCAGGGGCAGAGCCCTTCGGCACCAGCTCCATGCTGTATTCCGATATGTATCACCAGTACTATCCCTTCTTCAAGGCCTTCCGCCGGGCGCTGCTCTCCGGCGACAGCCTGCTCTACAGCTGGAATGTGGGACTGGGCATGGATTACCTGGGCCTCATCTCCTACTATCTGGCATCTCCTTTGAATCTTCTGAGCGTCCTGATTCCGGAAGCCTTCCTGCTGGAGTTCTATTCCCTGCTGATGCCTGTGAAGCTGGGCCTGGCCTCGCTGTTCTTTGCCAGCTTCCTGAAGCAGACCTTCCGGAAAAATGATATCTCCATCGCCCTATTCGGCTCTTTCTACGGCATGTGCGCCTGGGCACTGGGCTTCCAGTGGAATATCATGTGGCTGGATACCTTCGCGCTGCTTCCCCTGGTGGCGCTGGGTACGGTCTCGTTGCTGCGGGATAAAAAATTTGTCCTGTATACCCTGACCCTGTTTTTGTCCATCTACGCCAATTACTATATCGGCTTCTTCACCTGCATCTTTGTGCTGCTGCTGTTCATCTGTTATCAGGTCTGCCGCTGCACTGATGTGAAAGTCTTCTTCGCGGACCTTCTGCGTATTGCCTTTTTCTCTGCCCTGGCCATTGCCATGACCGCTGTGCTGACCCTGCCTGCCTTTGCGGCCCTGCAGACCACCCAAAGCAGCGTCAATCAGTTCCCCACCACCTTCCGGTTGAACATCGCCGACGAAAACACCTGGAAGGGCCTGCTGGATGCCATGCGTCAGGTGGCGGGCAACATGTCCGGTGCCGTGGAGCTAAACTTCAAGGAGGGCCTGCCCAATATCTACGCCGGTGTTGGCACCATTTTGCTGGGATTTCTGTATCTGCTGTCCGGTGAGGTCAAATTCCGGGACAAGCTGTGCTGCGTGCTGCTGCTGCTGTTCTTCAACATCAGCTTCATCATCCGGCAGCTGGACTATATCTGGCACGGCTTCCACTTCACCAACATGATTCCCTACCGCTTCAGCTTCCTGTACTGCTTTGTGATGCTCTACATGGCCTATCGGGCCTGGCTGATGCGAAATAAGTTTAAAATCTGGCAGACCCTTCTGGCGGCGCTGTTCACTGCCTGCATCATGGCCTGCTCCGACGCCCGGCTGAATCCGGAGTTTCTGGCCTTCAATGTGTCCTTCCTGCTGCTCTACCTGGCGGCCTTCGTTTACGGCCAGTACCGGGGCCCCAAGCCGAAGGAAGGGGAGGAAGTAGACCCCCGACGGCTGAAGGCTGCCCGGAACCGCCGCCGCAACGCTGCCCGGACCATGCTGGCCCTGATCATGGTGGCGGAGCTGATCGCCAACGTGGTGAATTTCGGCTGCCGGTTCTCCTTTACCAATACGGTCAATTACCCCAAGGATACCAAGTATTCCGCGTCCATGATCCGCTATATGGTAAATGACCGGGAGGAGGACACCCTCTTCTTCCGGGCGGAAACCACCCACTCCCAGACCCTCAATGACGGCGCTCTGAACGGCTATAACGGCATTTCCGCCTTTACCAGCTCCGCCAATGTCAAAACCACCGTGTTCATGCAGGCTCTGGGCTATGGCGCCAAGAATACCTATAACCGCTACTGCTATGAGGAGGCCTCTCCTGTTTCCAACCTGTTCCTGGGCCTTAAATATATGATTGACCGGGACGGAAAGGACAAGCAGAGTCAGTATTTTGACTACGTCCACCACTACGGCAACACCTATCTGTATGAGAATACAGCCTATCTGCCCCTGGGCTTCCTGGCGGACAGGGAGCTTGCGGATGTGGATTTTGACAACAGCAGCGTATTTAACCTGCAAAACCGCATCTTTTCCGCTGCCACCGGTGTGAAGGGGGATGTTTGGCATACGGTTTCCGGCAGCAGCCTGGAAATTACCGGAGAGGATGTGACGGTATCCGACACCAATTCCAGCGGCTACTGCTCCTATTCCGAGGGCCTTGCCAATTCCAAGGTTTACTACACCTACACGGTGGAGCAGGACGGCTTCATGTGCGTGAACCTGAACCTGCCCAAGCGCAACGCGGTGAGCATCAGCCTCAACGGCGTGGAGCTGTACACCGAGACCATGAGTCTGCCCCAGATGCTGGCTGTGGGCGATGTGGCTGTGGGTGATGTGGTGACGGTGCGCATGACCTGCAAGGCAAATGAGAAGGGCACCATGACCCTGACAGCCGCCATTCTGAACAACAGCCGGTTCAGGGAGGGCTATGAAGTCCTGGCACAGTGCCCTCTGGAGCTGACAACGTTCCGCAATACCTTTGTGGAAGGTACGGTTTCCTGCAACCGGGACGGTTTGCTCTATGCCTCCATTCCCCAGAACGGCAACTGGTCCGTGCTGGTGGACGGCGAGGAAGCGGAAACGGTACTGGTGGGCGACTGCATGATCGGCGTGGAGCTGACGGAGGGTGAGCATACTATCACCTATGTCTACCGCAACGCGGCCTTCAGTCTGGGCTGGAAGATCAGTGCGGTCTGTGCCGCTGTTTTCCTGATCCTGTATGTGATGGCCTATAAGCCGAAGCTGCCCAAGCATGTCAAAGGTAAGTTCGAAAAATAAGAAAAGGAGGAGCGAAAGCTCCTCCTTTTTTATGCTAATTTGGAAAACTATCGTTTACAGGAGCTTCACCAGGGGGTGAAGCTGGCACCTGGTAAACGGTGACTGATGAGGGAAAATGACGTTGCGCCACCCCCTTCCGTCCCGGCTTCGCCGGGCCACCTCCCCCAAAGGTGGAGGCAAGGCGCCTTTGGCGCGTTGGTGCGCATATACGATAAATTAACGTAATTACCGGTTAAGAAAAACAGGAGGAGCCAGGGCTCCTCCTTAATTCTGCATTCTGCTTTCTGCATTCTGCATTATTTCCTCAATGGTGCCGCCGCCGACTACGATGTCTCCCTGGTACAGCACCACTGCCTGTCCCGGGGTCATGGCCCGCTGGGGCTGATCAAAAACCACCCGGACAAGGCCGTTTTCTTCCGGATATACGGTGGCCGGCTGTTCCTTCTGATTGTACCGGGCCCGGGCAGTGACAGTCATGGGCACCGTCAGGGTTTCAAAGGGAATCCAGTTAAAATCCTTTGCCAGCAGGGTGGTGGCGAAAAGCGCTTCGTTGGGTCCCACAGTGACAGTATTGGCAGCCATGTCCTTGCCGCAGACGTAGACCGGCGCGCCCATGGCAAGTCCCAGCCCCTTCCGCTGGCCCAGAGTGTAGCACACAGCACCACGATGTTTACCCACAACCTTGCCGGACAGATCCAGAAAATCGCCGGGGGCATATTGTTTTCCGGTATAATGCTCCATAAAGGCCACATAATCCCCATCCGGGACAAAGCAGATATCCTGGGAATCCCGCTTTTTCGCGTTGATAAAGCCCTGGGCTTCCGCAATGGACCGGGCCTGCTCCTTGGTCATTTCTCCCAGGGGCAGCAGGGTGTGGGCCAGTTGGTCCTGGCTCAGACAGTAAAGGACGTAGCTCTGATCCTTGCTTTCGTCCAGTGCCTTGCGCAGCAGCCAACGGCCGGAAGCTTCGTCATAGCCGATTCGGGCGTAGTGCCCGGTGACAATGTATTCACAGCCCAAAATCCTGGCCCGCCGGAGAAAATAGTCAAATTTCAGATGCCGGTTGCACTGGATGCAGGGGTTGGGGGTGGTGCCGCTTTCGTAGCTGCGGATGAAATCCCCGATAACCTTGTCGGCAAATTCCTCCTTGGCGTTGAACACATGAAACTGCATGCCCATTTTCCGGGCCACGGACCGGGCGTCCTCCGCATCGTCCAGGGAGCAGCAGGTGCTTTCTCCGCAGGGGAGAATGTCGCTGTCAAACATACGCATCATGGCACCGGTGCAGTCAAAGCCCTTTTGCTGCATCAAAAACGCCGCAACCGAGCTATCCACGCCGCCGGACATGGCAATCAGTGCTTTTTTCATGTGCTTCGCCTCCTTTTCTGATGGCAGTATATCAGCGTGGATACGGAAAGTCAACTGACAGCCTCAGGAAATTGCTGAGACAGCAAAAGAAGGTTACAGAATGTAATAAAAAGTAAAAAAGAGGTTGCAAAATATGACAAACGTTGCTATAATCAGTTGTGATACTATAAAATAAGGAGATGGTATGCCCATGCGTAAGCGGATCGTGTGTTTGCTGCTTACTATGCTGCTGCTTGTGAGTATGATGCCGGCATTTGCCCTGCCCTCCCGGGCTGCATCCAATTTGAGAACCAGTGAGGCCTGTATCAGCATCCTGAAGAAGCTGGAAGGCTTTATCAAATATCCTGTGTTTGACTACAGCCATTATTCCGTAGGCTACGGAAGCTCCTGCGGCAAGGACGACTACCCCAACGGTATCACCGTGGAGCAGGCCGATGCCCTGCTGCGGGCTTATCTGGTGGATGTGGAGCGGACCCTGAATCAGTTTGCGGACCGCCATGATATCATCCTTTCCCAGAATCAGTTCGATTCCCTGGTTTTGTTTACATACAACTGCGGACCCAACTGGGTCAACAGCGACGGTGAATTCCGCCAGGCTGTTATTGAGAACAAGACTGGCAACAGCTATATCTACGCGGCCACCCTCTGGTCCAGCGCAGGTAATCAGCTGAATATGGGACTTCTGGATCGCCGGATGATCGAGGCGGATCTCTACCTCAACAACCACTATACCGAAGAATGCTCCGGTAATTACACCTATGTATGCTACGATAAAAATGGTGGTGTGGCAGAGGCTCGGGCCCAGGGCTATGACTGCAATCTGCCGGCCTGCGTAATGGCAAGTCCCACCCGAGATGGCTATGTATTCCTGGGCTGGTATTCCGCGCCGGAGGGCGGTGCCTGGATTACAGAACTGACTGAGGCGCATGCTGAGCAGACGCTTTATGCCCACTGGCAGGGAGTAAATGTGGATTCCTCCGTGGGTACGGCAGCTTCCTATCGGATCAGCGCGGATAGTCTGGCATCCCTGGATATTTGGAATGCACCCGGCGGCGACAAAACCGGTGCTCTGGCACAGAACGCAGCCGTGACCATCCAGGCAGAATATGTGGACGCATCCGGTTTGAAATGGGGTATGTTCCAGCCTGACCAGTGGGTCAAACTGGGTGATCCCAGAACGGGTACTTTCGATGAAAAGACACTGGAGGCCGGAACAGGTGTCCAGGTCACCGTCACCGGAGACTATGTGAATGTTCGAACCGGTCCCGGCACCAAGCACCAGGCTGTTTCCGGTGTGCGTGAGGACGATGTGCTTCTGATTACCGAAGTCGTGGATGTGAACGGTACCCTTTGGGGTAAGTTCCGGGGCGGTTGGATCTGTCTGCAGTATACGGATTATACCGGAGGACTGACACCCGGCGACCCCGAAGCGGAACCTGACGCAACGCAGCCGGAGAATGGTGAGCCTGTTGCCTCCGGCACCGTTAGCGTTGAGCTGCTGAATTACCGCGCTGCCGCAGGTACCCATGGCAAGATTCTGGGCGCCTATTCCAGAGGCAGAAAGGTGGATATTTTTGAAAAGGCAACCGTCAATGGGACTCCCTGGGGCCGCACGGACAAGGGCTGGATCTGTCTGACCTATGTCAAACTGGATTCTGAGAAGCCCCAGGAGACTACACCTCCCACGGAATCTGAAACGACGGCGCCCGACACTGTGGTTCCTGATGTCACACGCCCCGCTGAAACTCCGGATAAAACGGAACAGGGAATCCCCGGTACCGTGACAAGCCGCGCAGGCCTGAATATCCGCAAAGGTCCCGGAACCAACTATGCTGCCGCAGGATCCTATCAATCCGGACAGAAGATTCTGATTCTGGAGCAGCAAACAGTCAACGGTACTCTCTGGGGCCGTACGGACAAGGGGTGGGTATCTCTGCAGTATGTGCAGCTTGAGGATACCTGGACGAACAGCAACGGTTTTTACGCTGTTGTAACTGCCAGCGGTCTGAATGTCCGGTCCGGTCCCGGTGTGGGCAACAAATCCGTGGGTAGTTACACCCGCGGTCAGCGAATCGTGATTCTGGAGCAGACCGTTGTTTCCGGACAGAAGTGGGGCCGTACGGACAAGGGCTGGGTCTGCATGACCTATGTGAAGCTGGAGGGTTCTGTGGCTAAGCCCGAGGAACCGGGAACCACGCTGCCCGAAGCCACTCAGCCCGAGACCACCCTGCCTGATGTGACTCATCCCGAAACCACCGAACCGGAGACACAGGATAAGCCCACTGGTGTTACCGGTGTTGTCACCGCCGGCGGCCTGAATATCCGCAAGACTCCCGGCACCAATGGCCAGGTTGTGGGCGGCTACGTCAGAGGCGCTAAAGTTACCATTCTGGAACAGACGATGGTGCACGGCACCCCCTGGGGCCGCACGGACAGGGGCTGGATCTCTCTGGCCTATGTGAAGCTGGATGAGGTTTCCCAGGAGGTCAAGCCCGGCAATGTGGGAATCATCAAAGCCAACGTTCTGAATATCCGCAAGGGTCCCGGCACCGGAAGCGCGGTGGTGGGCGGCTATGCCCAGGGTACGAAGGTCACCATTCTGGAAACCGTCCAGGTGGGCGGCACTACCTGGGGCCGCACGGACAAGGGCTGGATCAGTATGGATTATGTTGTGGGTGTAACGGCTCCCGGGCCGGATACCACCCCGGAAGTCCCCGAAACAACTGCTCCGGAAACTGAAACCACAGCACCGGAAGACGAGACCACCGCACCGGAAGATGAGACCACCGCACCGGATGACGAAACCACTGCTCCGGAAGATGAAACCACTGCTCCCGATGAAAGCCAGCCTGATTCTGCTTTCGGCTTCAATTACAGCGATTTTGTGGATGCGATGAATGGGGAACTGGCAGCCTACGATATCGTGGCAAAGTCCGTAAACAGCGATGTGGAAAATACCGTTTGCTATGAATTTGCGGATCTTTCCGATGGCGGTTCCTACGGTGTTGTGATGTATATCGAGCTGGCGGATGATGGCCAGACCGGTGTCGGTGTGATTATGGTCTGCGATGGAACGGACGAGACTTCCTGCGAGAACCTGACCGTTTTCGCAACCTATGCCATGCTCCTTGCGGATGACACCATTACAGAAGCAGATATCCAGGCAATGCTGGAGGAACCTCAGATGGATTCCGATGGAAACCTGTATTACATCATGGAACGTGAAAGCGGTGAGTATGCATTTGTGGTAAGCGATGCCTTGCTCCATTTCTATATGTATCCTGCTGCTGAATAATCAGATTGCGTATCATGACGCCGTCCGGAAGGACGGCGTCATTTCTTTCCCTGCAAGGCTTGAATGAGATTCAGAAATGTGATATCATTAAAAAAATTATGAAAAGCTTTGGAGGATTGCTTATGAGCAGAGCTGACGATCTTTATAAGGCCACATGCCGCAAGATTTTAGAGGAGGGCTACTCCGATGAGGGCCTGCCTGTGCGCCCCAAGTGGGCTGACGGTACCCCCGCCCACACCATCAAGACCTTCGGCGTGGTGAACCGCTACAACCTGGCGGAGGAATTTCCCATCATGACCCTGCGCCGCACCTATTGGAAATCCGCCATTGATGAGCTGCTGTGGATCTGGCAGAAGAAGTCCAACCGGATCGCTGACCTGGGCAGCCACGTCTGGGATGAGTGGGCCGGGGAGGACGGCACCATCGGCAAGGCCTACGGTTATCAGCTGGGAATCAAGCACCACTATAAAGAAGGTGATATGGACCAGGTGGACCGGGTACTCTACGACTTGAAGCACAATCCCACCTCCCGGCGGATCCTGACCAATATCTATAATTTTGAGGACCTGCATGAGATGAACCTGTACCCCTGCGCCTATTCCATGACCTTCAACGTCACCGGCAACAAGCTGAATGCCATCCTCAACCAGCGCTCCCAGGATATGCTCACCGCAAACAACTGGAATGTGGTCCAGTACGCGGCCCTGACCCATATGCTGGCCCAGGTCAGCGGCCTGGAAGTGGGCGAATTTATCCACGTAATCGCCGACTGCCATATCTATGACCGGCATATCCCGGCGGTAAAGGCAATGCTGGAAAAGGAAGGCTTTGACGCCCCCACCTTCAGGATGGATACCTCCATCGATGATTTCTATAAGTTTACCAAGAATTCCTTCTCTATGGAAAACTATAAATACCACGATTTCGATTTCGAAATTCCTATGGCCATATAAATGCAGAATTAGGAGCGAAAAATGGAGTTAATTGTTGCAGTATATGATGACTGGGGCATCGGCCGGGACGGAACCCAGCCTGTTGCGTTAAGTGCTGACCGGAAATTCTTCCGGGAGACTACCCGGGGGGCCATGGTCATCGTGGGCCGCCGAACCATTGAGGATTTCCCGGGAAAAAAGCCCCTGCCCGGCCGGGTGAACGTGGCGCTGTCCCGGAGCGATGCTGAAATTCCTGGGTTTACCCTCTGCCATAGTCCTGAAGAGGCGGCAGAACTGGCGAAAACCGCCGAAAAATGCTTTGTCATCGGCGGCGGAAGTATTTATCAGCAGATGCTTCAGTTTTGTGACACCGCCTATGTGACCAAGGTACATACAAACATCGAATCCGACACATTCTTCCCCAATCTGGATGAAAACCCGGACTGGTATCTGGCGGAAACCCTTCAGTCCGGTGAGGAAAACGGTATTGCCTACGAAATGCTGCTGTATAAGCGCAGATAAGGAGTTTTTATGGAAATTCTCTTTGTAACAGATTTTGTCTGTCCCTATTGCCTGGTGGCAAAGGAGGCACTGATGCTGGCCCTGAAGGAGACTGGCATCGAAGCAGAGATCATCCTGCAGCCCTTTGAGCTGACACCGGAGGACCGTCCCCGGGTGGACACCTGGAATGACCAGCGCCGCCGGGAGGGCTACAAGCGGTTGGTTGCCCCCTGTGAAAAGCTGGGTATGCCCATGAAGCTGCCGCCCCATGTGGTGCCCCGGCCCTATACCCGGCTGGCCTTTGAGGGTTGGTTTTTTGCGGAAGCCCGGGGCAAGGGTGATGCATATGCAGACGCTGCCTACAAGGCTTACTTCTATGACGAGCAGGACATCGGGGAGATTCCTGTTCTGGCTGCTCTGGCGGAGAAGGTTGGCCTGAATCCGGAGGAATTTACTGCTGCACTGGAAGCGGGTACTTACCGGAAGCAGGAACAGGAGGCTGTGGCCTTCTCCCGGGATGCGCTGAAGGTCAGGGGTGTCCCTGCCATTTACCTGAACGGCAAGAAGATCACCTTGAATGAACTTTCCGTAGAGGAATTCGTAAGCCTGCTGAAAGGCGCGGAATCGGAAGGTCCCGGCCTCAGCTGCGGCGAGCATGGCTGCGATCTGGTCTATGAATAAGAAAACTGCCTGACGGGATCCGTCAGGCAGTTTTTTGTTTACTTCATAAAGCCGTTGAACCAGGCACGTTCTTCCAGAGGCTTCTTGCGGACCCGTTTGCCCTCCGCTTCCGGGATACCCACAGGCAGATAGCAGATCAGGTGGTATTCCTCCGGCACGCCCAGGATGGCGGCCATCTTGTCGCCGATCCGGTCGGTATCGGTGACATGACCTTCAATCCAGCAGCTGGCGTAGCCCAGGTCTGCAATGGCCAGCAGCATGTTCTGGATGGCGGCGGAGTAGTCCTGGACGAAGAAGGTCCGGTCCCGGTAGGCGACGATCTCCCGGGTCAGAACACAGATCATGGCCGGTGCAGTTTCACCAAGGGGCGGATCGATAACGGCGTGGAGCTTACTGAGAATTTCGGGGTCATCCACAGCGATAAAGGAGGTGGTCTGCTTGTTGCAGCCCGAGGGGGCGGCGCAGCCTGCCTCCATGATCATTTTCAAGTGCTCCCGGGGAACCGGGGTGGACAGATACTTGCCCCGGTAGCTGTACCGGGCAGAAAAGGCTTCAAAGGTGTTCATTGGGTTGCCTCCTTTAGTAATTCTTCGGCGCTGATGCCATAGAGCTTGGCCAGGGCCAGCAGGTTGGCAGTGGAAGGGTCTGAGGTGCCGTTTTCCCATTTGGATACCGCCTGACGGCTGACGCCCAAATGCTCGGCTACAAATTCCTGGGTCATCTTACACCGGATACGGTGAGCCTTCAGCGCCTCACTGAGAGACTGCCGGACGGCTTGGGTCTCCTTACGAACTTCCGTGGATTTTAGGTATTTGCGAAGTGCCCGGATCAGCAGGACAACCAGATACACAAGACCGGCGAGGGCAGCCAGGTTGAAGATCTGCATGATCAGGGTGACGGGAGAAATGGTAATGAAGGTTTGTTTGAGGTTTTCCATGATAGATACTCCTTTATGTTTTGGGTACCTGCATGGTAGCAAATTAGCGCCGTTGCGTCCACCAACTATCGCGCAACTTTGGGTTTACTTTCTTTTTGCTGCGCCCTTTTTGACAGGTGCTTTTGCAGGTGCCTTGGCAACCGGCTTTTTGGCGGCTGCTTTGGGGTTTGCCTTGGCCTTGGGGGGCAGCTTGGGAGGGGGTGCGGTGGGCTTGCCCAGTTTCGGGGGCACCGCCCGGATCAGGCACTTGGGGCCGGAGCCGATCAGATCCTCCCGGTGGGCGGCAAGGAGAGCTTCCCGGACCAGGTAGTAATTCTTGGGATTCCGGTACTGGATCAGCGCCCGCTGCATGGCCTTCTCGTGGGGGTCCGTGGGGACGTAGACCTTGTCCATGGTCCGGGGATCCAGACCGGTGTAGTACATGACGGTGGACAAGGTGGAGGGGGTGGGGTAGAAATCCTGGACCTGTTCCGGGTTGTAGCCCATCTCCCGGATGTACTCTGCCAGCTCGATGGCTTCCTTCAGGGTAGAGCCCGGGTGGCTGGACATCAGGTAGGGAACCAGATACTGATTCATGCCGTACTGCTTGTTCAGGGCGAAATACTTATCCACAAACCTGTTGTACACCGCGTTTCTGGGCTTACCCATCCGGTCCAGCACCGCGTCGGAGACATGCTCCGGAGCCACTTTGAGCTGGCCGGAAATATGGAACTGGACCAGCTCTTTAAAGAAGGTGTCCTTCTTGTCTGCCAGCAGGTAGTCAAAGCGGATGCCGCTTCGGACAAACACCTTCTTCACGCCGGGAATTTTCCGCAGCTTCCGCAGCAATGCCACATAGTCTGAGTGGTCGGCCTTCATATTTTTGCAGGGGGTGGGGTACAGGCACTGCCGGCCACCGCAGGCACCCTTGGTCAGCTGCTTTTCGCAGGCCGGGTGGCGGAAATTGGCGGTGGGGCCGCCCACGTCGTGGATGTAGCCTTTAAAATCCTTGTCCTTGACGATCATCTCCGCTTCCCGGAGGATACTTTCGTGGCTCCGGGTCTGGATGATTCGGCCCTGGTGGAAAGTCAGGGCGCAGAAGGAGCAGGCACCGAAGCATCCCCGGTTGGAAACCAGGCTGAATTTCACTTCTTCGATGGCGGGCACGCCACCCTTTTTGGCGTAGCTGGGGTGCCAGGTCCGCTCATAGGGCAGCTCATAGACCGCGTCCATTTCCTCGGTGGTCAGGGGCTTCTGAGGCGGATTCTGCACCACGAATTCCTTGCCGTAGGGCTCAGCCAGCCGCTTGGCTGTGAAGGGGTCGCAGTTGCCGTACTGGATCTTGAAGGACTCGGCGTACTTGCGCTTGTTATTCTTCACTTCCTCGAAGGAGGGCAGCACGATGGTGGGCAGACTCTCGTCCAGCTCCGCACACCGGAACACGGTACCGTCCACATAGGTGATGTCCCTGGCCGCCATGCCGCTGTTCAGGGCATCGGCCAGCTCCACGATGGACTTTTCGCCCATGCCGTACATGAGGATATCCGCCTGGGAATCCAGGAGGATGGAGCGCTTCATGGATTCGCGCCAGTAGTCATAATGGCCAAGACGGCGTAAGGAAGCTTCGATACCGCCGATGAGAATGGGCACATCCTTGTAGGTCTGGCGGATCAGATTGCAATAGACGATGGTGGCATAGTCCGGCCGCTTGCCCATCTCGCCGCCGGGGGTGAAGGCGTCGGTCTTACGGCGATGCTTGGTGACGGAATAGTGGTTCACCATGGAGTCCATATTGCCGCCGGAGACCAGGAAGCCTAAGCGGGGGCGGCCATAGATGTCGATGGATTTGGGATTTTTCCAGTCCGGCTGGGAGATGATGCCCACGCTGTAGCCGTGGCTTTCCAGAATCCGGCTGATGATGGCATGGCCGAAGGAATGGTGGTCAACGTAAGCATCGCCGATGACGTAGACAAAGTCGCACTGCTCCCATCCCCGGTCAATCATGTCCTGCTTGCAGATAGGAAGAAAAGGCATTGTAATACCTCCGAAAGAACATATTTTTTTTATTATAGCAGATTTGCGCTCAATAGGGAAGTGTAAAAAAACGGCGCACCGAAGTGCGCCGCTTTTTTATGTGCCGTCCCGTCCGGTATCCTTCAGGATCAGCTGGCATATATCCTCCGATGGCCGCATCAGGGAAAAGGAAATTCCCGCATCGTCCAGCTTTGGCAAAACCTCGTTGAGAAAATATAAATACTGCGCCTGATCCGCAGGACAGAGGACCCAGATTTTTTCCATATGCTTCACTCCTTTCACCCTGGGGGGCAAAAGAAAGCTCCGGTTGCATACTTTTATGCAACCGGAGGTAAAAATTTATACTGTTTGACACTGAAAGCTATTACAGAATCGGGGGAATGCCTTTTTCAGCAGCGCGCAAAGCCCATAGCCCAGCATTACACCCAGCACGTTCAGGATCACATCATCCACATCACAGTGCCGCCCCAGGAAGAACTGGCAGGATTCTGCACCAAAAGAAAATGCCAGACCAAAAAGAAAAGTCTTTTTCACACCAAATTCCCGGAAAAGCAAGCCGGAAAAAATCCGAGAGGCAGGAAGGTTAGCAGATTTCCGAATAGCATTATCACTGCGTAAAAGAGGTCGCCCTCCCGGAAAGCCCGGAGGTAATCTGCAATCATGCGCATCGGAATCAGATTCAGGTTATCAGTCCAGCTTGACCGGGCATTGTGAATCACCAGATTGCCCCAAAGCCCTTCGGTATGCTCAACATGATAACCAGGCCATAGGACCATAGCTGCAAGGCCGAACAGGCACAGGACAAACAGGTGCAGCGCACATTCCCGCAGGGGAGAGGAGTGCAGACCCTGAGCCTTCAGTGCCCGATGGCGGTAGGGAAAGAAACAGCCGAAAACAAGGACAGCCGGAATGCCGATGCCGAAAAAGTGGCTTAAGTAGGCAACCATTACTTGTGGGTGACCTTCTTTTTGGTGCCGTCGGGATAGACAATGGTGGTGTTTTCCAGCTGAGCTCTCAGATTGCCCACCACGGATTCCTTGTAGATATTGCGCAGTTTGGTCCGCTCCTCCAGCTCCTCGGGGGTCAGTTCTTCACCGGCCTTCACCTTCCGGGCCAGCTCGTTGATTCTTGCGATGACTTCGTTCATGTTCATAGTATTACCTCACACATAGCGATGAATGGTTACGGAAATCCGGTCCTTTTTGGTCTTTCCGTTGACGGAAACAAGCTTAATTTTTCCAAGGCCCCGGACGGATATCTTACTGCCCTCGGCCACGGCCTTGTCGGGCTTTTCACAGGGCAGACCGTCAATGGCGGCCTTTCCCTGGGTTACATATTGGGATGCCAGGCTCCGGCCAATGCGGAAGCCGGAGGAGATGACGCTGTCTAAGCGCAGGGAAGCCAGGGTGTCCTTAATCTCCTTGACCTCCGGCTCGGGAACCTGCACCTGGTCCAGGGGGATTCGGCAGATGCGCACATGGGTCCGGCCTGCGGAAGTGAAATTCTGCTCAATATAGGGGGCGATTTCAGCAGCGACGAAGAAATCGCAGCTTTCCTTGCCCACGCAGATGTCGCCCACCGTCTCCCGGCCAATGCCCGCGCCCATGAGCGCACCCAGAAAATCCCGGTGGCTGGGGGAGTCCCCGTGGTAAAACTCTGCCCGGAGGCAGATGAGGGGAGAATCCTCGTCAGAAAGGGCACTTTCGTCCAGATAGTCGGGAAGGTACACGAGCATCTTCCGCTCCGCATCGGCGTAGCCGCCGAAGGTATGTAATCCCTCAAGGTCGCCGAAGAGGAACCGGGCCATTTCCAGCTCCCGGGGGGAGAGGAAGCAGGTGGAAGAAAGAATGTTTTTCCGCAGTCCTGCGTTTATTTTGTCCCAGAGCTTTGCCAGAAGGACCTTATCCTCGGCAGACTGGGCGATTTTTTCAATATTGCTTCGATCCACATATATCACCAGTTTGTATTATAGCACAGCATTTTGGAAACGCAACAGAAATAATCCTTGTTTCTCGCCGGAAAATCCCGTATAATATACAATCAGGAAAGTAGGTGTCGGTTATGACCATTGGAATCATCGGCGGCGGCGCGGCGGGCATGGCCGCGGCATTGGCTGCCTCAGAAAATAAAGCTGTGGCAGTCATTCTGCTGGAGCGGCAGGCCCGGGTGGGCAAAAAGCTCAGCGCCACCGGCAACGGCCGCTGTAATCTGACAAATTTACATGCAAATGAGGGGGGTTACCACGGCGAGGACGCAGCCTTTGCTGATTTTGCCCTGGGAAAATATAATGTGGAGGAAACTCTGAATTGGTTCCGCTCCCTGGGCCTTTTTACCGTGGCAGAGGACTCCGGCCGGGTGTATCCTTACTCCGACCAGGCCAATTCCGTGGTGGACGTGCTGCGCTTTGCCCTGGAAAGAGAAAATATCCGGCTGGAAACAGGCTTTGAAGTGGAAAAGGTGAAGAAAAACGGTGAAACTTTCTGCATCGAGGGCACCGGCGGCACGGTGGAATGTGATAAGCTGATCATCGCCTGCGGCGGTCTTGCGGGCACCAAGCTGGGAGGAAGCATGTCCGGCTACAAGCTGCTGCGGTCCTTCGGGCACAAATGTACGAAGCTGCGGCCCAATCTGGTGCAGCTGAAGTCCTCCTGGCCCGGTGCGGCATCATTGAAGGGTGTCCGGGCAAACTGCCACGCGCAGATTCTCCACAACGGCGAACTGTTTGCCCAGAGCCGGGGCGAAATTCAGTTTACGGAGTTCGGCCTTTCAGGCCCGGTGATCTTTGAGATTTCCCGGGACGTGTGCCAGGGCAGGGGAGACTGGTCCTGCCGTCTGGACCTGCTGCCCGATGTGGAAGAAAGCCTTCTGAAAGGGGAGCTGAGCCGCAGAAGGACTACCAACCTGCCGGTTTCTGAGCTGCTCACTGGTATTCTCCACAACCGTCTGGGCCGGGTACTGACCCAAAGCGCAGGAATCTCCGGCTATGTACCCATTCATCAGTTGGAGGACTACGAAATCGATGCCGTCTGCAGGGCGGTCAAGGGCTTTGAAGTGACCCTGACGGAGCCCATGGGCATGGACGCTGCCCAGGTCACCGCCGGCGGCATCCTGACAAATGAATTTGACCCCACATCCATGGAAAGCAAACTGGTTCCGGGACTTTACGCCTGCGGCGAGGTGCTGGACATCGACGGCGACTGCGGCGGCTACAATTTACAATGGGCATGGTCTTCCGGGCGTCTCGCGGGGAGCCATGCAGGAGGAAATACATGATCAGAATTCGAGATATCGCGCTCCCTCCGGAGCATAACCCCCATCAGCTTAACTACGAAGCGGCCCAGCTGCTGAAGGTTTCCAACTCCAAGATCCGGCAGGTGAAGATCGTGCGCCGCAGCGTGGATGCCCGGAAAAAGCCCGATGTGAAGATCATCTACACCATTGAGGTGGCGGTGGACGGCAACGAGGGCAAGATCCTCCGCAATTCCGGCTGCAAGCGGGCTTCCATTGCCAAGGGTAACTACTATAAGCCTCCCAAGCAGAAGCTCCAGAGCGAAAAGCGGCCTGTGGTCATCGGCTTCGGCCCGGCAGGTATGTTCGCTGCCCTGATTCTGTCCATGGCGGGCTTGAAGCCCATTGTTCTGGAGCGGGGCGAGGATGCTCAGAGTCGTCACGACAAGGTGGAGAAGTTCTTCGCCACCGGAGAGCTGGACACCAGGTCCAACGTCCAGTTCGGCGAGGGCGGTGCAGGCACCTTCTCCGACGGTAAGCTGAACACCGGCGTGAATAATCCCCGGATCGGCTGGGTGCTGGACCAGTTCGTGAAATTCGGCGCAAGAGAGGATATTCTCTACGACGCCAAGCCCCATGTGGGCACCGATGTGCTGCTGAATGTGGTGCAGAACCTCCGCAAGCGGGTCACCACCCTGGGTGGCGAGGTCCGCTTCAACAGCCAGGTCACCGGAGTGCGGATCGAAAACGGTCAGCTCACCGGACTGCAGGTCAATGGCGGCGAAATGGTGGAAACGGACCGGGCAGTTCTTGCCATCGGCCACAGCGCCCGGGATACCTTCGAGCTGCTTCACAGTCTGAATATCCCCATGGAGCCCAAGGCATTTGCCATGGGTGCCCGGATTGAACACAAGCAGTCCATGGTCAATACTTCCCAGTACGGCGAAAACAATCCTGTACTGCCCCCTGCCGATTACAAGCTGGTGCAGCATTTGGAGGATAAGAGTGTCTACACCTTCTGTATGTGCCCCGGCGGCTATGTGGTGGCGGCAGCTTCCGAGGAGGGAAGAGTGGTCACCAACGGCATGAGCTACGCGGACCGGGAGGGCGAGAATGCCAACGCAGCCCTGCTGGTTACCGTGAATCCTGAGGAATTCCCGGATAAGAGTACCTTAGGCGGCATGTACTGGCAGCGTCAGATTGAGGAAACCGCCTACCGGGTCAGCGGCAGCTACCGGGCCCCGGCCCAGAAGGTGGGAGATTTCCTGAAGGGCGTTCCCAGCACCGGTCCCGGCAGTGTGCAGCCTACCTATCGTCCTGGTGTTACCTGGTGTGATCTCCATGAGGTGCTGCCCCGGCAGCTGACCAGGGCCATGGAGGAAGCGCTGCCGAAGCTGGACGGCCAGCTGAAGGGCTACGCGGACCCGGATGCGGTGCTCACCGCCCCGGAGACCCGGTCCTCCTCTCCTGTCCGTATCCTCCGGGGTGAGGACCGCCAGAGTCAAATCAAGGGTCTCTACCCCTGCGGCGAGGGCGCAGGCTACGCCGGCGGCATCATGTCCGCCGCCGTGGATGGCATCCAGACCGCCGAGGCCATTCTGGCTGAACTGACCAGATAATAGCTTCTTCAGGAAGGATGAATATGCGGAACAGATCTTCGTTGGTATCGCTCAAAGAATTGTGGGTGTCACTTTCTTGCAGCCATGCAAGAAAGTAACCAAAGAAAATGGCATAGGGGAGGCGCTGACCGCGAAGCCTATCGGGATTGCCGGTATTGTCCCAAAATGTTTCCCCGGCTTCGAGCCGCCCTTCCTGTTGCGGTGCCCGGCATCTTCCTTGCCTTACCGGCTGCGTCATCTGCCGACCGCTGCCACTCGCTCAAGTCGCTTCTTCCGCCGCAGGCGGCGCTCCTCTCGCTCCCCCTATGTACCCCTTCCGGCGCAAATCGTGAGATGAGTAATGATCGATACAGCCTTTATCTGCCTGACGCAGCTCTATCTATACATAGCTGCAATTCCCCCCAAAAAAAGACTATATCCGGTCCCATGACGGGGGCCGGGTGGGGGTCTGGGGGAGGGCGGCTCAAAACCGGGCTGATCATGCGTGACGATCTGCGCAGTAACGAAAGGCTTTGCGGTCAGCGCATCCCCCAGCCGCTTTCTTTGGTTCATTTCTTGTGCGGACACAAGAAATGAACACCCCGCAGATTTGTGAGCTGAATAAACAGAACATCAAATCCTATTTGTGAAACAATTAAGTAAACTTGTATTTGTATAAGGAAACGATATTATGATACGACATGCAACGATAGCAGATGCATCAAGAATAGCAGAAATATTGATTTTTACAAAGAGAATGAATTATAGAAAGATTTTCCAGAATGACAAGGTATCATTTGGAGAAATGCAAGTTTACCCATTGGCGAAAAATTATATTGATAATCCGGATGAATTGGATGGGATATGGGTTTATGATGATGAATTTGTTAAGGGAATAATGCATCATGAAGGAAACCAGATTGTAGAATTGTATGTTGATTCATTTTTTGAAAATCAAGGGATTGGAAGCAAGCTTATAAAATATGCCATTGAGCAGTTAGATTGTGATTTTTTGTGGGTTCTTGAAAGGAATATAAAGGCTATACGATTTTATCAAAGGCACGGTTTTGTGATTACAGAAGAAAAACAATATGAAGAAGGCACAACAGAACGTATTGTTAAAATGCAGCGATAAATTTCAATTTATCTAACAGAGGAAAATGAAAATCCTGCACGGAGCCCCGGGCTCTGTGCAGGATTTCTTTATCGGTACAGGAAATAGACAGCGGCAAAAATCTGCACCACCAGAATCACCGGGATACCCACGGTGAATTTGATGTGCTTGGTCTTGTGCCGGACGGTGTACATGCCGACGAGGCTCCCTACGCTGCCGCCCAGGGCAGCCACGCCCATTAAAGTGGCTTCCGGGATCCGCCAGCGGTGATGCCTGGCTTTCCACTTATCGATGAGCATAAGCAGGAAGCCAAGTGCATTGATTATAAGAAGGTAGATAATCAGGTATTTCATAAAGCATTTCCTTTCGGGAGGGGTAAATTGTGAAAAAATGTGCGGTTTTTCTTCTGATTTCTATGATGCTCAGCGGCTGCGGCGCGGAGGAGACCTTCGAGACCATTGCCGATGAATTTGTCCAAAGCGCCGCGGCACCGATGCGGGAGGTGATCCTGGAACTGCCGGAGGAGGCGGTGCTTCCGGCGTCGGAAAGCGACGCGGGGATGCTGTACCTGTGCGATGGGTATGAGATTTCTGTCCAGACCCTGCCTGCCGGGGACCTGGAAGCATCCGTTTACCGGATCACTGGCTTCTCCAAAGACCGGGTGGATCTGATCAGCACCCAGCCGGGCACATACCGGCGCCACGATCTGGTCTGGTCTACTCTGGGGGAACAGGGGGACCAGGTGGGCCGGGCGGCTATCCTGGATGACGGAAGCTACCACTATGTACTATCCGTTCTGGCCGAAGCGGACCGGGCGGGAGAATTTGAGCAGGTTTTCCGGGCGCTTTTTGAAAGCTATGCCCTGGGTTAATATTTGGAGATGGCGTCCAGGCACATCTGACGGCACTGGTCGATGACGGACTGGGGATGCAGGATCTGGGCATCGGAACCAAAGCCCACCACCCAGCTTAAGAACATGGGGGACACGGCCACATCCACGGTAAAGACAAAATGCTCCTCTCCATCGGGGATCAGCAGGATATCCCGGCCGAATTTGTCGATGACCGCATTGACGAAGCGCCGTTTGAAGCGGAGCTTCACCTGAGTCTCCTGGCCCTGGTACATCTGGAACAGCCGGTTGGCGTACTGGATCAGGGCCTTGCCGGTGAGCTCCGGGCAGGGAATCCGGGTATCTTCACTCAGGATGATGTCCGCCATCCGGTCCACCCGGTAGGAGGTGACGCCGTAGCGCTCGGAATAGGCCAGCAGATAGCAGTTTTCGTTATCCTGGCACAGGCCGTAGGGGGAGGCGATGTATTCTTTGTCCCGGTATTTCCGGCTGCCGTCCATGCCCCAGTCGAAGTACTTAAACCGGATCTGCCGGTTCAGGGAAATGGCCTCCTGAATGGCGTCCACGCTGTAGTAGATGGTCTCGTTCATGCTCTTGACCCGGCCGGAAACCAGCACATCCCGGCGCATCAGCCGGGCGTCATGGACGGAGCATTCCTTACAGAGCTTTTCAATCAGCTCCCGGGATTTCTTCTCGGTGAGAAAACGGCTGGACTGGACCGCGTCGATGAGCAGCTTCAGTTCCGGCAGCTCAAAGTTGCGCTGCTGGATGAAATAGCCGCCGTTCTTGCCGGGAATGGACACGATATCCACACCATAGTCCTGCAGGGCGGCAATGTCTGAGTAGACGGTTTTCCGGTCGCAGGAGATATTGTGCTGATTTTGGAGCATTTCCATCAGCTCACCGGCCCGGATGGGGTGGTTTTCGTGGGAATACTGGTTCAGATAGTCCAGAATATAAAAGATCTTCAGTTTCTGATTGTCGGATTTGGGCATGGGGCACCTCCGGAGGGTTTTCTATATTATAGCACAAATTTTCTAAAATGGGAAGCAGAATAAAAAATCAGTCCGCCTCAGCGGACTGATTTTTTATGGAAACGGGGTGTCTCATGACAGTGCTTTGCAAATAATTCTGAAATGTGATATACTGTACTCGATTTGGAGGTGTATTTATGCAATATATCGGATGTCACCTATCCGCAACCGGCGGATATCAGGCCATGGTTAAGACTGCGCAGTCCATCGATGCCAATACCTTTGCTTTCTTCACTCGCAATCCCCGGGGCAGCAAGGCCAAGAAGGAGGACCCTAAGGATGCTCAACTGGCAACACAGATACTGTGCCGGGAGAACTTCGGCCCTCTGGTCGCCCATGGCGCTTATACCATGAATCTCTGCACAGCGGATCCGGAAGCCAGAGCCTTTGCGGCGGAAATCTTAACTGACGACCTGCGGCGCATGGTATCTCTGCCGGGCAATTTCTATAATTTCCACCCCGGCAGCCATGTGGGCCAGGGCGTGGAACAGGGCATCGACTACATAGCGTCGGCATTGAAAAGGGTTTTGTCCCATGGCTATCCCGTAAAGGTGCTGCTGGAGACCATGGCAGGCAAGGGCAGCGAGATCGGCGGAAAATTCCAGGAGCTGAAGGCCATTATTGATGCGGTGGGAAGCGACAATGTGGGCGTCTGTCTGGACACCTGCCATGTCTACGACGGCGGTTATGATATTGTGAATGATCTGGATGGGGTCCTTGGGGAGTTTGACCGGATCGTGGGCCTGGACAGGCTGTGCGCCCTGCACCTGAATGACTCCAAAAATCCCTTTGCCAGCCATAAGGACCGTCACGAATGCATCGGCCGGGGCAGCCTGGGGGAGGAGACCTTCCGCCGCATCGTGAATCACCCGCTGCTTCAGGGTAAGCCCATGATTCTGGAGACGCCAAATGAGCTGCCCGGCTACGCCGCGGAGATTAAAATGCTGCGGAAAATGGGAGAAAATAGCTGAATTCATAAAATCTTAATTTGACTTATGGGGCATTTTGTGCCATGGTATATGAAAAAAATGAAAGGAAGGTGAGCATATGGAGTTTTTTGAACAGGTATTCCTGAGCCTGCGGGAGAATCGGCTGGATGGATATCTGGCAATCCTGCGGATTCTTGCGCCGGTTCTGATTCTCGTTTTGCTGTTTCGCAGCTGCAAGCCCCTGCTGACCTTCAAGCGACAGCCGGAGATCTGGGCCTGGCTGAAAACAACGAACAGCGCGAAAATTCCTGTGACCCACTGGGAGAATGTGATCGGCCGTTCCCGGGGCAGCGATATCCGGGTCAATTCGGAATCAGTGTCCCGCAATCACGCGGTCCTGACCCGGTATGACGACGGCAGCTGGACCATTACGGATATCGATTCCAAAAACGGCACCTGGGTCAATGAAGAGAAGGTTACCATCTGCCCCCTGAACCCCGGTGACAGGATCCGGGTGGGAGATGTGAAGCTGGAACTGCTGCCCATTACCCATCAGCAGGAGATCAAACAGTCCCGTCTCCGGGAAAAGGCAGCCAGCGGCTGGGACAGTGTGACCAATCTGATGCTGCTGACCATTTTGCAGTGCCTGGCCTGCCTGGCATTTTTGCTGGGTGGCAAGGCAGAACAGGCTGTGGTGTTTTTGAAGGGCTTCGGCGGTATCATCCTGACCCAGTGGATCCTCTTTATATTTTATGCCCTGATCCGCCGGGCTTCCTTTGAGGTGGAGACCATTGCCTTTTTCCTGTGTACCATGGGCATGTGCGCCATCTGCACCGTGAGCCCCGGGGAGGCGGTAAAGCAGGTGGTTGCCATGGTGCTGGGCGTCATCATATTTTTGCTGCTGGGCTGGTCACTGCGGGATCTGGAGCGGGCCAAGAGAGTCCGTTACCTGGCGGTTCTGGCAGGCGTGGGCTTTCTGGTCATCACCCTGCTCTTCGGCCGGGAGTACTACGGCGCGAAAAACTGGCTGATCATCGGCGGTATGTCCCTGCAGCCCTCGGAGCTGAGCAAGGTCTGCTTCGTCTACGCAGGCGCCTCCACCATGGACCGGATCATGAACAAGCGCAATATCCTGCTGTTCATCGCCTATTCCGTGCTGATCTGCGGTCTGCTTGCCATTATGAACGACTTTGGTACGGCCCTGATCTTCTTCTGCGCCTTCCTGGTCATCGCCTATATGCGCTCCGGCAGCGTGGGTACCGTTGGTCTGGCCATCACTTCACTGGGCTATGCCGGTGTGCTGGCCCTGGATATCGCGCCCCACGCCCTGCGGCGCTTCTCCGTCTGGCGCCATGTGTGGGAGGATCCCCTGGGCATGGGCTATCAGCAGACCCGGGCTCTCATGTGCATTGCCTCCGGCGGCCTGCTGGGCCTGGGTGCGGGAAAGGGCGCGCTGAAGTGGGTCTTTGCAGCGGATTCCGATATCGCCTTTGCAACCATTTCGGAAGAATGGGGCCTGATCGTGGCGGTTTCCATGGTGGTGTGCATTGTGGTGCTGGCGCTGTTTACCTTCCGGTCCATCTCCGTGGCCCGGAGCAGCTTCTATACCATCGGCTCCTGCACCGCGGCGTCCATTCTGCTGATCCAGGTGATCTTGAATGTGCTGGGCACCGTGGACGTGCTGCCTCTGACAGGCGTTACGTTCCCGTTCCTCAGCAATGGCGGTACCTCCATGATCGGTGCCTGGGGCCTTATCGCCTTCGTCAAGGCAGCTGATACACGCCAGAACGCCAGCTTCGCTGTGCGTCTGGGATCTCAGGGAGGTGGGAAGGATGAATAGAGTCCGCAACCGTGCATGGATCATGATGCTGTTCCTGCTGATCCTGGTTGGCGGCATGTGCTTCTTTCTGGCGGAATATTCCATGAAGGCGGAACAGTGGGTCTCCTTCCGGGGTTCTCCCCATGTGTACCGGGGCACCACTGCCGTGGCCGGTACCGTGCTGGACCGTGAGGGCAATGTGCTGATGGATACCGGCGACAGCCGGAAGTATGCCGAAGACCAGAACCTCCGCAAAGCCATGCTCCACTGGCTGGGTGACCGGCAGGGCAATATCAACGCCCCGGCCCTCAGCGCCTATGCCTCTGCCATGGTGGGCTATGATTCTGTAAACGGTCTGTACAACTACACGCCGGAGTCCGGCAGGGTGCAGCTGACCATCTCCGGCCGGGTCCAGGCCGCCGCCCTGAAGGCCATGAACGGCCGCAAGGGTACCCTGGCAGTTTATAATTACCGGACAGGCCAGATCCTCTGCGCCGTGTCCACCCCCACCTACGACCCGGACAATGTGCCGGATATCGCCGGGGATACCACCGGTGCTTACGAGGGTGTCTACTTAAACCGCTTCACCCAGACCACCTATCCCCCCGGCTCCATCTTCAAGATCGTCACTGCCGCTGCTGCATTGGAGTGCGTGGATGGCATTGAAGATATGACCTTTACCTGCGATGCCCATTATGAGCTTCAGGGCAGCCGGGTCACCTGCGAACAGGCCCATGGAACACTGGATCTGAAGGGGGCCTTCGCCCGGTCCTGTAACTGTTCCTTTGCCCAAATCGCGCTGCTCATCGGCAGCGACAAGCTGATGGAATATGTGGAGCAGTTTGGAATTCTGGACAGTGTCACCTTTGATGGTATCACCACCGCGAAAGGCAATTTCGACCTGGCGGGGGCTGACAAGGTGGCCCTGGCCTGGAGCGCCATCGGCCAGTATACCGACATGATCAATCCTGCCCGGTACCTGACCTTCCTGGGCTCCATTGCCGGAGGCGGACAAGGGGCGGTGCCATACCTGGTGGAATCGGTCATGGCAGGCGAGGAGGTCACCTATCAGGCCCAAACCACTCTGGAGGACCGGATCATGTCCGAAAGCCTGGCCCAGACCCTGCAGGAATATCTGCGCAACAATGTGCAGAATGTCTACGGCGCCGGGAATTTCCCGGGTCTCACCGTCTGTGCCAAGTCCGGCACCAGTGAGCTGGGCGGCGGCAAGAAGCCCAACGCCATGTTTGCCGGTTTTGTCACCGACGAGGAATATCCCCTTGCCTTTATTGTAGTCGTAGAAAACGGCGGCTACGGTTCCCACACCTGTGTGCCCATTCTGGCACCGGTGCTGGCGGAATGCAAAGCCGTTCTGGATGGTAACGCATAATTCATAACACCCCCTGCATAAGCTGTGCAGGGGGTGTTGCTATGTGCAGGAGAAATCATCTCTTAGGCTGCTGCGCCGGGTGTCTGGGGCTGGGATTGCTGATCGGCCATGGCTTTGAATCGGGGCTGCTTTCCCTATGCATCGGGCTGGGGCTCATCTGCCTGGGATTTTCCTTCCTTCGGCAAAAATAGCGGTCATAAACCTGTCCCGGGGTGAATAGGCTATAGCATAGAACCCTGGACAAGGAGGAAATATGCAGATGGAACTGGAATTTGAAAAGAGGGGTCTGAAATACTTAAAGCCCCTGCTTCGGGAGGTACAGGCCCAGGAGCAGACCCAGGAGCTGCGGCTGACGGAGGGAATGCCGGACCTGGGCCGGATCCTGGGCACCTGGGGCCAGGTGATTCTCCGGGGGAAGGAGTGGCGGGGGGATACGGTGTCCTTTTCAGGCGGTGTCATGGCCTTTGTACTGTATGCGCCGGAGGATGGCAGCGAGCCCCGGACCCTGGAAAGCTGGATCCCCTGCCAGATGAAGTGGGATCTGGAGGATGACCACCGGGAGGGGGAGATCCGGATCCAGTGTCTGCTGCGGTTTCTGGATGCCCGGAGCGTATCTCCCCGGAAGATCATGCTCCGCTGCGGTATCAGCGCCCTGGCGGAGGCCTTCCGGGAGGACACTGCCCTGGTCGGCGTCCCCGGTGAGGTACCGGAGGATGTGCAGCTGCTGAAAAACCGCTACCCTCTGCGGATCCCCAAAGCGGCAGGGGAAAAGACCTTCCAGCTGGAGGAGACGCTGCCCTTTTCCGGCACCGGCAAGCTCATCAGCTATACCCTGACCCCGAAAATCAGCGAGTGCCGGGTCCTCTCCGGCAGGGTGGTGTTCCGGGGCAGCGGGATTCTGCATACGGTGTTTCGGAACCAGGATGGCAGGGTGGAGAGCCGGGACCTGGAAGTGCCCTTTTCGCAGTTTGAGCAGCTGGAGGGAGCTTTTGGCCCCGATGCCCAGGCGGATGTGCGGATGGGGGTCACCGGTCTGGAAGCGGAGCTGGCGGAGGGAGATCAGCTGCGGCTGAAGGCCGGGCTGGTTGCCCAGTATGTGGCCGACGACCGGGAAGTGGTGGAAATCGTGGAGGATGCCTACAGCCCGGACCGCTCCCTGGAGCCACGGCGGGAGGAACTGGAGATTCCCCAGCTGCTGGATCAGCAGCGCGTCCCCATCACGGTGAGGCAGACTCTGCGGCAGAACGCCGGGGACATTGCCGATGTGACCTACCTGCCGGATTTCCCAACCCAGCGCCGGGGAGAGGGGATCCAGCTGGAGCTTCCGGGCCAGTTTCAGGTGCTGTGGTACGATGAAAACGGCATTTTGCAGTCCTCCACCGCCCGGACAGAGGAAAACTGGGATATGCCCGCCGGAGAGGATACCCGGGTCCGGGCTACGGTGCTGCCCGGGGCATCCCCCACCGCCATACCCGGCAGCGGAGTGGAGCTGAAAGGGGAGAGCATACTGGATGTTTCCAGCAGCCCCCGGCAGGGGATCCCCATGGTCACGGGACTGAACCTGGGGGAACCCGTGGAGCGTCCCCAGAATCGCCCCTCTTTGATCCTGCGCCGGGCCGGGGATGCGGGACTCTGGGAAATCGCCAAGAGTACCGGTTCCACCGTGGAGGCCATCCGGCAGGCCAACGGTCTGGAAGCGGAACCGGAAAGCAGCCGGATTCTGCTGATTCCTGTGAGTTAAAAAACAGGTGCGGCATTATGCCGCACCTGTTTTTGTTTCTTCCGGGAAACGTATGTATCTCATATACACAACACAGCAGACCGCAATCAGAACAGCTGCATAGACATTGCGGATCACAGGTTCCAGAAAAGCTGCGATGCAGTAGACAGTGATGCAGTAGGCAAGCTCCCACAATGCCGTTTTCAGACGGACCTGCCGGGGAAGGAGGTGTATATTGACGGCCATCCATACAGCAAAAAAGAGGATCAGCATTGATGTAAAAACGAAATATCCCGGATCGTTTGTTTCGATGATTGACATGATGACAGAACAAGTGTATCCATTCACAGCAAAGCGGCTGAAGCCCAATTTCAGGTTTTTCTTCGGCGCTTCGGAAGCTGCGGCGGCGCAGGCCTCCGGCTCCACCAGCTCTGATACGGTCATGTCAAACAGTCTGGCAAGCTCCACAAGGTTTTTTGCCGTGGGCTCGGTCTGTCCGCTTTCCCATTTGGACACCGCCTGCCGGCTGACGCCCAGCTGGGATGCCACATATTCCTGGGAAAGCTTCAGTGCCTTGCGTCGCTGGCTGATATTTTGACTCAGGGACATACGCCTCACTCCTTTCATCCTTATTGTATCGTTTCTATTAAAAATAGTCTACCAACTATTTGTCAACCCTTTGTTGCAGATGGAAAAAAGCAGCCCTTTGGCTGCTTTTTTTACAGGTATCCCCGGATATCCGTTGCCAGCTGGGCTTCCAGGTGGATCAGCCGCTTGGCGATATCCTTGGAGTTTTCGTCGGCTGCCTGATACTGGTTCAGGTACCGGCTCAGGGACTTGACACCCATGTTGCAGCCGTCGGTCATCAGGTCCGCAATGGTGGTATCCGACTCTTCCATATTCAGCTTCATGTTGGTCTTCATCCAGGACATGCCCTTGGCGATGGGGTTGGGGTTCTTGCCTGCATCGCCGAAGCGGTCCAGGTGCTGCTGGACCTGATCCTTCAGCTTTTCATGCTCCTGCTTGCAGCAGGACAGGGTTTTCTTTAAGTTGTTGCTTCGGACATGGTCCAGCACATCGTCGATGGACGCAACGCCCATCTTGATGCCCGCGTCGCACTCCCGCAGCAGCTTTATGGTATCCGGTTCGATCATGGTATTACCTCCTTGATTATTTCAGTATTAGTATGCCCGGATAACTGCACTTATCCGGGTCAAAATAGGATAAAAGGAGGTTTTTCTATGTGTACTGCCATCACCTATAAAACCAGGGATTTTTACTTTGGACGAACCTTGGACTACGACGTTTCCTTTTCCGAGGAGGTGACCCTGACGCCCCGGAATTTTCCGCTGCACTTCCGTCACCGGGAGACACTGGACAGGCATTATGCCATTCTTGGTATGGCTCATGTGGTGCAGGATTATCCCCTCTACTTTGATGCCATGAACGAAAAGGGCTTGTGCATGGCTGGCCTGAATTTCGTGGGCTATGCGTCTTACAGCAAACCGGAGCTGGGAAAGGACAATATTGCCCAGTTTGAACTTCTGCCCTGGGTTCTGGCCCAATGCGCGACCGTTCAGGAAGCGAGAAAGCTGCTGGAAACCATCCATATCACCGACACGGCTTTCAGCTCTGATTTGGAGCCTGCGCAGCTCCACTGGATCATCGCGGACCAGACGGAGGCCATCACCGTGGAATGCGTACGGGAGGGACTTCGCATTTACAACAATCCGGTGGGGGTGCTGACCAATAACCCGCCCTTTGACGAGCAGCTGTTTCAGCTGAACAACTACCTGCACCTGACCACCAAAACCCCGGAAAACACCTTTTCCCACAAGATCAAGCTCAGTGCCTACAGCCGGGGGATGGGCGCCCTGGGCCTGCCGGGGGATTTATCCAGCCAGTCCCGGTTTGTCCGGGCGGCCTTCGGGAAACTGAACAGTGTTTCCGGAACCTCTGAAACGGAAAGCGTCAGCCAGTTTTTCCACATCTTAAATTCTGTGGAGCAGATCAGGGGCTGCTGCGAAGTGGGAGAGGGGCAGTATGAGATGACCCTCTACACCTCCTGCTGCAATACGGACAAGGGCATCTACTACTACACCACCTACTCTAACCACCAGATCACCGCCGTGCATATGCACCGGGAAAACCTGAATGGGGACTTCCTGATCCGCTATCCCCTGATTCAGGGGGAGCAGCTTCGGGAACAGAATTGAAAAGGCGCCGCTGATCATCAGCGGCGCCTGAGGATTTATTGGAAATTCAGCTGGAAGAGAAACTCACCGCCCTCCCATTCGATGGAGTAGATGGCGTACTGCTCACCATCGGCATAGCGTTTGCCGAAATCTTCGGGGAAGAGATAGGCGCCGGTTTTATCCATCTGAAGCTGGTATTCGTTGATCTCTATCTGCTCGTCCCGGTGGTATTCTTCTTTGACAGTGAGATTTTCCGTAAAGCATCCTGGGATCCGGATGGAGGCCTTGTGCCCGTCGCTGAAAGTGGTATAGTTGATGTAGTCGGGTTCCTCGGTTCTGTCCGCCGGGAACCAGTCCATGGGGGAGATGCTGACAGAGCCCAGGACACGCAGGGTGAACTGCCCGGTGGGAAGCGGCGCGATCTCCCAGCGCCACTGAAGCTGATCGTCTGTAAAACAGGCTAAGGTGGTTTCATCCTCAGCGCTGACCACCAGTTTATACAGGGTACCGGGGGAGTCTTCGGGGATCAGCTGCCAGATACCCTTTTCCGTCTGCTCCGCCAGGGGCTCTATGTAGGAAAAGGTGCCGATGCTCTCGCCGTCCAGACGCAGGCCGTTATTGAGCATGCTCAGCTCCAGGGTGGGGGTGGACTTGGGCGATTGCCCATATTCCACTTCCACGATCCGATAGTGATGGCCGAAGGGCTGGGCCTCGCTGAAGGATCCCTTGCTTTCCAGGTAGGCTGACGCGCCGGATAGATAAATGTATATGGGAATGCCGATCCACAACGCGATGATCAGCCAGAACCGGGTGCCCCGTTCCAGGTAGATGCCGTTTCCCAGGATCATCAGCAGACCGGCAATCACCATGATATAGCCGATCATGCCGAAGAAGCCGTCCAGAATACAGACAAAGGAACCGACAAACCACAGCACCCAGCCTTTGATGGACGCTGCCATTTCTTCCTTAGGCATTCCGAAAAGCTTATACCGGGCAACCCACAATGGCGGCAGCATGACCGCGCCGATGAGCCGCAGGACCAGTCCCACCCAGGGGGCTCCCCAGTAGCCCACAAGAGAGCCGAAGGGATTCAGCAAAATGGCAATCTCGAAGAGCCTGTTCCAATATTTCCGGGGCAGGGGTCCGCTGTCTTCCACATGCTTTTTCATAACCGGATCCTCCTTCAGAAGTTCATCCAGAGAGAGGCCGTACAGGTCGCTGAGCTTTATGAGGCTGCCGATATCCGGGTAGGAGCGGTTCTTCTCCCAGCTGGACACGGTCTGCCGGGTGACGCCCAATTGCTGGGCCAGGGCCTCCTGGGACAGTCCCGCGGCAGTGCGGCTTTCTTTCAGCTTTTGTCCGATTTCCATAGAAACGCCTCCTCTTTGGTAGCTTCAGCATACTACCTTTTTTGGGGAATGTACACCCACGGGTGGTAGAATCCGGCTGAAACCTATGTTAAAATCCCCTTACATCATGAAATTATCTTACCACAGCCTGATTTCCCGCGCAAGAAGAGAAAAGTTTACAGAAACTTCTCTTGTGGGCCTTGACAGAAAGTGGTATAATACAAGGTGGAATATTTTGAACAGAAGGTGTTTTCTATTATGACGAAAATTGACATTTACTCCGGTTTCCTGGGTGCCGGTAAGACCACCCTCATCAAGAAGATGATCCAGGAAGCCTACGCGGGCCAGAAACTGGTCCTGATTGAGAACGAGTTCGGCGAGATCGGCATCGACGGCGGCTTCCTGCAGGAGGCCGGCATCAACATCACCGAGATGAACTCCGGCTGCATCTGCTGCTCCCTGGTGGGCGACTTCGGCAAGGCACTGACTCAGGTGATTACCGAGTACAACCCCGACCGGATCGTCATCGAGCCCTCCGGCGTGGGCAAGCTGTCCGATGTCATCGGCGCTGTGGAGAAGGTGACCAATGACGAAGTGACCCTGGGCTACACTGTGGCTGTCTGTGACGCCGGCAAGGTGAAGGTCTACATGAAGAACTTCGGCGAGTTCTACAACAACCAGATCGAGACCGCTTCCACCATCATCCTGTCCCGCACCGATTCCGTGCCCCAGAACAAGCTGGACGCTTCCGTTGCCCTGATCCGGGAGCACAACGACAAGGCTACCATCGTCACCACCCCCTGGGGCCAGCTGACCGGTGCGCAGCTGCTGGAGGCCATGGAGGGCCAGGCAACCCTGGCTGCTGAGCTGGCCAAGCTGGAGGCTGAGCACAAGCATCACCACCACCATCACCATGAGCATGGCGAGCACTGCACCTGCGGCTGCCATGACCATGAAGAGCACGAGCATCACCACCATCATGATCATGAAGAAGGCTGCTGCTGCGGTCACCATGACCACGAGCACCATCATCACGAGGAAGAGCATCACTGCTGCGGCCACCACCATGGCGATGAGGGCTGCCATGAGCACCACCACGGCCATGTGGAGGAGCACGAGTGTGCCCATCACCATCATGACCACGAGGAGCACGAGCACCACCATCATCACGAGCATGGTGAGCATTGCGGCTGCGGTCACCACCATGACCACGAGCACCATCATGAGCATGGCGAGCATTGCGGCTGCGGCCATCACCACGACCATGAGCATCATCATGAGCATGGCGAGCATTGCTCCTGCGGCCATGACCACCATCATCACCATGCCGACGAGGTGTTCACCTCCTGGGGCGTGGAGACCCACAAGAAGTTTGACCGTGCCTTTGTTGAGGCGTGCCTGAAGCAGCTGGATTCCGGCAAGTACGGCATTGTCCTGCGGGCCAAGGGCATCATTGAGGCCACCGACGGCAGCTGGATCCACTTCGACATGGTTCCCGAGGAGTACGACGTCCGTGTGGGCGGCGCCGCCATCACCGGCAAGCTCTGCGTCATCGGCTCCAAGCTGGACGAGAAGGGCATCGCCGCCCTGTTCGGGGTGTAAGCCATGCAGCAGATCCCTGTATATGTCTTTACCGGCTTCCTGGATTCCGGTAAGACGAAATTTATCCAGGAGACCTTTGAGGACCCGCGGTTCAACGCAGGCGAGCGGACATTGCTGCTGGCCTTTGAGGAGGGCGAAGAGGAGTACGACTTCTCCACCTATCCCCACCAGAATGTGTTTCTGGAAGTGCTGGACCAGGCCACCGTCACCACCAAGGAGCTGGCTGCCCTGGCTAAGAAGCACAAGGTGGAGCGGGTTGTGGCGGAGCTGAACGGCATGCAGCAGATCGGCGACCTGTATATGCGCTTTCCCGAGGAGTGGGTGGTGGCCCAGGAGGTCATGTTCGCCGACTCCACTACCTTCCAGGCCTACAACGCCAATATGCGCAACCTCATGATGGACAAGATGGTGGGCGCCCAGATGATCGTCTTTAACCGCATGGAAAAGGGCGCAGATGTGATGCCCTTCCATAAGATCGCCCGAGCGGCCAACCGCCGGGTGGACATCCTCTACGATTACACCGACGGCACCACCCAGTTCGACGAGATCGAGGATCCGCTGCCCTTCGATATCAACGCCCCTGTGATCCAGGTGAAGGACGAGGATTTCGCCATCTGGTACCGGGACGTGTCCGAGGAGCCTCAGAAGTACGACGGCAAGACCGTCCGCTTCAAGGCCCAGGTGGCTATGCTGAAGCGGGACAAGGACAATATGTTCGCCCCGGGCCGGTTCGTCATGACCTGCTGCGTGGACGATATCCAGTTCTGCGGCATTCCCTGCCGTTACGCCGGCAGCAAGACTCTGGAATCCCGCTCCTGGGTCATGGTCACCGCCAAGATCAGCGCTGAGAAGCACCGGCTGTACAAGGGCGATATCGGCCCCGTGCTGACGGCTCTTTCCGTGGAAAAGAACGCCGTGCCCGCCAATCCTGACGTGGCAGAATTCTAAACAGCTTATCCGGTGCAGAATTTCTGCACCGGATTTTTTCTTTCTACTTGACAATGTCGAATATCGAGAATATACTGTAAGTAAGAAATGTCGATATTCGAGATAAGGAGTGATTACGATGCCCAGAGCGAAATTCCAAACCCTGACGGAGCAGATGTTTTATATCCTGCTGTGCCTGAAGAATGAGTGCTGCGGCATGGACATCATGGACCGGATCCCTGCCATGACTGCTGGCCGGGTCAACGTGGGTTCCGGAACCCTCTATAACCTCCTGGAGCAGTTTCAGCAGGAGGGGATGATCCGGGAGACAAGAGTGGAGGGCCGCCGCAGAAGCTACATCCTGACAGCTAAGGGGGCGGAAACCCTGGAAACCGAGTACCAGCGGATCCGTTGGCAGATGAACGACTTCGAGCGCATCATGCGGAAGGAGGAAGGAAAATGAGACAGACCAAGCGTGTTATGACCCAGTTCTGCTTCTATGACCGGACCGGCATTGAGAAAATGCTGGAAAAGCAGGCGGCAAAGGGCTGGATGCTGGAATCCATCGGCCAGCTCAGCTGGAACTACCGGCGGACCGAACCCAAACAGGTGCATTTTGCCGTGACCTACTATCCCAACGCCTCCATGTTCGATCCATATCCCACCGTGGGGGAGGAGCTGTACCAGGAATTCGTGTCCCATTCCGGCTGGCGGTTCGTAGCCTCCAACGCCCAGCTGCAGATATTCTGCTCCGAGGCGGAGACTCCGGTGCCCATTGAGACGGATCCCATGGTGGAGCTGCAGAATATTCACAAAGCGGTGAAAAAGAGCTACCTGCCCGGCTATTATCTCATGATCGCCGCCGCAACCATGAATCTGATTTTGATGGGCTGGCGGTTGTACGAAAATTTTACCGGCACATTGGCCAATAACGCAAATCTGTTTACCATCCTGTGCTGGACTGTGCTGTTCGGCATGGAGCTGACGGAAATCCTGTCTTACTACCTCTGGCGCCGGAAGGCCCTGCGGGCTGCCGAGACCGATGGCTCCTTTGTGGAAACCCATAACCGCAACAATATCACCTGGGTGATTCTGGCAGTGGTGTCGGCGGCGTTGATTCTGACACTGACCTCCATCACCCCTAAGGCTGCTTATGTGGCGGTTGTAATGCTGGTGCTGATGTTCGCCGCCGTGGCGCTGGTGCTGCTGTTTACCCAGTGGATGAAAAAGACCGGCTTTTCCCGGGAGGATAACAAGGCTTATACCATTCTGGCAACGGTGTTTATCAGTCTGGCCCTTACCGGCGTGGCTACCTGGGTAGTAGCGGGGATTTTTGACCGGCACCAGGAGGATATTCATGTCCGGGATACCTATGAGATCAATGGCGTGACATTCACCCGCTACGGCGACGACGTGCCCCTGACGGTGGCTGAACTCACCGGGGAGGATACGGTGAACTATTCCACCTATAAAACCTTCAATTCCTCCATCCTGATCGATCAGCTGGTTGCCAATCAGCACCCGGATTTCCTCAGCGGCCAGGGCGAAAGCCTACGCTATGTGGTGATAGAGGTGAAATTTGCACCCCTGTTTGAATTCTGCCTGCGGGAATATCTGACCATGGCCCACGACCAGCAGGTTACAGACATCTTCGGAAATACATATTGCAGGGAATTCCAACCCATCGACCCCACTGACTGGGGCGCTGACCGGGCCTGGCAGCTGTACGACAGGGAAGAGGCCCTTACGGAATATCTGTTGGTCTACGGAAACCGCATCGTGAATTTCGACTTCAGCCTGGAGCCCACCCAGGAACAAAAGGATATGGTAAAAGCGCGCTTCGGATAGTAGGGGAGTAAACCTATGAGACAGAATAAAGCCATAATTCCCACCTTTGAATTCCATGACCGGACCGGCATCCAAAATTATCTGGAAAAACAGGCAGAAAAGGGCTGGATGCTGACGCAGCTGGGAAAATACCGCTGGAAATTCCAGCGGACAGAACCCAGGAAGCTCCATTTTGCCGTGGTCTACTTCCCAGAAGCGGATCTGTTTGACCCGGCCCCCGGAGAGGCAGAGGTAACCTTCCGGGAATTCTGCGCCCACAGCGGCTGGATTTTGGCAGGTGCCAATGCCCAGATGCAGATTTTCTATTCCGAGCAGGAAGACCCCACCCCCATCGAAACGGATCCGCTTCTGGAGGTGGAGAATATCCACAGAGCCATGAAGCGCGGGAGCCTCCCCGGCTACTGGCTGCTGATTCTCAGCGCACTGCTGAACCTTTTTGTTCAGGGAATGGCAATTCACAACGACGTAATACAGTATCTCTCCCACAATATCAATCTGCTCATGGCGGCAAACTGGAGCATTCTGCTGTTCCTGGTTGTTTATCATCTGGTACATTACCATCGGTGGCACAGAAAAGCGGTGATCATGGCCCGGAATCAGAACCTGTTTCCGGAAACCCGAAGCGCCCGGTCGCTGACCAATATCCTGACAGCGCTGCTGGGCCTGGGCTTTCTGGTGGTGATCGTGACCATGGAAAACCGCGGCCAGGCATTGCTGCTGATCCTCTCTGTGGCGGCGGTCTATGGCATCATGACTCTGACAGAGCTGGTGCGGAAGAAAATGCAGAAAGACGGCTGGGATGCTCCCACCAACCGAAAGACCACCCTGATCACCACGGTGGTGCTGGTTCTGGTCCTGTATTTTGTTCTGGCACCTGCCATGGCGGATGTGCTGGATGTGGATACGCAGAAGGACAGGGAAGAAACCCTGGCTGTGACCATCTGGGAGCTTCTGGGCGGCGATGCGGAGGATTACGGTGTCTTTTACCTGACGGATCAGGAATCCATTCTGCTGAAATACCAGCATATTCATCAGTTCCCTGAGGAAATAATCCGTACTGATCTGCAATACGAGCTTGTGAATGTGAAAATGCCCTTCCTTTACGAATTCTGCCTGGAGCGTTTGATGGGGGTTCCGCCATACATAGAAAACGGTGCCTATCGGGAGATCGATCCTACTCCCTGGGGCGCTGACCGGGTCTGGCAGCTGTTCGAGGGAGAAAATCCGCGGGACTGGTATGTACTGTGCTACGGTGATACCATCCTGGAAATCATCCCAACCTGGGCGTTTACCGAGGAACAGATTGCAATCATTGCAGAGTCAATGAAATAACGAACAAAATTTCGAAAATAATAAAAATAAGTAGTGCATTTTCTGAAAGGCTGTGCTATAATACAGAAAACGAAAGGGGGGCTGCGATATGTATCAGCCTTTGGCCGATCTTCTGCGGCCCACAACTTTGGACGAGGTCTTCGGCCAGGAGCATATCCTGGGCAAGGGGGCTGTGCTGCGGCGGCTTATCGACTCCGGCAAGGTGCCCAACATGGTCTTCTACGGCCCCAGCGGCACCGGCAAGACCACAGTTGCCAATATCATCGCCAAGCAGACCAACCGGACCCTCTATAAGCTCAACGCCACCACCGCTTCCACCGCCGACATCAAGGAGATCGTGTCCCAGCTGGACACCTTCATGGCCCCCAACGGTGTGCTGCTGTACCTGGACGAGATCCAGTCCTTCAACAAAAAGCAGCAGCAGTCCCTGCTGGAACATATCGAAAACGGCAAGATCACCCTCATCGCCTCCACCACGGAGAATCCCTACTTCTACGTCTTCAACGCAATCTTAAGCCGTTCCACGGTCTTTGAGTTCAAGCAGATCGATTCTGCTGCTGCCCTGAAGGCCGTGAAGCGGGCTGTGGAGCATATGGAGCAGCGGACCGCCTTGCAGGCTGTTCCCGAGGAGGGTGCCCTGGAATACATCGCCGGCGCCTGCGGCGGAGACCTGCGCAAGGCCCTGAACGCTGTGGAGGTGCTGTTCTCCGCCGGAATTCCCGATGGCGACAAGCTGAATCTAACCCTGGCGGATGCCAAGGCCGTGACCCAGAAAAGCGCCCTCCGGGCTGACCGGGACGGCGACAACTTCTACGACCTGCTGTCTGCCCTCCAAAAGTCAATCCGGGGCTCCGACCCGGATGCCGCCTGCCACTATCTGGCCCGGCTCCTGGAAGCGGGACAGATGCAGGCCGCCTGCCGACGGCTCATGGTCATTGCGGCGGAGGACGTTGGCCTGGCCTTCCCTCAGATCATCCCCATCGTCAATGCCTGTGTGGATATGGCCCTGAAATTAGGCATGCCGGAGGCCCGGATCCCTCTGGGTGACGCGGCTGTGCTGATGGCCACCTCTCCCAAATCCAATTCCGGCCATATCGCACTGGACTCCGCTCTGACGGATGTGCGCAAAGGGCGTGGACTGGGCTTCCCCCGGCAGCTGCAGAACGTCCATGCGGACACCTACACCCAGGAGCGGGAGCAGGGCTATCTGTACCCCCACGATTACCCCAACCACTGGGTAAAGCAGCAGTATCTGCCCGACGATCTGGAAGGTACCCGATACTACGAATACGGCCCCAACAAGCTGGAGCAGGCAGCGAAGGTTTACTGGGACGCCATCAAAGGAAGATAACCATGGATATTCAGTTAAACGACATTCTGGTCATGAAAAAGGCCCATCCCTGCGGTGAAAAGCGCTGGAAGGTCCTGCGCACCGGCGCGGACTTCCGGCTCAAATGCCTGGGCTGCGGCCACGAGGTCATGACGCCCCGGTTCAAGGCTGAGAAAAACATCCGGCAGGTAGTCCGGGAACAAAAGTAATCGACGTGCTTATCCCCCGGCGGAGAAAATCCGCCGGGGGATTTTTGCGCCCGCGGAAGCCTGCCGCTGAAATGGCACGGTGCAGGACTAAACTTGCGGCAGGGCTGGTCAAGCGTTGCGACCGGTTTTTTAGCCCTGCTGGGGTAAACTGAAGCCACAAAGCTACAGGGGGTGGATGCTTGACCGTATATCTGGATTTGGTGGTGGGGCTGAATTTTCTGGTGGATCTTCTGCTGCTTCTGGGCACCAACCGACTCTGCGGCTTCGCACCGGGAGGGCTGCGGACTGCCGGGGCGGCGCTGCTGGGGGCAGTATATGGGGCAGCGTGCATGCTTCCCCGGTTTTCATTTCTGGGCAGCACCCTCTGGCGGCTGATCTTCCTGGGACTCATGGGAATTCTGGCCTTCGGCATGAACCAAAGCGCCTGGAAGCGGACAGGGATCTTCGTGCTTCTGAGCATGGCCATGGGCGGTATTGCCATGGGCATGGGAAAAGGAGAGATCCCCATGCTGCTTCTGTCGGCAGCCTCTGTTTGGATCCTGTGCCGCATCGGCTTCGGGGGAACCGTGGGCGGAAAGACGTACATACCCATAACCGTAACGGAAGGGGACCGGAGCGTATCGGTGATCGCCCTGAAGGATACGGGCAATTCCCTCCGGGATCCCATCTCCGGGGAGCAGGTGCTGATCCTGGGGCCGGAGATGGGGGAGAAGCTGCTGGGTTTATCCGCGGCGGCACTGTCAAGTCCTCTGGAAACGATGCTGACCCATCCGGGGCTGCGGCTGATCCCCTACAACGCCGTGGGGCAGCCCGGGGGAATGCTGCTGGGGAAGCGCTTTTCCCGGGTACGGATCGGGGATCATTGGGCTTCGGCGGTCATCGCCTTTGCCCCGGAAAAAATCGGTGTGGGAACCATGTATCAGGCTTTGGCGGGAGGGAATTGCTGATGGAAAGATTGCTGGAGATTTTGACCATGCTGGGGCTGCTGCCCCGGCAGAGCGTACACTATATCGGCGGCAGCGATGTGCTGCCCGCCCCATTGAAGGGAATCGACGAGCAGAAAGCCCTGGAAGAGCTGGAACAGGGCCATGAGCAGGCGAAACAAAGACTCATCGAGCATAATCTGCGGCTGGTGGTGTTCATTGCCCGACGGTTCGAAAATACCGGAATCAATTTAGAGGACCTGATCTCCATCGGCACCATTGGCCTCATCAAGGGCATCAATACCTACCGCCGGGACAGGAATATCAAGCTGGCCACCTACGCCTCCCGGTGCATCGAAAATGAGATTCTGATGTACATTCGGAAAACCTCCAACCAGAAGGCGGAAATCTCTCTGGATGAGCCCATCAACATGGACTGTGACGGCAATGAGCTGGTACTGTCCGACATTCTGGGCACCGATGACAATGTGGTGACCGGCAGACTGGAGGAGGCGGTGGACCTGCAGCTGCTGCGTCAGGCCCTGTCCCACCTGCCCCCCCGGGAGCAGGAAATCATCCACATGCGCTACGGACTGGCAGGATACCAGGAGCGGACCCAGAAGGAGGTCGCGGAATTTTTGGGGATCTCCCAGTCTTATATTTCCCGGCTTGAGAAGAAAATCATGCAGAAATTGAGAAAAGAATTGGTGAAAATGACAAATTGCGCTTGAAAACGGTATAAAACTATGATAAAATGACTCAATGAAAATAGCGTACAATCTGCGTTTGAGATGAAAGAGGGACCTAATAAATGGAACAGAAGAAGATTTCCAAGTCTGTGCTGAAGCGTCTGCCCGGCTATCTGAGCTACCTGAAGGGCATGCCGGAAAATTCCCCCACCCATATTTCCGCCACCGCCCTGGCCAATGCCCTGGGTATGGGCGAGGTGCAGGTCCGCAAGGATCTGGCCATGGTTTCCGACGGCGGCCGTCCCAAGATCGGCTACCTGCGGGAGGCCCTGATCGATGATATCGAGCAGTTCCTGGGCTACGACAACACCACCGACGCGGTGCTCATCGGTGCCGGCAAGCTGGGTCAGGCCCTGCTGGACTACAAGGGCTTCCAGGAATTCGGCCTGAACATCCTGGCCGCCTTTGACGTGGCACCCAAGATGGACATCACCGAGGGCGGCAAGCCTGTCTACCCGGTGGAGCAGCTGGAAAGCTTCTGCAAGAAGAATAAGATCCTCATGGGCATCATCACCGTTCCCGGCGACTATGCCCAGGATGTGGCGGACCGGCTGGTGGGCTGCGGCATCAAGGCCATCTGGAATTTCGCCCCCACCCATCTGGAGGTTCCTGCCCATATCCTGGTGCAGCATGAGAATATGGCCACCTCTCTGGCCGTGCTTTCCATGCACCTGCAGGCCCATATCACCAACGAATAAAAAATGACCCCCGCTCGCAAGAGCGGGGATTTTTCACACTTTCAGAATTTCTGACTGTAATAGATTTTGCAGGCGCCGCCCAGCAGACTGTGGATGAACACACAGGCCAGAATGGTGATACTGACGGTCATGTTGAAATAGCCTGCAATGATACCTGCTACCAGGCCGCCCAGAACAAAAATCTGCATGGACAGGGCCCGGGCGGAGGTCCAGATTTGGATCTGCCGCTCGTCATGCTCCTTGACATAAAGCTCCTTCAGCTTTTTTTCATCGCACAGAGCCTGAATATTGCGAATCAGACCCACGATCATCAGGATCAGGATACCCGCGGATGCACCCATGATAAAGCCCCGCCACATGCTCTGCCAGTGACTGTCACCGGCGGCTGGGGTCATGAAATGGATAATACCCGCTTCACCTGCAGCGGAAAGGAAGCTGAAAGCAGCCAGAATAAAGCAGCAAATACTGATGGAAAGGTTCTGAACCTTAAGTTTTTCTCTGAATAACTCCATAATTAATCCTCCAAATCGGAAAAGTCGAATACTTCTTCAATGGTCAGCCCGAAAAACCGGGCGATTTTGTAGGCTAAGGGGAGGGAGGCGGTATACTTGCCCACCTCGATGGAGGTGATGGTCTGTCGGGTGGTGCCCACGGCTTCTGCCAGCTCCTCCTGGGATAATTTGCGCGCCTTGCGCAGTTCACGGATCCTGGATTTCATAGATTCTCCTGTCCTTCCGTTCCATGCGTCCATGAAACGGAAATGCTAAGTTAACTTTGCAATAAAAGCATAGCACGCTTTGCATAATTTGTCAAGCCTGCTTTGCAAAAAATATCCGCACCCTTTTTTAGGGTGCGGATTAATTTATACACTTGCGTCCAGCTTTTTGATAACGCGCTTGATCTTTTCGCCGTCGTAGCCTGCGGCTACTGCCCGGCGGTAGTAGGTTTCATAGTCAGCTTCGTAGCCCAGAAGCTTGCAGCAGATGGCGGCGGTGCTGAGAGCCTGGGGGAGCTTGGCGTTGCACTCCAGGGCGTCCCTGGCCGCATCCAGCGCGTTTTCGTATTCCCCCTGGGCGAAGAACAGGGCTGAGAGATTGTTGTAGGCGATGGCGTTATGGCTGTCCAGCTGGATAGCCTCCTCGTACAGCTCCGCTGCCCGGTCGAAATGGCCCAGCCGCTGATTGCACAGTCCCATGTTGGATGCCAGAGTAGAACAGTCCTTGATCTTCCTGGCTGCGTCATATTGCTGCATGGCCTCCTGGTACCGGCCCATATCATCCAGGCACAGTCCGGTAAACACTGTCACAGCCCGGAGGTCCGCGGTGCGCTGGCATTCCCGGCGGAGCTTTTCCAGCTTGGCGATGGCTGCGGCGGGCTTGTCACGGTTGTAATCGTGGACCGCGTCGTAGAATTTCTTTTCCAGCTTCGGGTCTTCGGCAAAGGGCTCCTGGATAAATTCCGGGTAGGCCTTTTGATACAATGCCTTTTTGTTGGCCACAGGCCGCTGCTTCGGCTTTTTGAACATGGTGCCGATACCGCCCAGGATGATGATCAGACCTTTGGTCAGGTCGGAGGTTTCCAGACTCTTTTCCACAAGCCCCTGGTAGGCCAGCAGGGCGATCACCGCCAGGATAAGCAGAATAGGTAGAATAAAACGCAGCGCTTTCATAACATGACCTCTCTTTCTGCCAAAATCTTATCACATCCGGAAAAATCTGTAAAGACATGAAACCTGTGTTCTGGTTTTTGTGATATGATAGGTGAAAGCAGCTTTCAATTCAGGAGAACAACTATGAACGACGGTGCAATTCTGCGGGGCCTGCGGTCGAAGGATCCTGCCTCCTTGGAAAAACTCATGGACAAGTACATACCCTATGTGTCGGCCATCGTCTGGAACTTCCTGCGTGCCTCCATGACCAAAGAGGATGCGGAGGAGGTGGTCTCGGACGTATTTCTGGCCGCCTGGAATCAGGCGAAGGACATCCGGCCCAACGCACTGAAGCCCTGGCTGGGGGCCGTGGCCCGGAATAAGGCCCGGCAGAAGCTGCGGAATGCTGGCTTTGACCTGCCCCTGGAGGAGGATGTGCTGGATATTCCGGCAGGGGACACGCCGGAGGAAAGTTTGACCCGGGCGGAGGAAGCCAGGCTTGTCCGGGAAGCGGTGGATTACCTGGATCAGCCGGACCGGGAGATCTTCCTGCGGCATTACTGGTATGCCCAGACCGTGGGGGAGATCGGCGCGGAGCTGCACCTGAATGAATCCACAATCAAGACCAAGCTGCGCCGGGGACGGCAGCGCCTGAAGGCGATCTTACAGAAACGGGGTGCGGTATGAAACGGAATATTTCGGACTTAATGGACCATATCGCCCCGGAAACGGTCGATTTGGGCGATACCCCCCTGGATCCGCAGCGGATTCGGGAGATTACTATGAAAAAAATCAATACGACAAAGCCCATCCGCAGATGGGGCATGCGGCTGCTGACGGCGGCGGTGATCACGGTGCTGCTGACCATGAGCGTCTTTGCCGCGGAAAATATCATGACCTACGACGACTGGTTCCGGGATTTCTTCTCCAACAAGGAGGTTGTGGCGGACATTTCGGAAAATCAGCTTATCCTGCTGGAAAACAGCCTGACGCCCATCAATCAAAGTGTTACCAGCAATGGCTACACCGTGACCCTGGAAAGCGCCATCACCGACGGCTTCGTGGCCTATTTCACCTTCCGGGTGGACGCCCCGGAAGATGTGGTGCTGGATAAGCCCCGCTATGACTTCCGCGAAGTGCCTCTGGATATTTTTGGCGAGGATATCGACGACGGGGATATCACCATTCGGAGCGGCGGCTGGCGGACTCTGGAGGACGATGACCCCACGGATAACACAGTACGTCTCTTGCTGGAGATCAGTATCAGCGACCCGGAAAAAATGAATTCCGCCCTGACGGACAAGACTGAGAAAACCATCACCCTGAACACATTCCTGAGAGATGCGGGACCGGAAAGCCCCGCTGAAATACAGGCAGAAGGGGAGTGGACATTTACCTTTACCCTGCCCGATACGGACCCGGTGACCCGGGAGGTGGAAATGCTTTCCTCTCCTGTCCGCTGTACCGCCCGGCGGCAGTCCGGACAGCACAATTTTAACATTGCGGTACAGGTTACCTCCTTCCGGCTGCGGGCCCTGACGGCAACACTGGTGTGTGAGGAGCCCCTTACCGGCTTCTGGGAGGGCATCATGCTGGATCCCATCTATGTGGTATTAAAGGACGGCAGCCGGGTGCTGGCCCGTTTCTCCTCCGGTTCCTATCAGGAAGGTGAATGTGTCAGCAATATGGAATTTGACGTTCCCATTTCCTTTGCGGATGTGGACTACATCGAATTCCCCGGCGGCGACAAGGCCTATATGCCTTAAAGAAAAAATTCCCGCACCGATTGGTGCGGGAATTTTGCTGTCAGAATCATTTCAGGGACTCTATGGTCTTCTTATACTTCTTCTTCAGAGCATCAACGGTGGCGGTGATCTTCTCTTCCTTGTAGCCGTTCTCCACAGCCCGGGCGGTATAGCCGGAATACAGGTCGGCGTGATCCAGGCAGCCGTGGCAGATGGCGATGGTAGCCAGGGCGGAGGCATGATTCTCATCCCGGTCCAGAACCATCTGGGCGTGATCAATGGCCGAGATAAAATCGCCGTCGGCCACATAGGCAGTGGCCAACTTTCCGCGGATGTTGATGTTATCGGGATCCAGGTCCAGGGCGAAGGCATAAGAGTCCAGCGCGGCCTCCAGCTCACCGATGCGCTGCTGGGTGGAGCCGATGAGATCAGCCAGATCAGCGGTGGGGTTGAGAATCACGGCCTGGTTGAACAGCTTGATGGCACCCGCATAATCGCCGGTGCTGGACTTTACCAGACCCAGAACCAGGGAAACAGCGTAGGTGTCGGCGTCAGTCTTGCACTGAGGCTGAAGATTTTCCAGCTTCTTCTGGGCAGCCTTGGGCATGGAGTTGACGTAATCAGACAGAGCGGACTGGAACTGGGTGTTCAGATGCTCATCCTGGGAAAAGGCGTCCTTGGAGAAATCACCCAGCAGAGCCAGGGTGGTATCGGCATTGCCTGAAGGGGCCTGTTTCTTGGGCCGGACCAGCATCATCAGAAGGAAAGCGCCTACGGCGATGATGATCATGGTGGTGGGACTGATGGCACCGGAGGCCATCAGACGGCCGCCGACAAAGGCGAAAAGGACGATAATAATCATGGGGAGCAGGAAAATTGCGGGATTTTTCATGACATTCACTCCTAAAGCAGATAGATGCTACTACTATACAGGAAAAACGTAGTTTTGGAAAGGATTATTTTTCATTTTACAGAAAAAGAGTGCCGCAGATCACCTGCGGCACTCAAAAATTCTTACTTACCGGGTTTGAAGGAGTCCTTCAGGCTGACGCTGCGGTTGAACACCAGGTGCTCGGGGGAGCAGTCCTTGCTGTCGGGGCAGAAGTAGCCCAGGCGCATGAACTGGAAGGAAGCGGGAGCCTTGGCATTCTTCAGGCTTGCTTCCACCTTACAGCCGGTGAGGACCTCCAGGGAATGGGGGTTCAGGCAGGCCAGGTAGTCCTTGCCGGCGGCATCGGGATCGGCGTCGTCGAAGAGGTTATCGTACTGACGGACCTCGGCGTCCACGGCAGTTTCGGCATCCACCCAGTGGATGGTAGCGCCCTTGACCTTCCGGCCGTCGGCGGGGTCGCCGCCCCGGGACTCAGGATCGTAGGTGGCCAGAACTTCCACCACATTGCCGTTCTCGTCGGTGACACAGCCGGTGCACTTGATCAGGTAGGCACCCTTCAGGCGGCACTCAGGGCCGTCGGGGTACAGGCGCTTGTACTTGGGGATGGGCTGTGCCAGGAAGTCGTCAGCTTCGATCCACAGGTTACGGGAGAAGGTCACTTCACGGGTGCCGTCCTCAGGATGGTTGGGGTTGTTTTCAACCACCATGGTCTCGGACTGACCCTCGGGGTAGTTGGTGATGGTCAGCTTCACAGGCTTCAGAACGGCCATGACACGGGCGGCGGTCTCGTTCAGGTCTTCCCGGAGGCAGAACTCCAGGAAGGCATAGGGGATGGTGTTGGGGGACTTGGCAACGCCCACACGTTCGCAGAAATTGCGGATGGAGGCAGGGGTGTAGCCACGGCGGCGCAGACCGCAGAGGGTGGGCATCCGGGGATCATCCCAGCCGGAGACAACACCGGTTTCCACCAGGTTTCTCAGCTTCCGCTTACTAAGCACGGTGTGGTCGATGCCCAGGCGGGCGAACTCGATCTGCCGGGGCTTGTGGGGCACGGAGACGTTGTCCACAACCCAGTTATACAGGGGTCTGTGGTTCTCAAACTCCAGGGAGCACAGAGAATGGGTGATGCCCTCCAGGGCGTCCTGGATGGGGTGGGCGAAGTCGTACATGGGGTAGATGCACCACTTGTCACCCTGACGGTGATGGTGCATGTGGCGGATCCGGTAGATGACCGGGTCACGCATGTTGAAGTTACCGGAGGCCAGGTCGATCTTGGCTCTCAGGGTATATTTGTTATCCTCAAACTCACCGGCACGCATCCGGGCAAACAGGTCCAGGCTCTCCTCCATGGGGCGGTCACGCCAGGGGGAGACGGCAGGAGTGTTCACGTCGCCGCGGTTGGCCTTGAACTCCTCGGGGGTCAGCTCGCAGACGTAGGCCAGGCCCTTCTTGATCAGCTCCACGGCATACTCGTAATCCTTCTCAAAGTAGTCGGAGCCGTAGAAGAAGCGGTCGCCCCAGTCAAAGCCCAGCCAGTGGATATCCTCCTTGATGGCCTCCACGAACTCCACATCCTCTTTGGTGGGGTTGGTGTCGTCCATACGCAGGTTGCAGATGCCGCCGAACTTCTCGGCGGTGCCGAAGTCGATGGTCAGGGCCTTGCAGTGGCCGATGTGCAGATAGCCGTTGGGCTCAGGGGGAAAGC